>NZ_JAVDUC010000003.1:0-375288 GCF_031456125.1 Sphingomonas sp. BE138
CGAGATCCAGATGCGTGTAGCTGCCCATGCGCAACCCTCCGCCGGGTGGAACCCTCACTTAAGCTAGGTTTTCGCACTTCGATCTAGAATGCACCGTCCGCCTAGCCACCGATGCGATAATCAGCATTATGTAAAGGGAGCATGAGTTCGAGGCCGTCGTGCCCGGGACGGACATGCGGCGGCAATTCTGCGATCAACCCGGCGTAATCCATTGATTGATCCATATGCACCAGCGCGGTCTGACGCGGTCGCAGTTCCCCGATCCAGCCGAGCACCGTCGCCAGATCGGGATGCGTCGGATGCGGACGGCGACGCAGCGCATCGACGATCCATATGTCGAGACCTTCATACAGCCTGCGCATATCATCGGTCATGTCGCTGATATCGGTGGCATATCCGATCGCGCAGCCACCGGCCTCGAAGCGAAGACCGGCCGACGTGATCCTGCCGTGCGGCTGGTCCACCACACGGATATCGATCGCGCCGACACGAAGCTGATCGGGAAGGTCGTCCAGGCGAACGGTGGGCGGATAGCCGCCGTTTCCCGTAAAGACGTAACCGAATTGGCTCGTCAGCGTGGCTGCGGTGCGTGGCCGCGCATAGCCCTTAACGGGACGCCCAAGTACATGATATATCTGCCGAAGATCATCGATCCCGAAGACGTGATCGGCATGTTCGTGAGTCCAGATCACGGCGTCGACGGCGGCAACGTTGGCGTCCAGCAATTGCTGACGCATGTCGGGACTGGTGTCGACGAGGATGCGGGTGCCGTCATGCTCGACGAGTATCGAGGCGCGCGTTCGACGGTTGCGGGGGTCGTTGGGGTCGCAGTCGCCCCAGTCGTTGCCGATGCGCGGGACGCCGGAGGATGTGCCGGAGCCTAGGATGCGGACCTTCATCTTGACCGTGTTTTCGCGAAGAGGCTGTAGAAGTTTTCCGCCGTATAGCGTTGTAGATCCTCAGTTTCTTCGCCGCGCAGCTTGGCCAGGTACGTGGCGGTATCGGCGACGAAGGCGGGTTCGCCGGGCTTGCCGCGGTGCGGAACGGGCGCGAGAAACGGCGCGTCGGTTTCGATCAGGAGCCGCTCGCGAGGAAGTGTCGCAGCGATCGCTTGCAGGTCGGTGGCGTTGCGGAACGTGACGATCCCGGAAATAGAGATGTACATTCCAAGATCGAGCGCTTTGCGCGCGAAGTCCGCGCCTGCGGTGAAGCAGTGGATCACGCCGGTGTAGGCGCCCTCCTCCATCTCCTCGCGCATGATGGCGGCCGTATCGTCCTCCGCATCGCGGGTATGGACCACGATCGGGACCCCCGCCTGCCGCGCCGCCGCGATATGCGCGCGGAAACTCGCCTGCTGGCGCGCGCGGTCGGAATGGTCATAGTGATAGTCGAGCCCGCTCTCGCCGATGCCGACGACGCGCGGATGGCGGGCACGCTCGACGAGTTTCGCCGTGTCGACATGCGGATGCTGGTCGGCCTCGTGCGGGTGGATGCCGACCGTCGCCCATACGTCCGGCGCGCGCTCGGCGGTCGCGAGCACCGCGTCCCATTCGCTCTCGCGGGTCGCGATGTTGAGCATCGCGGTGACGCCGCGCGCGCGGGCGCGTTCGAGCACCGCCTGCTGTTCCTCGACCAACCCCTTGTAATTCAGGTGGCAGTGGCTGTCGGCAAGCATCAAGCGATCTCCGCCTCGGAGGGTAGCTCAAGCCGGGGGAACGCCGGTGCCGGGGCGGCCAGGACGAAGCCGGCATCGACGTGGCGCTGGTACCAGCCAACGTCGTCGATCGCAGCATGATCGCGCTGCTCGACGCCGAGCAGGTCGAGCACCCGCCCCGCCCCATCCGGCACGACCGGCACGATCGTGATCGCAAGCATACGGATCGCGCGCACCAGCGTCCGAAGCACCGCATGCATCCGCTCCGGGTCCGTCTTGCGAAGCGCCCACGGTGCCTGCGCGTCGATATATTGATTGCAGGCGAACACGCCGCGCATCCACGCCTCGATGCCCTGGCTGAGCAGCAGGTCGCCGAACGCGGCCTTGAAGCCGGCACAGGCGACGACGACTTCCTCGATCAATTGCGCGTCGGCCGGATCGGCGCGACCCGGCTCTGGCAGCGCGCCGCCCAGGTTCTTGGCAATGAACGACAGGGTGCGTTGCGCGAGATTGCCGAAGGCGTTGGCGAGTTCCGCGTTGACGCGGGTGACGATCGCGTCGGCGGCATAGCTGCCGTCCTGCCCGAAGCTGACCTCGCGCAGGAGGAAGTAGCGCAGGCCGTCGACACCGAAAGCACTTGCTAGATCAAGCGGATCGACGACGTTGCCGAGACTCTTCGACATCTTCTCGCCGCGATGAAGCAGGAAGCCGTGCCCGAAGACGGTCTTCGGCAGCGGCACGCCCGCGGACATCAGGAACGCCGGCCAATAAACCGCGTGGAAGCGGACGATGTCCTTGCCGATCAGGTGGATGTCGGCGGGCCAATGCGGCATTGCACCGTCCGGGTAGCCCGCACCGGTGAGGTAGTTGGTGAGCGCGTCGACCCACACGTACATGACGTGACCGGGGCTATCGGGCACGGGAACGCCCCAGTCGAAGCTGGTGCGCGAGACCGACAGGTCGGCGAGTCCACCCTCCACGAAGCGCAAAATCTCGTTGCGGCGGCTTTCGGGACGGATGAAGTCGGGGTTGGCGGCGTAGAAGTCGAGCAACGGCTGCTGATACTTGGACAGGCAGAAGAACCACGTTTCCTCCGCGGTCCATGTCACCGGCGTGCCCTGCGGCGAGAGCTTCGCCCCCCCTTCCCCGTCGACCAGTTCCTTTTCGTCGTAGAACGCCTCGTCGCGGACCGAATACCAACCCTCGTAGCGATCGAGGTAGAGGTCGCCGGCATCGGCCATCGCGCGCCACAGCGACTGGCTGGCGCGATGGTGGTCGGGGTCGGTCGTGCGGATGAAACGATCGTAGCTGATGTTCAGAGCATCGCACATCGCCTGGAAATGCCCCGACATTTCGTCGGCAAGCGCGCGCACCTCGACCCCCTTGTCGCGGGCGGTCTGCACCATCTTGAGCCCATGTTCGTCGGTGCCGGTCTGGAAGCGGACGTCGCGTCCGGCCTGCCGCTGGAAGCGCGCGATCGCGTCCGCGGCGATCGCTTCATAGGCATGGCCGATATGCGGACGTCCATTGGGGTAGCTGATCGCGGTGGTGATGTAGAAAGGGTCGCCCATGGCGCTTCCCTAAAGCCTGTGTTCGGGCGCAACAAGGTGGGGTCGCCCTCGCAACGCGAGCATTGCGCTAGAGGATGCTGATCTCAGCCGTCATTCCCGCGAACGCGGGAATCCAGACGCGCCGGTCTTCGCAAGAGCCGGAAGATCGGAGGTTCTGGATTCCCGCCTGCGCGGAGTTGACGATGGGGCCGTGCGGCGCGCCGCGGGACGATGCAGACATGGGCCCCTGCCTGCGCACGGGTGACGGTCAGCAAGGCGATTGGTCGGGTGCGGCCAGCCGGGCGACGATGCCGGCCAGTTCGTAGACGGTTCCCTGCGTATCGAGCGACAGGCTGCGTGCGGCGGCGGCGACCGAACGCGCTTCGTCATAGGCGTCGAGCGCGGTGCGCAGGTCGGCGCCGTGGCGGAGCGCCGCCATGCGCGCGATGACGGTCGGGACCCGGTCGAGGAATGCCTCGTAGCGCGCCTGCGCGGCCTTCGGTGACAGCGCGCGGGCCAAAGCGGCGCGGCGCGCGAGGCCGGGATCGCCGTCGCGGCCGATCGCCTCCACGGCGGCGTCGACCGCGCCGAGATCGAGCCCGGCATAGCCGATCGCGCGGCCGGGCGCCCCCTCCCCGATCCGCACCAGCGCGGCGCGCTCGTCCGGGTCGGCATCGGGGAGCGCGCGTGCCAGCACCGCGGCCATATCGGTATCGTCGAGCGGCTCGAAGCGCAGCAGGCGGCAGCGCGAACGGATGGTCGGAAGCAGCCGGCCCGGCGCATGGCTGACGAGCAGGAAGACGGTACCGGCGGGCGGTTCCTCAAGGCTCTTGAGCAAGGCGTTCGACGCGCCGGGACGTTCGAGATCGTCGGCGGCATCGATCACGATCACGCGGCGCGGCGACAGCGAGGGCATCGTGCCGAGGAACGGCCCTAGGCTGCGGATCTGGTCGACGGTGATCGACCGCGCGAGTTCGTCCTCCTTGTCCTTCTTGGGCAGGCGGCGCAGCACGCGCAGATCGGGGTGCGAGCCCGCCGCCATCAACTGCGCGGCACGGTGATCGGACGGGACGTCGAGCCCCGGCGGCAGTGTGCCCGGCGTCATCGCATCGGCGAGCAGCCGGAGCGCGGCGGCCTGCGCGAAGGTCGCCTTGCCGATCCCCTGCGGCCCGGCGAGCAGCCACGCATGGTGGAGCGCGCCGCCGGTGCTGGCGGCCAGGAACGCGTCGATCGCGCCGCGGTGGCCGCGCACGTCGCTCACGGCAGCCAGTCCGCCAGCGAGTCCAGCATCGCCTGCGTCACCGCCGCGGGCGGCAGGGTAGCGTCGATGCGGCGGAAACGATCCGGCTCCTGCGCGGCGAAGCGGTCGAACGCTGCGGCGACCTCGGCGTGGAAAGCCGAGCCGCGTGCCGCGAAGCGATCCGCGGCCAGCCCGTCGCGCGCGGCGGCGCGCGCTGCGCCGACCTCGGTCGGAAGCGCGAGCAGGAACGTGCGGTCGGGCAGCAATCCCTCCGACCCGAAGGCGTGAAGCGCGAGGATCGCGTCATCGTCGAGCCGACCGGCGAGCCCCTGATAGGCGCGGCTGGAATCGAGATAGCGGTCGCAGATCACCCAGCGTCCCGCGGCAAGCGCGGGGCGGATGACGCGCTCGACATGGTCGGCGCGCGCGGCGGCGAACAGCAGCGCCTCGGCGCGCGGGCTCCACCGCGCGGCATCGCCCTGCATCAGCAGCGCGCGGATCGACTCCGCACCGTCGCTGCCGCCGGGTTCGCGCGTGACGACCGCCTCGACGCCGCGCGCGGCGAGTGCCGCCGCGAGCGCGCGTCCTTGCGTCGATTTGCCCGCCCCTTCGCCGCCTTCGAGGCTGAGGAACCGCCCCGCGTTCATCCCCGCGGCACTCCCCTGCGTGCTGCCGGTCAGCCGAATAGCCCGGTCAGGCCGTGCCACGCGCGGCCGAAGAAGCCGGCCTCGCCGACGTCGGCGGCCGCGACCAGCGGCATCCGCTGCTCGGGCAGTCCCGGCGAGGAAACGACGAGATCGGCGACATGCGCGCCCTGCTTGATCGGCGCCTTGATCGGACCGTCATAGACGATCTTGGCGGCGAGTTGCGGGCGGCTGCCCGAGGGGATGGTGACGGTCAGGTCCTTGGGCGCGACCAGCTTCACCTCCGACGCGCTGCCGAGCTGGACCGCGGCGGCGCCGACTTCTCGGCCGGCCTTGACGACCGGCTTGGCCTGCCACGCGCGAAAGCCCCACTCCATGAACCGCACCGATTCCTGCGCGCGCTGGTTGAAGCTGGTCAGCCCGGCGAGCACCATCACCAGGCGGCGGCCGTTCTGCTCGGCCGAGCCGGTGAAGCCGTAGCCCGCCTCCTCGGTATGGCCGGTCTTGAGGCCGTCGGCGCCGGCCACGCGGCCGAGCAGCGGATCGCGGTTGGCCTGGGTGATCGCCTGCCCGCCGCCCATCGTCTTGCCCCAGGTGAAATCTCGGCGCGAATAGAATTGCTTGTAGAGCTTCGGGTGCTGCTGGATCGTCGCCGCCGCCAGCGTCGCGAGGTCGCGCGCGGTGACATAGGTGACGCCGCCGTCCGGCCAGCCGTTGGCAGTGCCGAAGTGGCTGTTCTTCAGCCCCAGCTTCGCCGCATCCTCGTTCATCCGCTCGACGAACGCCTGTTCGGTGCCGGAAATGCCCTCGGCCAGCACGATGCAGGCGTCGTTCCCCGACAGCGTCACGATGCCGTAGAGGAGGTTGGCGACCGAGACGCGCTCGCCCGACGAAAGGAACATCGTCGAGCCGGCCTGCGGCCCGTGCCACTTGGCCCACGTCTCCGGTCGAACCTCGAACTCGGTGTCGAGCTTCAGGTCGCCGCGCTGGATCATCTGGAACGCGGTATAGACCGTCATCATCTTGGCCATCGACGCCGGGGGCATGCGCCGGTCGGCATCGCGCGCGAACAGCACCGCGCCCGACGACAGATCTTCCATGAACGCCACCGGCGCCGGCGTGTCGAACTTCGGCGCGGCGGCGATGGCGGGTACCGCCAGCGCGACGGCGGCGGCGGGCAGCGCGAGGACGGTCAGCAGCTTGGTCATGCAGGAGTTCCGTGGGCGTCAGGAGGAGAGGATCGCGGTGCCATAGCGGGGCGGTGCGTTACGACGCAATCGCATCCGCAAGCAGCCCGACCGACAGCGCGTAGAAATTCGAGCAATTGTAGTCGAGGATCACGCGGTAATTGCCGGTCAGCAAATAGGCGGTCTGCCCCGGGCCATCGGGCTCGATCAGCGCGGCTTGGACGTCGTCGGCGAGGGTGCGGCCCTGCGCCGCGACGCCCAGCGCGCGCCATTCGCGCATCGATCGCCAGCCGCTGTGCCGCTCGAACACCCGCGGGCAGCGCGGCGAGACGAGGCGGTTGCGCACCTCGCCACGGTCGAAGGTGGTCGGCACGTTGACCGCCACGCCCCACGGCTGCCCGCGCCGCCAGCCCGCCTGCGTAAAGTAGTTGCCGATCGAGGCGAGCGTATCCGCGGCGGAGTTCCAGATGTCGGCGCGGCCGTCGCCGTCGCCGTCCTTGGCAAGCCGCAGGTAGATCGACGGCAGGAACTGCGGATTGCCCATCGCGCCCGCCCAGCTGCCGGTCAGCTGCGTGCGCGAGACGCCGCGGTCGATCATCTTGAGCGCGGCGATCAGCTCGCCTTCGAACAGCGGGCGGCGACGGCCTTCGTAGGCCAGGCTCGCCAGGCTGCGGACGGTGTCGAAATTGCCGGTGTACGACCCGTAATTGGTCTCGTGCCCCCAGATTGCGACCATGATCTGTTCGGGCACGCCGGTCGCCGCCTCGACCTGCGCCAGCCGCGCGCGCTGCGCGGTGTAAGTGGCGCGGCCGCGCGCGATGCGGGCGGCGTCGACATGCGCGGTGCGATAGGGCGCGAAGCGCGGCACCGGCGCATTGGGGCGCGCCTCCGGCTGCTGCTGGTCGAGCGCCACGACGCGCGGGTTGTAGGTCAGCGTCGGCAGCACGGCGTCGACGGTCGCGGCGCGCACCCCGGCGGCCAGCGCGCGCGCCCGCACCTGCGTCATATAGCTGCGAAAGCCCGCGTCGTCCTGTGCCCAGGCCGCGGTCGGCGCGATCACGCACGCCCATGCGGCCAGGCCGCGCCAGAGAAGAGCTACCCCGTTCATGAAGCCGCGGTTCTGGCACAGCGCGCACCGCGGCGGAACCGCGAACCGTCGCCGCCACGGCACGGGTGGCCGCAGCAACGGGAGGGTTGCGCCCGCGCGAGGCTTGCTGCCATAGGCGCTGCCACCGCGCGAGGAAGAGTGGCCGAGCGGTTTAAGGCACCGGTCTTGAAAACCGGCGAGGGTGCAAGCTCTCCGTGGGTTCGAATCCCACCTCTTCCGCCAGCACTTGTCATGGCGAAACAGTGCGATACACAACCGCCATGTCCGCTTCATCGCTCCGCGCCGCGCTGCGCCTTTCCGCCGCCGTCCTCCTTTCAGGGATCGTGTTTGCGCCTGCGGGTGCGCAGACCACCAACAATGCGCCGGGCGCTGCCGCCGCGCCGACGGGAGCGCCGACCGCGCGCCCGTGGGCCGATCCGACGCTCAGCGCCGATGCGCGCGCGGATCTGCTCGTCAAGGCGATGACCCTAGACGAAAAGCTGCAGCTGACGTTCGGCTATTTCTCGACCAGCGCCGACTGGCAGAAGACCGCGACCAAGAACTGGCAGATGCCCAAGGACGGGTTGCCCGCCTCGGCCGGGTTCGTGCCCGGCATTGCGCGGCTCGGCGTGCCTGCGCAGTGGCAGACCGACGCCGGGATCGGCGTCGCCAGCCAGCGGACGCCGACGCCGCGGCTGCGCACCGCGCTTCCCTCCGGCATCGCCACCGCCGCGACCTGGAACCCCGAACTCGCGCAGGCCGGCGGTGCGATGATCGGCAACGAGGCGTTCCTATCCGGCTTCAACGTCCAGTTGGCGGGGGGCATGAACCTGACGCGCGAGCCGCGCAACGGCCGCAATTTCGAATACAGCGGCGAGGATCCGCTGCTCGCCGGTATAATGACCGGGCGGCAGATCAAGGGCATCCAGTCGCAGAACGTCGTCTCGACGATGAAGCATTTCGCCTTCAACGGGCAGGAGACGAACCGCTTCAACATCGACGAGCGGATCGAGGAACAGGCGGCGCGGCAGTCCGACCTGCTGGCGTTCGAGATCGCGCTGGAGGTCGGCGACCCCGGCTCGGTGATGTGCGCCTACAACCGCGTCAACGGCTTCTACGCGTGCGAGAACGACTGGCTGCTCAACCGCACGCTGAAGCAGGATTGGAGCTACAAGGGCTATGTGATGTCGGACTGGGGCGCGACCCATTCGACGACGCAGGCCGCCAACGCGGGCCTCGACCAGCAATCGGGCTGGGCGTTCGACCGTTCGCCCTATTTCGCCGACGCGCTGCGCGAGGCGGTCAACAACGGCTATGTCACCGAGGCGCGCGCCACCGACATGGCGCGGCGCATCGTGTGGGCGATGTTCAGGAACGGGCTGTTCGACAAGCCGGTGGCCGGCGACCGTGCGACGACGATCGACTATGCCGCGGATGCCGCGGTGACGCGCGCCGATGCCGAGGAAGGCATCGTGCTGCTGAAGAACGAGCGCGGGCTGCTGCCCGTCGCGCGCTCCGCGAAGTCGATCCTGCTGATCGGCGCGCATGCCGATGTCGGAGTGCTGTCGGGCGGGGGATCCAGTCAGGTCTATCCCCACGGCGGGCCGCCCAACGGACTTGCGATTCCCGACGAATATCCGGCCGGCTTCCCGGGGCCGAAACTGTTCTACCCCTCTTCGCCGATGAAGGCGCTCCAGGCGCGCACGGGCGCGTCGGTCACCTATCTGGACGGCAAGGACGTCAAGGCGGCGGCTGCGGCGGCGCGCAAGGCCGATCTGGTCATTGTCTTCGGCGAGCAATGGACCGGCGAGTCGATCGACGCGCCCGACCTGAACCTGCCCGCCGGGCAGGACGCGATGATCGCGGCGGTGGCGCGCGCCAACCCACGGACGGTCGTGGTGCTGGAGACCGGCGGTCCGGTGCTGATGCCGTGGCTGAAGAACGTCGGCGCGGTGCTGGCGGCGTGGTATCCGGGCACGTCGGGCGGCGAGGCGATCGCACGCGTGCTGACCGGAGAGGTCAATCCTTCCGGGCACTTGCCGGCGACCTTTCCGGCATCGTTGCAGCAACTGCCGCGCCCGGTGATCGAAGGCGATCCGAAGCTGGACCGCGACTCGCACCCGATCGGCAATTACAATATCGAGGGCGCCGCTGTCGGTTATAAGTGGTTCGACAAGACCGGTGCCAAGCCGCTGTTTCCGTTCGGTTTCGGTCTGTCCTACACCGACTTCCGCCTTGGCGGGCTGAGCGTCGCGCCGGCAGGCAAGAGCGTGCAGGCGCGCTTCTCGGTCACCAATACCGGCCGCGTCGCGGGCAAGGCGGTGCCGCAGGTGTATGTCGCGGGCGCGGGATGGGAAGCGCCAAAACGGCTCGCCGGGTTCGAGAAAGTCGAACTGGCGCCCGGCGAGACGCGGCAGGTGACGGTGACGGTCGACCCGCGGCTGCTGGCCACCTTCGATCCGGCCACGCGCGGGTGGCGAATCGCGGACGGTCGCTACGAGCTGTTGCTGGCGACCTCCGCCACCGACGTGGTGGCGCGCGCACCGGTGACGCTGGCCGCCGCGACGCTCGACCAGCACGGACGCTGACGAAAAGGGATAAGGTGATGCCGATCGGAACGCTCCTGCTGGCCGCCGCGCTGCACCTCGGCGCGGCAGCGACCCCGCAGGCGCCGGCCGCCGCCGCGTCGAGCGCGACCCCACACAGCGGCCCCGCATGGCAGGCGGCGGCGCGGCTGAAGCGTGGGGTGAACATTATCGGCTACGACCCGATGTGGCGCGATCCGGCGAAGGCGCGCTTCCAGACGCGGCATTTCCGCGTCATCCGCGAAGGCGGGTTCGACTTCGTCCGGGTCGTGCTGCAATCGTTCGACCATATGGACGCGCAGAACCGGCTCGATCCCCGATGGCTGGCGACGCTCGACCGGGTGGTGAAGGAAGCGACCGCCGCCGGGCTGGGCGTCATCCTCGACGAGCATGATTTCAACCGCTGCTCCGAGGCGCCGGACGCGTGCGAGCCGAAGCTGCTCGCCTTCTGGGAGCAGATCGGAGCGCGTTATCGCGACGCGCCCGACACCGTGCTGTTCGAGCTGTTGAACGAGCCGCACGCGCCGCTCGACGCCGCGCGGTGGAATGCGATGCTGGCCAGGCTGATCCCGGCGGTCCGCGCGACCAACCCGCGCCGCACGCTGGTGATCGGGCCGACGCGCTGGAACAATCTCGAGGAACTGCCGACGCTCAGGCTGCCGGAGCGCGACCGCAACATCCTGGTCACCTTCCATTCCTACGAACCGTTCCGCTTCACGCATCAGGGCGCGTCGTGGGCGGGCGAGATGGCCAAGCTGAAGAACGTGCCCTTCACCGCCGCGGACGAAGCACGGATCAAGGCCGATTACGACAAGGTAGCGGCGTGGTCGAAGGCCAACGACCGACCGGTCCTGATGGGCGAGTTCGGCGCCTATGAAAAGAGCGGCACGCCGGTCGCCGACCGCGCGCGCTACACCGCCACCGTACGACGCGAGGCGGAGGCGCATGGCTTTCCCTGGGCCTATTGGCAGTTCGACAGCGACTTCATCGTCTACGACATCGATCGCGATCGCTGGGTGGAGCCGATCCGCGCGGCGTTGATCCCGGCGGAACGGTAGCGCCCTCCCTCCGGGGCGACAGCAGTCGATCCGTGGAGTGGGCGACCATAGCGGTCGCGGCGGCTGGATCGCCCGTCGTTTTCGACCCGGTGGCGTGCACGGGCGGCGGGTCAGGTGCGCAAGGTGACGAGGGCCGATACCGCTAGCGTCGCGCGAGGCTGTCGAGCAGCGTCGCGCGGATGCGTCCCGCGGTCGTCGCATCGACCGGCCCCAGCACGCCCTTCGCCGCATCGGGCAAATGCGCACCCGGATCGCCGTCGTCGCGAAACACCAGATGGTCGAACACCGCGCGATAGGCGGCGCGCTGGTCGGCGGGCAGCGTCGCGATCGCCACGAGCGCGTGCAGCAGCGCGTCATAGGGGTTGCCGAGACCGGCGCGCGCCGGGTTCCACCAGTAATTGACGAACGCGTTGACCGGGTCGAGCGACTCGACCGCGTGCCACCAGTGGAACGGGATGTAGATGCCGTCGCCCGGCTCCAGCGTCGCCGACTGCGCGACGCGTGCGGCCTCGGCGAAACGCGGAAAGCGTGCCAGGTCCGGCGCGTCCGGATCGACGAGGCTGACCGGCGTGCCGGCGGGCGTCAGTTCGAGCGGCCCCATGTAGAGGTTTGCAAGCTGATCGGGCGGGAACAAGGTGAAGCGCCGCCGTCCCATCACGACGACGCCGACATTCTCCATCAGGTCGTAATGCGTCGCGACGCGGATCGCATTGCCCAGCCACATCCGCGGCACCACGCCGCGGGCTACCAATGCGGTGGCGTTCACCTCCGCGAAGCCCGGCAGCAGCTCGGGCAGCGGCACGGACTGGACCGCCATCGCATAAGGCTGCGCATGGTCGCGGTCGCGCAGCAGCCGGTCGAGGAATGGTTCGAGCGGCGTCTGCCCGCGCACGAAGTTCATTCCGGTCAGATCTTCATTGTAGAAGAACCGCCCGTTGATCGACGGTTCGCCGAGGATCGCGGGCACCGCGTCGGGGCGGCTGAACCGCTTCAGATAGGCCGTGCCCTCCTCCACCAAGGCGCGCGCGGCGGCGACCGCCGGCCAGTCGCGCGCGATGCCGCGCAACACGACCGGACACGCCGCGGGGCGGATCTCGGCGTCGAACGTGCGCCGGTCGACGTTCTCGATCTCCGGGAGCGCCGTCACGCCGCCGCCTCCACCAGATCGCAACCGATCCGCGCCAGCAGCTCGTCCTGGCGCGGCAACAGCTGCGCGGTTTCCGCCACCACGTGGCGGATGTGCGCCAGCCGCTCCAGCGTCTCGGCATCGGACAGCAGGTCCGCGGCGGGATGGTAGCCGCCCGCCCGCATCCCCTGCCCCACCATGACCGACAACCAACTCGTCTCGGTGAACAATTCCTCGCCCTCGCGAAACACGCGGCCATTGGCGGCGAACACCGCCAACTTCTCGGCCAGCTCCGGCGGCGGCGCAAGTGTGCGGCAATAGTCCCAGAAGGCGCTGTCGCGCCGCTCGGTCGCCTTGTAATGGAGGACGAGGAAGTCGCGGATATCGAGATAGTCGCGGACATGCGCGGCGTTGAAGCGCTCGATCTCGATCGCCTCGAAGCGGCGCGTCGGCCAATAGGTCAGCAGCCGCGCGATCGCCGACTGAACGAGATGGATGCTGGTCGATTCCAGCGGCTCAAGGAAGCCACCGGCCAGCCCCAGCGCGACGACATTGCCGACCCAGGCACGGCGGCGATGCCCAGCGGCGAAGCGCAGGAAGCGCGGCTCGGCGAGCGGCGCACCGTCGAGGTTGGCGAGCAGCGTCGCCGCCGCCTCATCGTCGGACAGGTGTGTCGACGCGTAGACATAGCCGTTGCCGATGCGGTGCTGGAGCGGAATGCGCCACTGCCACCCCGCGGCGCGTGCGGTGGAGCGGGTCAGCGGCTGGCGGTCGCCGCCGTTGGCGCACGGCACCGCGACCGCGCGATCGCACGGCAGCCACGCGCTCCAGTCCTCGAACCCGGCCTGCATCTCGCCCTCGATCAGCAGCCCGCGAAACCCCGAACAGTCGATGAACAGGTCGCCTGCCACCCGCGCGCCCGATGCCAGCGTCACCGCCGCGACATGCCCGCTCGCGCCGTCGCGCTCGATCGCGACGATCCGCCCCTCGGTGCGCCGCACGCCGTTCGCTTCCGCCAGCCGACGCAGGAAGCGCGCGTAGAGCCCGGCATCGAACTGAAAGGCATAGCCCAGCTTCGACAGCGGCGACCCCGGCTGGTCGGGGCGCGGATGGCCGAACCGCCCCTGCAACCCCGCGACGATCGCCAGCGAATAGGCGTCGAGCGGGGTCGCGTCGCCCAGCGCCTGCCCCTTCAGCCAGAAATGATGGAATTCGATCCCCTTCATGTCGAGCCCGTAGGAGCCGAACGGGTGGACGTAGCGGTGGCCGGGCCGCACCCAGTCGACGAACTCGATCCCCAATTTGTACGTCGCGCGCGTCTCGCGCATGAACGCCGCCTCGTCGATGCCGAGCATGCGGTTGAACAGCACGATCTGCGGGATCGTCGCCTCGCCGACGCCGACCGTCCCGATCTCCTCGGATTCGATCAGCTCGATCGCCAGTCCCGGCATCTCGCCCATGACGCGCGCGATCGCGGCGGCGGCCATCCATCCCGCGGTGCCGCCGCCGACGATCACGACCCGGCGGATGGCATCGGTCCTCACAGCGGATCGGCCGAGAAGTCGAACGGCGTCTCGGACGCAAAGGAGAAGGTCGGCATGTCCGGAGGTGCTGGCGTCGCCGGCTGCACCGGGGCGGTGCCCGCGACATGGCGCAGGAAGTCGCCGTGGCTCGGCAGCCGTGCGGCGACGTCAAGATAGTCGCGCCGCATCTCCTCGATCGCGCCGGCGACCTTCTGCTCGTCGAGCGCATCCACCGCGGGCTCGTAATCCTCCGGCACGATATGCTGGCCCAGGCATACGCTGACCCAGCTGGTCGTCGCGAACAGCTCGCGGCCCTCGCGAAACACACGGCCCTTGGCGCGGAACAGCGCGATCTTGCGCGCCAGCGTGTCGGGAATGTCCATCGTGCGGCACCGGTCCCAGAACGGCGTGTCGCCGCGGCGCGTCGCCTTGTAGTGGAGGATGACGAAGTCGCGCACGTCCTCGTACAGTTCGTGCATCTGCGCGTTATATTCGTCGCGCTCGACGGGATCGAAGCGCCGGTCGGGAAACAGCGCGATCAGCCGGGCAATCCCTGACTGGACGAGGTGGATCGAGGTCGATTCGAGCGGCTCCACGAACCCGGATGCCAGC
The DNA here is from genome assembly GCF_031456125.1 of Sphingomonas sp. BE138. NCBI lineage: Bacteria > Pseudomonadati > Pseudomonadota > Alphaproteobacteria > Sphingomonadales > Sphingomonadaceae > Sphingomonas > Sphingomonas sp. BE138. The sequence goes on from NZ_JAVDUC010000003.1 coordinate 14,267, forward strand.
CCGAGCGCGACGACGTTGCGATTCCACGCCAGCTTCCGCCGCCCGGTCGTGAACGCCAGGTGGCGCGGATCGGCGAGCGGCGCGCCATCCAGATGCGCGAGCAACTCGCGCTCGGCGGCCTCGGGCTGCTGGAAGGCGCTGCAATAGACCAGGCCGTTGCCCATCCGTTGTTGCAACGGGATGCGCCACTGCCAGCCCGCGCCGCGCGCGGTGGCGCGGGTGTACGGCTCGGGATCGCCGGCATAGGCGCTCGGCACCGCGACCGCGCGGTCGCACGGCAGCCAATGGCGCCAGTCCTCGTATCCGGTTTCCAGCGTCTCCTCGATCAACAGGCCGCGAAACCCGGAACAGTCGATGAAAAGGTCGCCCGCCACCACCTGCCCGTCCTCCAGACGCAACGCGGTGACGTGCCCGTCCTCCGGGCGCTGCGCGACCGCGGCCACCTTGCCTTCGACGCGCTGAACCCCGCCGCGGTCGGCGAAGCGGCGCAGGAACACGGCATAGCGGGCGGCATCGAAGTGGAAGGCGTAGAACAGGTCCTTGACCGCCGACTGCGCCTGTGGGGCGGGCGGTGCGAACTTGCCCGCCTGCGCCGCAACCGCACTCATCGACCAGGCGGAGATGTCCGGGAGCACGCGACGCTTGCGCTCGCGCAGGTACAGCTGGTGAAAATGCACCCCGCCCAGATCGTGGCCGTGGGCGCCGAACGGGTGGAAATACCGCTCGCCGATGTCGCCCCAGCTGACGAACTCGATCCCCAGCTTGTACGTCCCGCCGGTTTCGCGAATGAACTCCTGCTCGTCGATCCCGAGCATCCGATTGAACGTCCGCAACGGCGGGATCGTCGCCTCGCCGACGCCGACCGTGCCGATCTCCTCCGATTCGACCAGTGTGATGCGGGTGACGCCGTTGTTCAGGAAGCGCGACAGCGCCGCGGCCGCCATCCAGCCGGCGGTCCCCCCGCCCAGGATCACCACGTTGCGGATCGTATGTTCGTTCATTGCGTCAACCGTTGTCGGTGAAGGTGGTAATGGTCCTGCGCGCTCGGGCAGCGCTGTACCGCCGCCGCGATTGCGGTGCGGTACGCCGCCATCGCGCGGTCGCTTTCGGCCGGATCTGTGGTCTCGATCAGCGGATCGATGCGGCGCGGGCGCACCCCCTGCCCCAGCAACACTGCCAGCCAGTCGTCGCGCGCGAACGTCTCCTCCTCGAAGAAGGGCAAGCGGCCGCGTTCGCGGAACAGCGCGAGCGTGCGCGCGAGACTGTCGGGCAGATCGTCGGGCGGTTGCCAGAACGGCTCGGGTCGATCGGCCACGGCGTAGTGGCACAGCACGAAGTCGCGCACGCGCGTCACCTCCGCCTGCGCTTGCCGGTTGTAGTCGGCGACTTCGAGCGGATGGCAGGCCCGGCCGGGCAGCATCGCGACGATGCGGTCGATCGCGCTGTGCGCCAGATGCAGATTGGTGAAGTCGAGCGGCTCGATGACGGTCGCCGCGTCGCCGATCGCGACGCAGTTGCGGGCCCATGGCATCGGGCGCGTGCCCTGGCGGAACGGCACGGCCGATCCTGTCGCGCCCTCCATTTGCTCAACCGCCGCCGCGTCGGACAGGAACGCGCCGGCATAACACAGCCCGTGCGACACCCGCCCGACCGCCGCCGTCCGCCAGCGCCAGCCGGCCGACAGCGCGGTCACGCGGTCGAGCGATGACAGCGGCTCGGCCGGGCTTTCGGCCATCAGGAGCCGGTCGCAGCGGAGCCAGCGTCCCCAGTCCTCCCATCCATCGTCGATCGTGCTGCGGATCGTCGCCTGCGGGCCGGACGCGTCGACGAACAGATCGGCGCGCAACATGCTGCCGTCGCGCATCGATACGTGGTCGACAAAGCCGTCTTCGGTACGCAGCGACACCGACGTCGCTATGTCGTCGTGCACCTCGACCCCGATGTGCTGCGCGAACGCCGCCAGCATGGCCCGGTACCGCGGTACGTCGAGCACCAGCGCGCTCTGCACGTCCGCGAAGAGCGGAAGCGACGGCACCGGCATGCGCCCGGCCCGCGCCAGCATTGCCGCCGGCGCGTGTGCGTCGAACGCCGCCGCCCCTTCCCCCCGCGCCGCACGCAGCCAATGGTGATGGAACGACGCGGTACCGAACGGCTGCCCGTACGATCCATAGGCATGAACATAGGGCGGCCGCCCTTCCGCCCATCCCTCGAACAAGGTCCCGAGCCGCCATGTCCCGCCGGCACGCAATACGGCATCGTCCTCGCGCAGCCCGAGATCATCGTGGAAGCCGACCGTCGAGGGTAAGGTATGGGGAACGCGATCCGCCAGCGCATCAGGCGGTGGCGGCGCCGCGACGATCGTCACCGCCAGCCCCGGCACGCGCCGCCGCAACGCCACCGCCGCCGACCAGCCGACGATGCCGCCCCCGACCACCACGACGCTCCTGATCGGTTGGTCCTGCATCGTCACGCCGCCGTCGGCATCGGGCAATAACGCGCAAGAAACGCCGCATGATCGGGCATCGCGGCCACGGCGGCGTCGATCTCGCCGCGCATCCGATCGAGACCGGCGGCCAGGCTGTCCACCGACGGCCCCTGTGCGCGCGGATCGGCGTCGACAGGGTACACACGCTGCCCCAGATAGACCGACACCCAGCTGGCATCCAGGAACGCGCCCTCGCGATATTTCACCACCCGGCCGCGGCGCCGGAACAGCTCCATCTTCTCGGCCAGGCTGTCCGGGATCTGCATCGTGCGGACGTAGTTCCAGAACGGCGAATCGTCACGCTCAGTGGCGTGGTAATGCAGGATCAGAAAGTCGCGGACGCGGTCGTATTCCATGTTGATAAGGCGGTTGAACTCGTCCCGATCGACCGAGCAAATGCGGCGCTCGGGAAACAGCTCGATCAGCGCCGTGATCGCCTGCTGGACCAGATAGAGGCTGGTCGATTCGAGCGGTTCGAGGAAGCCCGACGCGAGCCCGACCGCAACGACGTTGCCCACCCAGCTGCGCGCACGGCGCCCGGCCTTGAAGCGTAGCGTGCGCGGCGCGACCAAGGGCATACCTTCGACCGCGGCGGTCAGTGCGTCGGCAGCGGCGCTCTCCGACAGGAAGTCGCTTGCGAAGACGTAGCCGTTGCCGGTGCGGTGCTGGAGCGGAATGCGCCACCGCCAGCCCGACGGCATCGCGATCGCGCTGGTGAAGGGCGTGACCGACGTCGCAGTCCGGCATGGCATCGCGACCGCGCGGTCGGCGGGCAGCCAGCGCGACCAGTCCTCGAACGGTTCGCCCATCTCTCGGCCGATCAGCAAGGCGGCGAAGCCGGAGCAATCGACGAACAGATCGCCTTCGACACGGCGTCCGTCCTCCAGGACCACAGCCGTCACGTCGCCGCTCTCGGCGTCGCGTTCCGCGGCGACGATCCGCCCTTCGGTCCGCCTCACCCCCAGACGCTCGGCGAAGCGGCGCAGATAAGGCGCAAAGGCGACCGCGTCGAATTGATAGGCATAGCCGAAGGTCGAGGCGATCTGCTGCGGGTCATGCGACGGCAGACCGAACCGGTTTGCGCGCGCCAACGAGCAGGCCATCGAAAAGGCCTCGATCGGCGGCAACGCTACGCCGGCATTGCGTAGCCGCGTGTAATAATGGTGGAACTGCACGTCGCCGGTCCCGCGACCGAAGGTGCCGAACGGGTGGATGTAGCTGTCGCCGATCCGGCCCCAGTTGCGGAACTCGATTCCCAGCTTGAAGGTCGCGCGGGTAGCGGCCATGAACTCGGCCTCGACGATCCCCAGCCGCTCGTTGAACGCGCGCAGATGCGGCAGCGTCGCCTCTCCGACGCCGATGATGCCGATCGCCTCCGATTCGACCAGCGCGACGGAGCAGCGCGTCGGTAGCAGCCGGGCAAGCGCGGCGGCGGCCATCCAGCCGGACGTGCCACCGCCGACCACCACCACGCGTTGCCGTCGCTCCCCTTCCATCCGCTCCACCCACAGAGGATCAGCGCGCTCGGGCGCGCCGTTGTCGCCTCAACATACCGTGGTTCGGCCGGACCGAAAGCGACATTCCGGCACTTGTGAAAAATTGTGGTAGCGCAAACAAAACGTCTTGCATCAGGCCCGGAGCGGTCGTACCGCTTTGTGGAAGACGCCACGCGACATTCGCGATGAGACGTTCGAGTGGAATAAAAAGCGGGGGGATGTCATGACAGTCATCGATATGCAGCGTACGCGCAAGGCGCGGATCGGTGTGCGGAGCAAATCCGTGCTGGCGGGTGTTTCCGCTACCGCCATGTGCGTGTTCGCGCTGAGCGTTCCTGCCTATGCGCAGACCGGCGCGGCGAGCGGCCAGAACACCGCGGGCGCCGCGACATCGACCAACGTCCCCGGCGGCGATCCGGCGGCACAGCAAACCGGCGACGTGCCCGCTGCCGACGCGGAGGGTGCAGACGACGTCGTCGTCACCGGCATCCGCCAAAGCCTCGCCAACGCGCAGACCATCAAGCGCAACTCCGACACGGTAGTCGACGCGATCACCGCGCAGGATATCGGAGCCCTCCCCGATCGTTCGGTCACCGAAGCGTTGCAGCGCGTGCCCGGCGTGTCGATCAACCGCTTCGCGGGCAACAACGACCCCGACCACTTCTCGGTCGAAGGATCGGGCGTCAACGTTCGCGGTCTTAACTTCGTGCGGTCCGAGTTCAACGGCCGCGACACCTTTTCGGCCGGCATCGGCGGCCAGGCGATCAACTTTGCCGACGTGCCGTCCGAACTGCTCGGCTCGGTCGAGGTCTACAAGAACGCCACCGCCGACCTGATCGAGGGCGGTCTGGCCGGCACGGTCAACCTCAACACGCGCAAGCCCTTCGACAACAAGGGCTTCCATATCGGCGGCGGCGCGGAGGCCAATTACGGCGACTTCGCCAAGAAATGGGCACCGACCGGTTCGTTGCTCGTCTCGAACACCTGGGAGACGCCGATCGGGCGCTTCGGCCTGCTCGCCAACGCATCCTATTCGCGACTGAAGAGCCGGGCTGACGGCATCCAGGTCACCAACTTCCAGACGCGCGACGGCGTTCAGGCGGCGACCGGCACCGGCACCAACACGACCGTCACCTGCCGCAGCCAGCTGCCCGGCAGCACCGATGCCAGCACCCTGCTGCCCGGCACGGTCACCGGCGTCGGCGGCGCTTCCTTCCCCAACCCGGCCAATACCTGCGGCAATGGCGGGGTGGCGGGCGCGGACGGCTTCGCCGATCCGCTCGGCGTCGCCTATGCGCCGATCGGCGGTCAGTTCCGCAGCCAGGACTATGATCGCAAGCGCGACGGCCAGGCGCTCGCGGTGCAGTGGCAGAGCAACGACGAGCGTACGACCTTCACCGCGCAGTTCCTGCGCACCCACTCCAGCAATGCGTGGGGCGAGCATACGTTCGAGACCGCGCCCGACCTGTCGGAGTACAACACCTTTCCGGCGGGGTGTCAGCAGAACACCAATGGCCCGCTCAACGGCGCCGGCAACACCACGACCCGCGCGGAATGTCAGCTGAACGGGTCGGGGCAGTTCGCGTTCGGGAACAATCAGCGCGGCAACGGCTATAATCCGGCCGGCGGCGCCTATCCGAACTACGTCTACGACAGCAGCGGGCTGTTTCAGAGCGGCTTCATCACGCTGCCGGGCGCCGGCTGGCGCACCGCGTCGAGCGGCTCGGCGACCACGACCGTGCCCTCGGGCGGCGCGCAGCAGTCGCTGTCGCGGCGGCAGGTCTATGACGAGAACCTCGTCAAGGATGCCGGCTTCAACCTGAAGATCAATCCGGACGATCACTGGTCGATCGGGCTGGACGTCGACTATACCTATGCCAAGCACGACGTGGTCGACCTCAGCATCTTCGGTTCGACCTTTGCCGACTCCGAGCTCGACTTGAGCGGCAATCTGCCGGTCGTGGTTCCGCACAAGCCGCTGACGCTGGCGGCCAACTGGGCGACGCCGAACCCGGCGATGGCCGCGGCGACCGACAGCGAATATTTCTCCAACCGCGACTTCCAATTCTGGCGCGCGGCGATGGATCACATCGAGCGCAGCGTCGGCGAGGAATATCAGGTCAAGGGCGACTTCGCCTACAAGTTCGACGACGGCAACTTCCTGCAACGCGTGAAATTCGGCGCGCGTTATGCCGAGCGTACGCAGGACGTTCGCTACACCGCCTACAACTGGGGTGCGATCAGCGAGATCTGGTCGGGCGCGCCGGTCACCTTCAATCAGGGTGATACCAGCAAGTCCTCGCTCTATTCCTTTGACAACTTCTTCCGCGGGCAGACCAGCGCCCCGCCGAGCGCCTATTACTACAACGGTGACTTGATCAACGGCTACAACTCGGCAGTCGCCTTCACGCAGACGCAGAACGACATCTGGCGCAACACCAACGGGGCGACCGCTTCGAACCGCTTCCTCGCGGCCGGGCAGCGCGTCGGCGCGCTGCCGGGCACGGCGTTCCTGCCGTCGGAGGTGTCGAACGTGCGGCAGATGGACACCGCGGCCTATGCGATGCTCCAGTTCGGCAGCAACGAGCCGGTGTTCGGCGACCTTCGCCTGTCGGGCAACGTGGGCGTGCGTTACGTCCGCACGACGGTGAACTCGCGCACGGCGACCGCGGTGCCGAACCGGTCGGAACTGGGCGTCGTCGATCCGTTTACGCAGCGGTGCGCCACGACGACGCGGCAATTGCCGGACGGCACGACGCAGGTCACCCAGCCAAGCGGCGTCTGCAACCTGGGTCAGACCGAATACGAGCGGTTGCGGACGTTCGCGACCGACGGCTTCGCCTCGCAGCCGGCGTTCTTTACCAACAGCTACGACTATTTCCTGCCCAGCGCGAACCTGAAGCTCGGGGTGACCCGGGACGTGATCGTTCGTCTCGCCGCGTCCAAGGTGCTGACGCGGCCCGACTTCGCGAACATTCGCCCGTATGTCACCTATGCGCTGGAGCCGGGTTCGGGCACCGTCACGATCAACGCCGGCAACCCGTATCTGAAGCCGGCCACCGCGTGGCAGTTCGATGCGACGGTCGAATGGTATTTCGCACGGGTTGGGCAGCTGTCGCTCGACGCCTTCTACAAGACCGTCGACGGCTTCTTCTACCAGTCGCTGGTCAACCGGTCTGTCACCAACAACGGCATCACCCAGAACATCCAGGCGCGAGGGCCCGCGAACTACGACGGCAAGGGCAAGATCAGGGGCTTCGAGGTCGCGTACCAGCAGACCTTCGACTTCCTGCCCGGCTTCCTGAACGGGCTTGGCTTCAACGGCAACTATACGTTCATCGACAGCTCGGGCTTGCCGAACTCGTTCCTGAACGGTGGCACGCCGTCGTCCAACTCGACCATTGCCAGGGGGAACTTGCCGCTGGAAGGGCTGTCGAAGCACAATTTCAATGCGACTGCCTTCTATGAGAAGGGTCCGGTGTCGCTTCGTGCCGCGTACAACTGGCGTTCGCGCTTCCTGCTGACCGCCGCGGACGTGATCTTCCCCTATACGTCGATCTTCAACGACGCGACCGGTCAGCTCGACGCGTCGGCGTTCATCAACCTCAACAAATACGTCAAGCTGGGTGTGCAGGGCGTCAACCTGACCAACACGACGACCAAGCTGTTGCAGGCGTATAAGGGCGGGTCCGACGATCTGGCGCCGCGGTCGTACTTCACCAACGATCGCCGCTTCTCGATCATCCTGCGCGCGAACTATTGAGCGATCCGATGAGCGGCGGGTGGGTGACGCCCTGCCCGCCGCCCGTCAGGTCGTTGCGTTTCCGGACGGCGGCTGCTCGCCGCCCCGCGTAGTCAGTAAGACGTGTCGGTCGCTTCGCCGCGCGCTTGTCTTCCGGAACCCATCACCGAACCATCCTTGCCCTCGTCGACGACCTGCCGCCACGCAGATCGAGGATAACGGCCGCCGGGGGAGGCGGCGCGGACGTGCTGGCCGAGAATGCGCAGCACGGGTTCGAACTGCTCAACGAACGCTATTCGATCGAACAATTGTCGCGGATGCTGCGGCGGGCGCTTTCCCGAAGCGCGCGCTGGCGTTGCGGCTAGCCCGGCGCGCGCGATGCCGCGGAACCGATGTGGGCGGCAGCGCTTCTCGACAGGGCAAAAGGAAGCGGTGTTGAGCGAAAAGAACCCGAAGGGCTGGCGCGAGAACATCGTGCTGTTCGGCGCCCTTGCCGCCAACCTCGGCATCGCGGTGGCAAAATTCGTCGCGGCGGCGATTACCGGATCGTCGTCGATGCTGACCGAAGGCGTCCACTCGGTGGTGGACAGCGGCAATCAGGTGCTGCTTCTCTATGGCCAGCGGCGCGCGCGGCGCCCAGCCGATGCGGCGCATCCGTTCGGTTACGGACGTGAGCTGTATTTCTGGGCATTCGTGGTCGCGATCCTGATCTTCGCGGTCGGCGCAGGCGTGTCGATCTACGAGGGCTATCTCCACATCATCGAGCCCGAGCCGCTGGCCGACCCGCTGGTCAATTATATCGTGCTTGGCATCGCGTTCCTGATGGAAGGCGCGTCGTGGACGATCGCGATGCGCGAGTTCAACAGCGCGCGCGGCGAGTTGGGTTGGTGGCAGGCGATCCATGAATCGAAGGATCCGGCCGGGTTCATCGTGCTGTTCGAGGACAGCGCGGCACTGATCGGGCTTGTCGTTGCCGCGATGGGCGTTTGGTGCAGCCACTTCTTCGCCGACCCGCGCATCGATGGGGTCGCCTCGATTGTGATCGGGGCGATCCTGGCGGCGGTCGCCGTCGTGCTGGCGCGCGAGGCCAAGGGGCTGCTGATCGGCGAGCGCGCCGACCCGCGCGTGATCGCCCGCGCCCGCGCGATGGTTTCCGCACACCCGGAGATCACGTACGTCAACCATGTGCGCACGATCCACACCGCCCCCGACATGGTTTTCGTCGCGATCAGCGCCGATTTCGTCGATACGCTCGACATGGGTGCCGCCGAGACGCTGGTCGAGACGATCGAAGCGGAGCTGCGTGCCGAGCTGCCGCAACTGACGTCGATCTACATCCGCCCGGAAAAGCGCGAGGCGGCGGTGACGATCCCGCCAGCCCCCTGAAGGGCGCGCGCCCGCGCGAACAGGCGCGCGAAACCGCGGGGCGCCTGGCCGCGGCGCTTGAGGGTCGGCGAAGCTTTCGACGTCACTGACCTTGCGCGATCGGCCATCCGTCGGCACCCCACTGCAATCCGACGATGCGCAGCGTCGGCGCGCCGTTCTTCTGGCTGTCGTAGGCATGATAGACGACGTAGTCGGTGCCGTCCCTGTCACGAAGATGCCCGGCGTGGCCGGGGCCCCGGTAGCGTTGTTTTTCGCGCAGGTCCGCGCGTAGCAGGATCGTGCCGCCCCCGCGCAGCATCGCGCTGCCATCCTTGCCGAGGTACGGGCCCTCAACCGACTTTGAGCGGCCGACGACGGTGTAATAGGTGCTGTTCACGCCCTTGCAGCAATAATCGTATGAGGCGAGCAGCCAGTAGAAGCCGCCGTGCGCGAAGATATAGGGCGCCTCGATGATCGAGGGTGCTCCGGCCGGCACCGGGCGCGCGGCGATGGAGCGGGGCCGCTCCGCCTGGTCGAGAAGCTTGCCGGTCGCGGGATCGAGCCGGAACAGCTTAAGGCCGCTCCAGAAGCTGCCGAGTGACAGCCAGTGGCGGCCCTGCGCATCGGCGATGAAGGCGGCGTCGATCGCGTTGAAGTCGTCCCCGGGCCTGGACATCACCACCATGCCCTCGTCGCGCCAGCCGTAGCCCGGCGCGGACGGATCGAGCGTGGCACTGGTCGCCAGACCGATCGCGGAGCGATTGGAGCCGAAGGTCGAAACCGCATAGTACAGCCGGTATCGCCCGTTGACGTAGCTGATGTCGGGGGCCCACATGTTCTGCGCGCCGGGGATCGCCTTCGTCGCCCAGTCGGGCAGGCGCTCGAACGGGGCGCGCCCCCGCGACCAGTTCACCAGATCGCGCGACGTGCGTGACGACAGAATGCGCTGTCCGCCTTCACCGATGCCGGTGGAGAAGACGTGATAGACGTCGCCTTCCCGAATGATGACCGGATCGTGGACCGGCATGATGTCGCCGGCGAGCCGCGAATTGAGATCGCTCGCCGACGCCGGCGCGGAAGTGGCCTGGGGTGGCACAGCCGGGAGCGAAGGCGATGCCGCGACGGCCAGCGCCGCGAGAAGCATGTACATGGTCGTCCCCTTCACCAATCGGTCGCGCCGTCTCAAACCGATCACCGGCAAGCGTCGCGCCCGCCTGCCGGCGACGCGCCGCTAGAACTTGACCCGCGCGCCGATCTGGATCGTGCGGTCGTAGGTACGGGTATCGCGCGGCGAGTCGTAATAGAGGCCGTTCAACGAGTTCAGGCCGCGGAACCGATCCTGATAGACGTCGTCAAGGATGTTGGTCGCATCGAACGTCAGCGTCAGCCAGTCGGTCGGCGAATAGCTGCCCGAGAAGTCGAGCCGCGCGACCGGCTCCGCCAGAATCGTGCTCGCCTGCACGCCGCCCGAATTGTAGCTGTCGACGTAGCTCGACCGCCAATTGTAGGCCAGGCGGGCGGACACGCCATACTTCTCGTAGATCGCGACTGCATTGTACGACCATTTCGACACGTTGACGATCCGCTGCCGCCCGCCGTTGATCGGATCGTCGGTCTTGCCCTCCGTATAGGTGCCGTTCAACTGCACGCCGAGACCGCTGAACGCGCCGGGCAGGAAGTCGAAGAATTGCTGGTAGGCAAGCTCCGCGCCGGCCAGGAAGCCCTTGCCCGCGTTTCGCGGACGGCTGACCAGATACGATCCGCCGAAAAGCTCCGGCTGCGAATAGGTCTGGATGTAGCCCGTCAAATCGCGATAGAAGCCGGCGGCGGTCAGTGACGTGCTGGGCGCGACATACCATTCCAGCGACGCGTCGTACGCGGAAGACTTGATCGGCTGGAGCGACGGATTCCCGCCGCTGCCGGTGCCGACATATTGCTGCGTCCCGGTGCTGCCGCTGGGTACCAGTGTGACCAACGGGTTCAACTGCGCAAATTCCGGACGCGTGATCGTCCGTCCCGCCGCAGCGCGCGCGAACAGTTTGTCGGTCAGCCCCAAGCGTGCGTTGACGCTGGGCAGCACGTTCAGATAGTTCTGGCGGCTAGACACGTTGTTGCCGTTGAGTTGCTCGACCGTGTTGACCACGCGCGCGCCGATCACGCCGTCGAGCGGCATACCCCCGATGTCGAAGCGGTAGCCCGCCTGACCGTAGAAGGCATAAGTGTCCTCGGTGTTGAAGAAGGCCAGGTTCGGCTCGTAGGGCCGCGGCCCCGCCGGCTGACCGAACAGGGCGCGGATCTGGTCGGTGTTGTTCAGCAGGAAGTCGGTGTCGGCGGTGATGAACCGATCGACCCCCAGTCGTCCCTTCACCAACCCGCTCGGCGAGAGGCTGGCGAAATTCGGGATCGAGGTCAGCGGCGCGCCCGCCGCCGTCGGGAACGCCAGCGGAATGGAGGCGGTCGCTTGCGAGTTCACGGTGCGATGGGTGTAACGCGTCCCGATCTTGAGCATCTCGACGACGCCACTGTCCGGCTTGATCGTCAGGTCGTTGCGCCACGCGATCTGCTCGCTGGTGTCCAGCCCGTTGTTATCGAACAATGTGCGCATCGTGTAGATGCCGGGATCGGTCAGATCGACCCCGGTCAGCCCGACGCGCGGCGTGCCGTCCACATCATAGTCGATGTCGAGCCGCGGCACGTTGAACGACGTGTCGAGGATCGCGTTGCGGTTGGGCACCTTGCTGTAATTATAGGTGACCTCGGTGTTCAGCACCGCCTGCCCCAGCGTCCACTTGCCGCCGACGACCGCCTGGTAATTGTCGGTGCGGTTGCGGAACGCTTGCTTGCTGGTCAGCGTGTAGGCGTTGGTCGTGCTGCTGCTGTCAGCCAGGATCGGATAGGTGGCGTTCGGCGTGACCTGCGTCAGCGTACCCGCCTTGGGCAGGCCGATGAAGAAGTCGACCGCGATCTGGTTCTCGTAGCGGGTGAACACGCCGTCGGCGTAGAATTCGACGTCCGCCGACGGGCGCCACTGGAACGAGGCGTTCAGGGCGGTGCGGCGCCGGTCGCCGGCGGTGTAAAGACCGCCGACGGTGTCGGGGGTCGCGACCGGTGTGCCCGACGAGACGAAGTCGAACGCAGTCTGATCCTGATACAGCCGCTTGTTATAGGAGCCGGCGAGCAGCAGGCCCATCTCGCCGATGCCGGTTTCCCAACGGTCGCTGACCAGCGCCGATCCGATATAGCCCCATTTGTCTGACTGGTCGCTGTACACCGCGCGGCCGCTGGCGGCGATCTGGCGACCGGCGAAGTCGAAGGGCCGGCGCAGCCGCACGTCGATCAACCCGGCCACGCCGCCCTCGACCAGATCGGGCGTGCTGGTTTTGTAGACGTCGACGCCGGCGATCAGCTCGGCCGGAATATCCTGCAAGGAGAAGCCGCGGCCTACGCCCGTGAACGCTTCGCGGCCGTTCAGCACCGTCGCGACGTTGGGCAGGCCGCGGATCAGCACGCCGGTCGCCTCGCCGGCGCCGCGGGTCACCTGCACACCCGTCACGCGCTGCAACGCGTCGGCAACGGTATTGTCGGGCAATTTGCCGATGTCCTCTGCGACGATCGAGTCCACGATCTGTGCAGCGTTGCGCTTGAGCGCCTGTGCAGATGCGAGGCTGGCGCGGACGCCGGTCACCATGACGTCGTCGCCCGTCGCTTCGCTGACGGGAGCTTCCGCATCCGCGGGCGTCGCGTTTACGGCGCCGCTGTCAGCACTTTGCGCGGCAGGCGTGGTGGCTTGCACCGCTCCGGTGCGCGAAGCCGGCGTGCCGCTCGCGTCCTGCGCCACGGAGGGCTGCGCCAGCAACAAGACTGCCACCACTGACATAGAAGCGCCTGAGCGCACGAACCGCCGGTACCGCATGAACCCTCTCCACCCGGCGATCGTCGCCGGTATTAGTCCTACATTAAGCCGGAGTGGCGGAGCTGTAACCGCAAATTGCTGATGTCAAAAAGAAAGTTCATGACCGTGCCAGAATGGCCACACTGCTGCTGCGATTTGAGAGAATCTCTCCATCAACCGCGGCAAGCAATCGGCGAATGGCGGTGCCGCGGGCCCGCGTCCGCATGGCGGACGGCGACCGCTCCGCCCCGGCGACCAGCGCGACGGGGCGCGAGAATGGTGCGTCCGTCGTTTCGGGGCTACGCGATCCTGCCGCGTGCCGGGCGAGGTGAAGGCGAGACCGACAAGGGCCGTTGGTCGCACTCGCCGGTGCGGCTGCACAGCACCGCCCGACGCGGTGGTGCAACTGCTCGGTGCACAGCGCCGGGCGACGGACGCAGGCATGCTCACCGCTCCCGCCACCTGCCTTCAGCGGCCTTGCACGCGCGGTGAGCGGGCCGATCCTACCTAGGGAATCTCGCCCTCCGCGCGCAGCCGGCGCAGGTCGATGCCCAGCCGCTTCACCCGATAATAGAAGGTCTCGCGCGGGATCCCGAGCAGCTCGACCGCCCGCGTCACCTCCCCGCCGGCGCGCCTGACCGCTTCGGCGATCAGCGCTCGTTCGTAGGCCCGCATGCGGTCCGGCAACGGCAGTTCCGCTCCCGTAGGCGCGGCGTCGTCCAGCCCCAGCACCACGCGCTCGACCGCCATCTCCAGTTCGCGCATATTCCCGGGCCACTCGCGTCGCGCGACAAGATGCGCGACATCGGCCGCCGTCGGCGCGGTCGCGCGCTCCCCGCGACCGCCGGAGAGGAAGTGCATCGCCAGCAGCGGCACGTCCTCCATCCGCTCGGTGAGCGGCGGCAGGCGCAGCGATACGGCGGCCAGCCGGTGGAACAGCGCCGGCAGCACCCGCTCGCGTGCCCCTTCGTCGACCGCGGCGACGATGCGCGCATCGACCCGCACCGGCTCGCGCGCGTCGAGCGCCACCGCGCGCTGCTCGGCAAACTGCGCCAGCCGGTGCTGCAGGCGCTCGTCGGCGCGGTCGAGATTGTCGAGGAACACGGTGCCGCGATGCGCGCGCGCCAGGGTGCCGAACGCGTCGAACAGCGCACTCTCCGCGCCCGCCGGCCACGCGGCACAGTCGACCACCACGAAGCGGTGCCGGGACCGTCGTCCGCCGCGGTGCAGCAGCCGGGCGAGCAGTTGCTTACCGGTCCCGGTCGCACCTTCGACCACCACGTCCATGTCGGCGTCCGCCAGCACCGGCAGCATCGCACGCAATCGGCGGATCGCAGGGCTGTTGCCGACCAGCTCGTCGGCGGCGGACGCCTCGGCGAGCGTGCGCAGCCGCCGGTTCTCCAGCGTCAGCGCGCGCGCGGTGGTGGCGCGCGCCACCGCCGCGAGCAAGGCGTCCGGGTCGAACGGCTTGGTCAGGAAATCCCATGCGCCGGCCTTCAGCAGCGACACCGCCATGTCGACATCGCCATGCCCGGTCATCAGCACCACCGGCAGCTCCGCATCGCGCGCTGCCAGTGCCCGGAACAGCTCGATCCCCGACATGCCGGGCATCCGGACGTCGGTGACGACGACGCCGTCGAAATCGGCGTCGATCGCGCGCGCCGCCTCGGTCCCGCTGGCGAAGCCACGCACTGCATAGCCGGCGAGGTCGAGCAGCTGCGCGGTCGCTGCGCGCAGCTCGTCGTCGTCGTCGACCAGCGCGACGATCGATCCCGCTTCGGTCATGCCGCCACCATCTCCAGCTCGAAGCGGGCGCCACCGTCGCCCGGTACGTGGCGCAGCGTGCCGCCCAGCTCCACCATGATGTCGTGCGCGATCACCAGCCCGAGCCCGAGACCGTCGCTCCGGCTGGTGACGAAGGGCGTGAACAGCCGCGCGACCACGTCCGCCGACACGCCGGGGCCGTTATCGGTCACGGCAAGGATCACGCGTCCCGCCCCGCCGCGATCCAGCGTGAGCGCGATGCGCGGACCTGGCGTTTCGCGCAACGCCTCCAGCGCGTTCTGGAGCACGTTGACCAGCACCTGTTCGAGCCGGATGCGCCCACCGGTCACCATCAACTCCGCGGGGATCGGATCGCGCGTCAGCGTCACCGCGCGCAACTGCTCCTTCAGGATCAGGAGCGCGCCGTCGATGACCTCCGCGAGCGAGACCGGGCGCAACGGGCCCGCGCGCCGCCGCGAGAAGCCGCGCAGCTCGCGCGTCACCGCACCGATCCGGTCCGACAGCCGCGCGATCGTCGCCAGGTTTTCGCGCACCGCGCCAGTATCGCCGCGATCGAGCAGCGCCGCGCTCGTCTGCGCATAGGTGCGGATCGCCGCGACCGGCTGCGCGGTCTCGTGCGCGACGCTCGCCGTCACCTGCCCCAGCGTCGCCAGCCGGTTCGCCTGCCGCAATCCCTCCCGCAGGTCCGCCGCGCGCGCCTCGCCCGCGGCGCGCTCCTCCATCTCGCGGGTCAGCTCGCTGGTCCGCGCGCGCACCGCTTCCTCCAGTTCGGCGGTGCGACGGCGGGTCAGCTGGACGCGCTGGTACAATCCCCACAGCAGCGCCGCGAGCGCGATCACGCCCAGCCCGGCACCGATCCCGGCGGTACGCGCCGCCGCGCGCTCGATGGGGCCGCCCGGCCGACGCAACGTCAACGTCCAGCCCGGATGCGCGGTCGGTACCGTCGCCGTCACGTCGCGCGACGAGGTCGGCAAGGGGCGCAGCACACCGTCGGGGAGGCTCGCCTCCGCCCGCACTGCCGCCATCGCCTGCGGCGACAGCGGCCGCGCCGTCGCGAAATGCCATTCGGGCCGGCTGCTCACCAGTACGATGCCGGCCGCATCGCGAACGAACGTGTCGCCGCCTGCGCGCGCCCAATCGGCCTCGATCCGCCCGAACTCCAGCTTCACCACGACGACGCCGCCGTTCACCGTCCGCCGGGACAGATACAGGCCGGCGCGGTGGCTGACGGTGCCGCGCGCGAATTGCGCCGCCGCCCCGAACCGTTGCGCGTCGCGGGTATAGCGACGGAAACCGTAGTAGCTGCCGACGAAGCTGGAGGGCGTGCGCCAGTTGCTGGCCGCCGCGCCGGTGCCCGAGCGGTCGAGCACGTAGATCACCGCCGCCCCCGTTGTGCGCGCGAGCGCCTCGAGCTTGCGGTTGAGCTGTTCCGTCGCCCCGGGCGTACCGCTCAGCGTCGCCACCACGTCGCGGTCGTCGGCCAGCGCCAGCGGCACCAGACGATAGCGCGCGATCTCGCTGTCGAGCAGCGAGGCGCGCAAGCGCGCGTCGGTCAGGACGTTCTCTTGCAGTGCATCGCGGGCGCGAAGGCGCGCGACATGGCCTACCGCCACCGCGATCAACAACGCGATCAGCAGCGTTCCAAGGATCCAGCGGATGCCAAGGGCGGAGAAACGACTCATCCCCGCCCTTCTTACGAGCATGATGACCGCGTGCAACAATTTGCATTCGACACGCGGTCAGTCCGCAGAAATCCACACGTCCGGCAGTATGCACTGACTCTAATGCGCGCGTAGTCAGCTGATTTGTAAGCGTAATCTGCGAAGTGCCGAAATATTCCCGCCCGCATCGCCAACCGCTTCAGCATCGCCCCGTCAATGATCCGCTCGCAAGTGGCGGAAGGAAAAGGAGAGGACGGACATGCTGCACACCGGTTATCCCACTCATCAGGCGGCGCCGCCGCCCGCCAGGCCCTGGTATGCGCAGCTATACGTCCAGGTGCTGATCGCGATCACGCTCGGCGTGCTGCTCGGACATTTCTACCCCGCCGTCGGCGAGGCGATGAAGCCGATCGGCGATGCCTTCATCAAGCTGGTGAAGATGATCATCGCCCCGGTGATCTTCCTGACGATCGTCACCGGCATCGCCGGCATGCGCGACCTGTCGTCGGTCGGTCGTGTCGCCGGCAAGGCCTTCGCTTATTTCCTCTTCTTCTCCACCTTCGCGCTCGTCATCGGCATGGTCGTCGCCAACGTCGTCCAGCCGGGTGCGGGGATGAACATCGACCCCTCCACGCTGAAGACCGACAAGATCGCGGAATATGCCAGCAAGGCGCATGAGACGACGATCACCGGCTTCCTGACGGGGATCATCCCCGACACGTTCGTCGGCGCGCTGACCGAAGGCAACATCCTGCAGGTGCTGTTCGCGGCGATCCTGTTCGGCATCGGCCTGGCGCTGCTCGGCGATCGCGGCGACCGCCTGCTGACCGTGCTGGAGGACGTGTCGCTGGCGGTGTTCAAGGTGGTCGCGATCCTGATGCGTGCCGCACCGGTCGGCGCGTTCGGCGCGATGGCCTTCACGATCGGCAAGTACGGCGTGGGCAGCCTCGTCAACCTGGCGACGCTGGTCGGCACCTTCTACCTCACCAGCCTGCTGTTCGTCGTCATCGTGCTCGGCATCGTCAGCCGCCTGGCCGGCTTCTCGGTCTTCAAGCTGATCGCATATCTGAAGGCCGAACTGCTGCTGGTGCTCGGCACCTCGTCGTCGGAAAGCGCGCTGCCCTCGCTGATCGAGAAGATGGAACGCGCCGGCTGTCCGAAATCGATCGTCGGGCTGGTCGTGCCGACCGGCTATTCGTTCAACCTCGACGGCACCAATATCTACATGACCCTCGCGGCGCTGTTCATCGCACAGGCGTGCAACGTCGACCTGACGATCGGCCAGCAGCTCCTGCTGCTCGCGGTCGCGATGCTCTCGTCGAAGGGGGCGGCGGGCGTGACCGGCGCGGGCTTCATCACGCTGGCCGCGACGCTGTCGATCGTCCCCTCGGTGCCGGTCGCGGGCATGGCGCTGATCCTGGGCGTCGACCGCTTCATGAGCGAATGCCGCAGCCTGACCAACTTCATCGGGAACGCAGTGGCCACGGTCGTCGTGTCGCGCTGGGAGGGCAAGCTCGACACCGTGCAGCTCCACGATGCGCTGAACGGCCGCCCCGGACCGCGCATCGACCAGCTGCCCGCCAACGCCGTTCCCGCCGAATAACTGCCCGCGGGAAGCGCGTCGGCTTCGTCCGGCGCGCTTCATCGCCCCCCTGAAGGACCATGGTCATGACGTTTCGTTTGCGGAGCCCTGCTACCGCTATTGCCCCCGCCGCGCTCGTCGCCGCGCTCGCCACCGCCACCGCCATCCCCGCCTTCGCACAGACCGCGACCACCCCGCCGGCCACTATCCAGAACGAGCGGGCGCGCCAGACGCTGGCCGCGCCGCTCTCCGAATCCTACCCGGCCGAGGCGATCGGCGACGGCGTGACCACCGGCGGCTACAACCAGTCGCGCTGGGTCGAGGACTGGAGCCGCCTGCGCGATCCCGCCAAGCGCAAGACGATCCTCGACAAGCTGAAGTACATCCCGATCGGCGGCGACGACGTCTATCTGACGCTGTCGGGCGAGTTGCGCGGGCGCGTCAACCTGACCACCAACCCCGACCTGCGCGATCGCGAGGCGCAGCGGCAGGATATCGTCCGCGTCGTCGGCGGGGCCGACCTGCACGTCACCGACCATTTCCGCTTCTTCGGCGAACTGGCGCACGGCTATATTCAGGGCGAAAACATCGGCGCGCCCTCGGGCTTCCTCCGCAACAAGCTGGTCGTGCAGCAATCCTTTGCCGATGCCACTGCCGAAGTGGCCGGCGCCGACCTCGGTATCCGCGTCGGACGCCAGACCTTCGCCGACGGTCCCAACCTGCTGGTCGTCCCGCGCGACAACAACACGATCTTCTTCACCTTCAACGGCTGGCGCGCCTGGGGCCGCGCCGCCGGTGCGCGCGTCGACGTGTTCGACTTCACCCCGACCCGGCTCGGGAACGGCGGCACCGGCGACGACCTGAACAAGGACACGCGCCGCTTCTCGGGCGTGTCCACCGGCATCGTCGTGCCCAAGACGTTCCTCGGCGGCTCGAAGCTCTACGTCGATCCGTTCCTCTGGCGGCTTCGCAACGATGCCGCGGTGTGGGGCGGGCGCAGCGCGCGCGAGGTGCGGCACTTCTACGGCCTGCACGTCTGGGGCGATGTCGGGCCCGTCAACCTCGACTGGACGATCAACCACCAGGGCGGCCAATACGACAACCGCGACATTTCCGCCTGGCTGCTGCTGTTCGCGCAAAGCTACCGCATCGGCAAGGATCGCAGCGCGCCGCGCGTCGGCGTCCACGCCGATTACGCCTCGGGCGGCGGCGCCTACGGACGCGGCACGCTGAAGACCTCGCTCGCGCCGTTCGGGAACAACATCTATTACAGCTACCAGCTGTATGCGACGCCGACCAACCTGATCGCGGTGGCGCCGAACGTCAGCTTTCAGCCGATCCCCAAGGTCCGCGCCTCGCTCGAATACCAATGGTCGTGGCGCGACAGCCTGAACGACGCGGTGTACCGCGCCAACGGCCAGGCGTTCGCCGGCACGCAGAACGTCGCGGGGCGCAAGATCGCGGAGACGGCGCGCGCGCAGATCGTCTGGTCGATCTCGCCGCGCGTGTCGTTCACCGGCCGCTACGAGCATCTGCAGGCCGGCTCGGCGCTGACCGGCGCAGGCTATCGCAGCTCGGACTTCCTCGCCGGCTGGCTCAGCTTGCGGCTGTAACGCGGGGCGGTGGTGCATCCGCAGTGGTGCACCACCGACGGGGCCTACCGCGACAGGTCCATGTCCTCCAGCGCGATGCCGTTCGTCTCCGGCATTACCCGCCACGTCCATACGAATTGCAGCGCCATCATCGCGCCGAAGAAGGCGAACACCCACCCGCCCAGCGATCCGGCGACGACCGGGAAAAGCCAGGTGATCGCCGCGGCCATCACCCAATGGGTGGTCGATCCCAGCGCCTGCCCCTTGCCGCGGACCGCGCTCGGGAACACCTCGGAGATGAACACCCAGATCACCGCGCCCTGGCTGACCGCGAAGGCGGCGATGAAGCCGAGCAGCCCCGCCAGGATCAGCGTGCCGTCCGGTGCCGCGCGCTCCAGCTGCCACCCGACCAGCAGCAGCGTCGCGGCGCAGACCACCGAACCGACATACAGCAACGGCTTGCGGCCGAACCGGTCGATCAGGAACAGCGACAGCATCGTGAACAGCAGGTTCGTGCCCCCCACCGCGATCGACTGCAACAACGCGGAGTCCGCCCCCGCTCCCGCCAGCTCGAAGATGCGCGGGGCATAGTAGAGCAGCGCATTGATCCCCGACAGCTGGTTGAACATCGCGATCGCGACCGCGCACCCGATCGCGATGCGGTGCGCCGGCTGGAACAGCCGCACGTCCCCCGCCCCGCGCTCGCGCCGTTCGGCGGCGTCGATCCGTGCCAGCTCGCCCTCGGGATCGAGGAAGCCTAGCCGCGCCATCGTCGCGCGCGCCCGCTCACGCGCGCCGTGGATCGCCAGCCAGCGCGGGCTCTCCGGCAGCAGGAGGGTAACGACGAGGTACAGCGCCGAGGGCACGGCGACGATCCCGAACATCCACCGCCACGCGCGCTCCGGCGGCAGCGCCTGCGCGATCAGATAGTTCGACAGGAAAGCGATCAGGATGCCGAGCACGATGTTCAGCTGGTTCATCGCCACCAGCCGCCCGCGGAACCGTGCCGGCGCCACCTCGGCGATATAGATCGGCGTCACCACCGACGCTGCACCGATCGCCAGCCCGCCCAAAAACCGGAACGCGATCAGCATCGCCCAGCTCGCCGCCAGTGCGGTGCCCAGCGACGACACGACATAGGCGATCGCCACCGACAGCATCACCGCGCGTCGACCGAACCGGTCGGCGGGCGCCCCCGCGAGCAGCGACCCGATCACCGTGCCGATCAGCGCGGAGGCGACCGTGAATCCCAGCGACGCGTCGGTGAGCGCGAACCGCGCCTGCAAGGCCTGCGTCGCGCCGGAAATCACCGCGGTATCGAACCCGAACAGCAACCCGCCGAGCGCCGCGCCCGCCGCACTGAGCACGATCGCGGCGGTCACGCGCGCGTCGCCGGTTTCTCCGGCCGCCGTCGAGCCGCTATGCACCAACGGCGTTCCGGCGCGCGCCGCCATCGCGACAGGATGCGGATGGCGAAACGACGATACGTCGGCGGTCATGGTGCATCGGTCGGCTTCCCCTCTTCTCTGCGCTCTGACCTGCATAAGCACGGCAGCGGAACCACGCCACCCCCGCGCGAGCCGACCCTTGACCGGTCGCCGATCAGTATCTAACGCGACTTACTCTCATTTGCGTAACGGCGGCGGCGGGGGCATGGCGCGGACGATCCTGTTTCAGATCCACTGGTTCCTCGGGATCACCGCCGGGCTGGTGCTCGCGATGATGGGCGTCACCGGCGCGTTGATGAGCTTCGAGGACGAGCTGATCACCGCGCTTAACCCCGGCATCGTCACCGTCACGCCGTCCGACGCCGCGCCCCTGTCCGCGCCCGCGCTGATCGAGCGCTTCCGCCAGCAGCAACCCGGTGCGCGCATCAACCGTCTGGTCGTCGAGCGCGATCCGACCCGCGCCGCCGCCGTGGGCTACACCGTGGCGGGTTCGAAGCAGCGCCACCGTACCTTTCTCGATCCCGCCACCGGTGCGATCCTGGGCGAGCCGCGCGGCACGCGCGTCTTCGGCGTAATCGAGGATCTGCACCGCTGGCTGGCGTTGCCCGGCCACGGCAACGGGCTCGGGCGGCAGATCACCGGCATCGCCGCGCTGTCGCTGATCTATTTCGCGCTGTCGGGCCTGTACCTGCGCTGGCCGCGCCGCCCGCTCGACTGGCGCAACTGGCTGGTGCTCGACTGGCGGATGACCGGCCGCAACCTCTACCGCGCGCTCCACGCGGTCGTCGGCGGCTGGGTGCTGATCTTCTATCTCGTCAGCGCCGGTACCGGGCTGTGGTGGTCGTACGGCTGGTACCGCAGCGGCGTGCAATATCTGCTGTCGGTGGAGCGTGGGCCGGAGGGGCGCGGCGGCGGCGGTGGCCCCCGCGGCGGCAAGGAAGCGGCGGTCGACTGGCCGCGCGCCTGGGCGCACTTCGCCGCGGCGACGCGTGGCCGCGCCTACGACAGCGTCACCGCCAGCGCGCGCGACGGCACGACGGTGCAGTTCCGCGCGCTGCTGCCGAACGCCCGCCACGACCGCGTGTCGGACGACCTGTCGATCGACAGCCGCACCGGCGCGATCGTCTCCGACCTGCGCTACGCCGATCGGCCGCTCGGTACCGACATCACCGCCAGCGTGCTGGAGATTCACCGCGGCGCCTATTTCGGCATCGTCGGCCGCGTCGCGATGATGCTGGCCAGCCTCACAATGCCGCTGTTCACGATCACCGGCTTGCTGCTCTACATCGACCGCCGCCGCCGCAAGCGCGCGCTTGCGGCCGTGCCGACCCCCGGTCATGCGGCGGGCACCGGCGATCCGACCACGATCGTCGCCTTCGCCAGCCAGACCGGCTCCGCCGAGCGGATCGCCCGCCTCACCGCGCAGGCGCTGCCGGGCGCTCGCGTCATGCCGATCGCCGCGCTCGATGCGCCCACGCTCGCCGCGGCGACACGATTGTTCGTCGTCGCCAGCACCTATGGCGAAGGCGAGCCGCCCGACGCCGCGCGCGGCTTCGCGCGCCGGATGGCGGAGCCGGCCCCCGACCTCCCGCACCTCTCCTATGCGGTGCTCGCGCTCGGCGACCGCGAATATGCCGATTTCTGCGCCTTCGGGCACCGGGTGGACCGCTGGCTTCACGCCGCCGGCGCACGGCGGCTGTTCGACCCGGTAGAGGCGGACGGCGACGACGCCGATGCGCAACGCCATTGGCAGCAGCAGCTGGGCGGGCTGGGCGCACGCACCGACCAGCCGGATTGGGCGCCCGCGCCGATGGCCGCGTGGCGGCTGGTCGAGCGCCGGATGCTCAACGCCGGCAGCGCGGGCGCCGGCGCCTGGCATATCGCGCTCGCGCCTGTCGACGGCGCGGCCGATTGGCAGGCCGGCGACATTCTGGAGGTGCTGCCCCGGCAGGACCCGGCGCGCGTCGCCGCGTTCATCGCCGCCAACGGCTTGCCCGACACCGCCGCCACCCGCGCATCGCTGATGCAGCGGCTGCTTCCGGCGGACGGCGATGCGCCCGCCGATCCCGCCACGCTCGCTCTGCTGCCGCACCGTGAATATTCGATCGCCTCGGTGCCTGCGGCGGGTCGGGTCGAGCTGATCGTGCGCGCCTGTCGCGCCGCGGACGGCTTTGCCGGGCTCGGCTCGGGCTGGCTGACCGAGGGCGCGGCGCTCGACGGCGTCGTGCAGGCGCGGATCCGCAGCAATCCCGGCTTCCACGCCCCCGCCGACGCGGCGACGCCGCTGATCCTGATCGGCAACGGCACCGGGCTCGCCGGGCTGCTCGCGCACCTGCGGGAGCGCGCATCGGCGGGTGGCGCACCGGCATGGCTGTTCTTCGGCGAACGCCATCCCGACCACGACGATTTCCACGCCGCCGAACGCCACGCGCTGGCCGCCGACGGCGTCCTGTCGCGGCAGGCCGCCGCCTGGTCGCGGCTTGGCCACGGCCACCGCTACGTGCAGGATGCCGTCGCCGCCGCCGCCGCCGACATCGCCGCAGCGGTCGCGGGCGGCGCGGCGATCTACGTCTGCGGCAGCGTCGCCGGCATGGCGCCCGCCGTCCATGCCGCGCTCGCCGCGATCCTCGGCGACGAGCGGCTGGAGGCGATGCTCGCGGACGGCCGTTACCGCCGCGACATCTATTGAGCGCCCGATAGCAGCGCCGTCATCGCCGCCGCGGCGTCGCGCCACGCGATGCCGCGCGCGGCCAGCCAGTCGTCGTCGTAATAGGTGCAGCCGTAGCGCTCGCCACCGTCGCACAGCAGCGTCACGATCGACCCCGCCTGCCCCGCCGCGGCCATGTCGGCGATCAGCTGCGCGCACGCGACCAGGTTGGTGCCGGTCGAGCCTCCCACGCGCCGCCCGAGCCGCGCCGACAACGCGCGCATCGCCCCGATGCTGTCGCCGTCGTCGACCGCGATCATCCGGTCGATGACCGCGGGAATGAAGCTCGGCTCGACGCGTGGGCGGCCGATCCCCTCGATGCAGCTGGCGCAGCCTTCCGGCAGCGACACCGCGCTACGGTCGGCATGGTGGCGGTGGAAGATCGAGTGGACCGGATCGGCCACGCACAGCCGCGTGGCGTGGCGCTGATAGCCGATATAGCGCCCGATCGTCGCCGAGGTGCCGCCGGTGCCCGCCCCGCAGACGATCCACGACGGCACCGGATGTTCCTCCGCCGCCATCTGCGCGAAGATGCTCTCGGCGATGTTGTTGTTGCCGCGCCAGTCGGTGGCGCGCTCGGCATAGGTGAACTGGTCGAGGTAATGCCCGCCGGTCTCCGCGGCCAGCCGGTGCGCCACCTCATGGACGGTGCGCGGATCGTCGACCGCATGAATCTCCCCGCCGTAAAAGCGGATCGCGTCCAGTTTCGGCGCGGCGGTGGTCGCGGGCACCACTGCGATGAAGCGCAAGCCCAGCATCCGCGCGAAATAGGCTTCGCTGACCGCGGTCGACCCCGACGACGCTTCGATCACGCACGTGTCCGCGCCGATCCAGGCGTTGCACAGCGCATACAAGAACAGCGAGCGCGCCAGTCGGTGCTTCAGGCTGCCGGTCGGATGGCTGCTTTCGTCCTTCAGGTACAATTGGATGGTCGGATGCCGCGGCAGGTCGACGCGGATCAGGTGCGTGTCCGCAGAGCGGTTGAAGTCCGCCTCGATCCGGCGGATCGCCTCCCTGCGCCAGGCGCGCGCCGCCGCGCTCCCGTCTTCCCCGTTCATCGTGCCTGTGCCCCCTTCCGATCGTCCGTCGGGCGGGTGCGTTACATCATCTCGTCGCGCGGCGCGACCGCAGAGGCAAGGCCCAGCAGCGCAGCGCGTCGGGATTGTTCCAGATCACATATTTAGCGGCTGGTCGCCGCCGCGCCCATTCGGCAGAACATGCCCGAAACTTCGACAGGTGGCGTGTGCTTCGTTTCTCTTCGGCGGCAATGGTGACAATCCTCGCGCTCGGCGGCTGCGGTGCAGCGAACGACGCGCAGCAACCCGCCGCGCAGGCAACCGCGGCGCCGGTCAACTACGGTTCGTCCAAGCCGGCGCCGACCAGGCCCTTCACCGCACAGCCTGTCGCCACGTTCGACGGCCCCTGGGCGCTCGCCTTCCTGCCCGACCAGCGGATGCTGGTGACCGAAAAGTCCGGCCGGTTGTGGCTCGTCACCGCCGCGGGCGCCAAGACGCCGGTGGCCGGCGTGCCGCGCGTCCATGACGAAGGGCAAGGCGGGCTGCTGTTCGTCGCGACCGCCCCGGACTTCGCGCAGAGCCGCCACGTCTATCTCACCTATGCCGAGCCGGGCGAGGGCGGCGACGGTCTCGCGCTCGCCCGCGCGACGCTGGACGGCGACGGCGCGGAGCTCACGGACCTGCACGTGATCTGGCGCCAGCTGCCGCGTGGCAAGGGCGGGCAGTTCGGCGGCTATATCGCCTTCTCGCCCGATGGCCGCTACCTGTTCCTCACCTCCGGCGAGCGGCAGCGCTTCACCCCCGCGCAGGACCCCGATCAGGCGCTCGGCAAGATCCTGCGCCTCACCCTCGACGGCAAGCCGGCGCCCGGCAACCCGGCCGCCGGCAAGACCGGCGCGACCACGATCGGCGTCATCGACCCGCCCGAGAACACCGGCGCCGCTGCCAAGGCACCGGTGCGCAAGATCACCCTGGCCGGCCCCAATCTCACCCCCGCGGAAACCTGGAGCACCGGGCACCGCAACCCGTACGGGCTGGCCTTCGACGCGCAGGGCCGGCTGTGGGAAACGGAGATGGGGCCGCAGGGCGGCGACGAGCTGAACCTGATCGAGGGGGGCCGCAATTACGGCTGGCCCCTGGCGTCCTACGGCAAGAACTACGACGACACCCCGATCCCGTCGCACGCGGGCAATACCAGGTTCCAGCAACCCGCTCTTTACTGGAACCCGGTCATCGCGCCGGCCGGCCTTGCCTTTTACAACGGCAACATGTTTCCCGAATGGCGCGGGTCGGCGTTCGTCGGCGGGCTCGCCTCCACCGCGCTGATCCGCATCGCCTTCGACGGCGCGGTCGCGCGCGAGGCGGAGCGTTGGGACATGGGTGCGCGCGTCCGTGCCGTGATGGCCGGTCCGGACGGCGCCTTGTGGATTCTGGAGGACGGCGCGGACGGCCGCCTGCTGCGGCTCGTCTCCAAACGCGCCGGCTAAGGGTTACCGTACGGCCGAGCCCGCGATCCGCCGCAGCTTGATGTTGCGGAACGCGACCGGCTCCCCGTGATCCTGTAGCCCGATCACGCCGCTGGAAAAGGTGCCGAACAGCGGCATCTTCGCGAACTTCGACCCCGCGACCCGCTGCCGCCACGCGGCGTCGCCATAGCTGACGTCGGCGGTCGGGGTGCCGTTCAGCCACTGCCGGATACGCCCGCCCTCGACCAGCAGCCGCGCATGGTTCCAGCTTCCTGCGGGCCGCACGACGCCCGCGGGCGGGACGGTCATGTCATAGAGCGCACCGGCGCGGTGCGTCGGGATCTTGCCGTCCGGATGTGCCGCATCGTCGAGCACTTGCATCTCCAGCCCGGTCTCATAGAGCAGCGGCGCGCCGGCCACGTTGCGCGCCAGGTACAGCACCCCGCTGTTGCCGCCGCGCTCGACCCTCCAGTCCAGCGTCAGCTCGAACGCCCCGAACGTCTCGGCGGTGACCAGGTCGGTCCCGCTCATCTGTCCGTCCGACTTGGTCAGCGTCAGCACGCCGTCCTTGACCGTCCAGGTCGCCGCCGGCGCCGATCCGTCATAGGACCGCCACCCGCTGAGGTCGCGCCCGTTGAACAGCAGCCGCCACCCCTGCGCCTGTTCCTGCGCCGTCAGCACGTTGTCCGCCGGGCGCGCCGCGGCCGGGGTTGCGATCAGAAGGGCGAGCCCGAGCCCGAGTGCCGTGCGCATCATGCTTCTCCCGTTCGTCGCCGTGCCGCGACGTGTGATGTCGCGCGCCGGCTTAGCGCGTGGCCACTCGTTTACAAGCAATCGCAGCCGGATAGCCGCCGACGTGGACTCCGCGCCGCCTTCGTCTACACACGTCGCTCCACCGCGGGGAGGATGCGGAATGACGTTGCAGACGATCGATCTGGTCGTGGTGATCGGCTATGCGATCGGCATCTTCGTGCTGGCGCAATGGGTCAGCCGCGACAAGGCCGGCGAGAGCAAGGACAGCTCCGACTATTTCCTCGCGTCGAAGGCGCTGCCGTGGTGGGCCGTCGGCGCGTCGCTGATCGCCGCCAATATCTCCGCCGAACAGATCGTCGGCATGGCCGGTTCGGGCTATGCGATCGGGCTGGCGATCGCCTCCTACGAATGGATGGCGGGCGCGACGTTGCTGATCGTCGGCAAGTTCTTCCTGCCGATCTTCCTGCACAACAAGATCTACACGATGCCGCAGTTCCTGGAGCAGCGCTACGGCGGCAACATCCGCACGATCATGGCGGTGTTCTGGCTGGCGCTGTACATCTTCGTGAACCTCACCTCGATCATCTGGCTCGGCTCGATCGCGGTCAATCAGGTCGCGGGGATCGATCAGAACGTCGCGCTCGTCGGACTGGGCGCCTTCGCGGTCCTCTATCAGCTGCGCGGCGGGCTGAAGGCGGTGGCGCTGACCGACATCGTCCAGGTCACGCTGCTGGTGCTCGGCGGCCTGCTGGTTTCCGCGCTGACGCTGCGCGCGATCGGCGGCGACGCGGGCATCATCGGCGGTTTCGGCGAACTGACGCGGCGCGTGCCGGGCCATTTCGACATGATCCTGTCGCCCGACAACCCGCACTACAAGGAACTTCCCGGTCTGGCGGTGCTGGTCGGCGGCATGTGGATCGCCAACCTCAGCTATTGGGGGTTCAACCAATATATCATCCAGCGCGCGCTCGCCGCCAAGAGCGTGGCAGAGGCACAGAAGGGCATCGTCTTCGCCTCGTTCCTGAAGCTGCTGATGCCGCTGGTGATCGTCCTGCCCGGCATCGCCGCGGTCGTGCTCGCGCCCGACCTCGCGAAGCCCGATCAGGCCTATCCGACGATGCTGCGGCTGCTGCCGCCCGGGCTGCTGGGGCTCGTCTTCGCGGCGCTGATCGCGGCGATCATCGCCTCGACCGCTTCGAAGATCAACGCGATCGCGACGATCTTCACGCTCGATCTCTATGCGAAGCGCCTGCCGCGTGGCGCGGATGGTGCGCCCGCCGATCCCGCGCACGAGCGTCGGCTGGTGCTGGTCGGCCGCGTTGCCGCCTGCGTGTCGATCGCGATCGCGATGCTGACCGCGCGGCCGCTGATCGGCCAGTCGGACCAGGCGTTCCAGTTCATCCAGGAATTCTCCGGCTTCTTCACGCCGGGGATCACCGTCATCTTCCTGCTGGGATTGTTCTGGAAGCGCGCCAACGAGGCCGGGGCGATCGGCGCGGCGGTCGCATCGGTGGTGCTGTCCTACGTCCTGCGCGCCGCCGTCCCCGACCTGCCCTTCCTCAACCGCATGAGCTGGGTCTTCTTCCTCAGCCTGGCGCTGGCGGTCGTACTGTCGCTGGTGGTCCCTTCGCGCGCCGATGCCAACCGCGTGACGGTGCGCGACGTCGACTTCCGCACCACGACCGGGTTCAACGTCGCCTGCCTCGGCATCGTCCTGATCCTGGTCGCGCTTTACGCCACCTGGTGGTGACAGCCCGGCGGCGGCACGCGCCACAGCAGGTCGCCCAGGCCGGCGAGCCGGCGACGCTCGGCTTGAGCCGTTCTGAACGCTTGATCGCTCGCAATAGGGAGATGAACGACGGCCGGCGGTAGGGGCGGTGGCCCCCGCCGCCGGACCCGATTGCCGCGCCCGCTGGCGCGTTGCGACGGACCTGCTATGTTCCCGCGCGTGTACCCCGTCCTGCCCGATCCGCTGCCGCCCGTCGACTTCGTCGTCATCGATGTCGAGACCGCCTGCTCACGCGTCGGCAGCATCTGCCAGATCGGCATCGTCGGGTTCCGCGGCGGCGCGGAGGTGTTCGCGTGGGAGACGATGCTCGACCCGTGCGACGAATTCTCGCCCTTCAACGTCCGCATCCACGGCATCACCAGCGACCATGTCGTCGGCAAACCGACCTTCGCCGATGTCCATGCCACGGTCAGTGCGTGCCTGTCGGGCCGCGTGACCGTCGCGCACTCCTTCTTCGACAAGGGCGCGCTCGCCGCCGCCTGCGCGCAGCACGACCTTCCGCCGATCGCCTGTACCTGGCTGGACAGCGTGCGCGTCGCCAAGCGCGCGTGGCCGGAATTGCCGAGCCACCGTCTCGACACGCTCACCCGCTTCCTGAAGCTGCGCCACAAGCATCACGACGCGTTGAGCGACGCGCGCGCCGCCGGCATGGTGGTCGTCCGCGCGATGGCGCATACCGGCATCGACCTGGCGGGCTGGCTCGCCCCCGTCTCCAACCGCGGCCGCTCCGCCCCGCCCCCGACCGCGGACGGGCCGCTGAAGGGGCAGCGCATCGCGATCCTGGGCGCCGCGCGCGACGGCCCGCTCGCGTTCCGGCTCGCCGCGCACGGCGCGCGGATCGTCGCCTCGGTGGGCACCACGGCGACGATGCTGGTCGTCAGCAATGCGCAGCCCTATGGCCGCTTCGTCCACGCGCACGCCGATTACAAGCGTGCCGAGGCGCTGCGCCGCGCCGGCAAGCCGATCGAGATCGTCGCCGAGGACGACCTCCTCCTGCGCGTGGCCGGCTGAACGCCCGCCGCGGAGCGACCGCGCGACATCGGCGTTCAGCGGTGCATGACGATGAGCTCGCTGGAAACCCGCCTCGCCTATCATCTCGACCTCACCTTCTCCGAACGTGAGGCGCTGCGCTGGCTGGAGCGGCGCGAGCGGTCCTTCGCGCCCGGCGAGATCGTGGTGCGCGAGGGCGAGGCCTGCGACACGTTGTTCGTCGTCGCCAGCGGCTGGCTGCACGGATCGGTGCAATTGCCCGACGGCCAGCGGCAGATCCTGCGCTTCTATTTCGTCGGCGACATCACCACCACGCTGTCGATCGCGTGGGGACGCAGCGCCGCGACGTTGCAGGCGGTCAGCGGCGCGACCCTGTTCGAAATGCCCAAGGCCGCCTTCGGGCGGCTCTTTCGCCAACATCCGCGGCTGGGCGCGCTGCTGTATGCGGTGTCGGTGTCCGAACAGGTCGCGGTCGCCGATCGGCTGACCTCGGTCGGGCGCACCGACGGCATGACCCGGATCGCGACGCTGCTGCTCGACATCCGTTCGCGGCTGCGTGTCGTCGACGGCATCGACGGCGCCACCTTCGAGCTGCCGCTGACGCAGCAGGACCTGGGCGACGCGGTCGGGCTGACCAAGACCCACGTCAACCGCTCGCTCAAGGCGCTGGAGGAAACCGGCCTGGTCCAGCGCGCCGGTCGCGTGATCCGCATCACCGATGTCGAGCGGCTGTGCGCGCTCGTCGGCTTCAACGATCGCCACGGCGAGATCGCGACCGACTGGCTGCCCGCGCCGGGGAGCGCACAACCCTCGCCCGCCGCTGCGGAAATGACCTAGGTTACCGCCGACGCGTGAAGAGGTGACCTATGTGCCGCCTATGTAACTATTTGGCCGACCTGGCCGATAATTCCTGAACCCCGCCCCGCCGCCGTGATTGTCGCATCACGGACGGCTCGCTTCGGGCCTGGTGGGGATGGATGACATGGCGGAACGGCTGGGCGTGGCGATCGTGGGAGTCGGCGGTGCCGTCGCGACCACGGCGATCGCGGGTATCGAGATGATCAAGGCCGGCTCGAACAGCCTCGACGGGCTGCCGCTCGCCGACCGCGACATCGCCGGCATGGCGGCCTATCGCGACATGGAGTTCGGCGGCTGGGACCTCGCCGACGACACGCTCGGCGCCTGCGCGCTGAAGCACGGCGTGATCGGCGAGAAGGAGCTGGCCGACGGCGCCGCCGCGCTGAACACGATGCGGCCGTGGAAGGCGGCCGGCAGCACCGGCTACTGCGCCAACATCGACGGCACCAACAAGCTGTCGGGCGGGCACCGCGGCGTCGTGGCGCAGATCCAGGACGACCTGCGCCGCTTCCGCGAGGAGCGGAACCTCGATCGGGTCGTGGTCGTCAACCTCGCCTCGACCGAGCGCGTGCCGCACGCCGATGACGCCGCTCTGCAATCGCGCGAGGCGTTCGAGCGCGGGCTGGACGATGACGATGCCGCGATCAGCCCGGCCATGCTCTACGCCTATGCGGCGATCGACGCCGGTACGCCCTATGCCAATTTCACCCCCTCGGTCGCCGCCGATGTCGCGCCGCTCGCCGCCTTCGCCGCAGAGCGCAACGTGCCCGTCGCGGGCAAGGACGGGAAGACCGGGCAGACGTTCATGAAGACCGTCATCGCGCCGGCGCTGCGCGACCGGGCGCTGCACGTCGACGGCTGGTTCTCGACCAACATCCTCGGCAATTCCGACGGCCTCGCGCTCGACGATCCCAAGTCGCTGCAATCGAAGCTCGGCACCAAGGGCAGCGTCCTGAACCAGATCCTCGGCTATCCCGTCGAGGATCACATCGTCATGATCCATTATTACCGCCCGCGCGGCGACGACAAGGAAGCGTGGGACAATATCGACCTGACCGGCTTCATGGGTCAGAAGATGCAGCTGAAGCTCAACTTCCTCTGCAAGGACTCGATCCTCGCCGCCCCGCTTGCGATCGAGATCGCGCGCTGCCTCGATCTGGCGCAGCAACGCGGCGAAGGCGGTGTTCAGGAGCAGATGGGCGTGTTCTTCAAGCTGCCGCAGACCGCGGGCGGACGCGAGCCGGTGCACGGCTTTCCCGAGCAGCAGCTGATCCTCGACCGGTGGCTCGATCGCACCCCTTCGTGACTGCCACCGGCCTGACCCCGGCCGCGTTGCCGTTCCTGCGCGAGCTGGGCGACCTGAAGCGGATCCGCTCCGCAGCAGCCCCCGGCTCGATCGCGGAGCGACTGTTCGTCGCCGGCTGGGTCGCGCTGCTCGGCGGCGATTCGCCCGCACAGGTCATGGAGCAGGTGACCGCCGCGGCGATCGTCTCGGCGCGGCTCGGGGACCTCGACCTCGCGACGCTGCACGCACTCGGCCTCGCCGACGACGCGCTCGCGATTGTGGCGCGCGCGTTCGACGAGGTGACCGGAGACGTGCCCGCGTCCTTGCGCGATCGCCTGCGCGCCGCGCTCGCGCTGGGCCGCCCCGCGACCGGCGTGACCGCACCGTTCGTCACCCGGCTGGCGCGTCAGCCGCGTGCCGGGGTCACCTGCCCCGGCCGGCCGCGCATCCTGCTGCAACCGCCCGAGAACCACGCCGAACATTGCCTGATCGTCGCGGTCTACGGCGTGTTGGCAAGCGCCTGGCAGGATGCCGATCCCACGTCGGTGTTCCTCGCCGGCATGGCGCACCATTTCCACAACGCCGACATGCCCGACAGCGGCTATTCGGGCGAGATGCTGCTGGGCGACCGGCTCGACGCCGCGATCGCCCACGCCCGCGTCGCCGCGCTGGCGGAGGTGGCGGCCTGCTCGCCGGACCTCGCGCGACAGGTCGAGGCCGCACTGGCCCCCATCGCCGGCGATGCGACGCCCGAGGCACGCGCCTTCCACATCGCCGACGTGCTCGACCGTGTGCTGGAGATCGAGCAGCACGGTCGCGCCGCGCAGCTCACCATGCCGGTCGTGCTCGGCGAGTACGGATTGGTCCACGACGGACCGGTCAAGCCGTTCCACGACCGGATCGTGGCCGACGCCGGGTGGCTGTGACGCGCGTCTGGCAGTCGCCGCGCACCGGGCGCGCGCTGGTGGCCGACACGCCGCACTCGCTGGCCGCGCCCGGTGAGCGCTGGCCGGT
The DNA here is from genome assembly GCF_031456125.1 of Sphingomonas sp. BE138. Classification (NCBI taxonomy): domain Bacteria; kingdom Pseudomonadati; phylum Pseudomonadota; class Alphaproteobacteria; order Sphingomonadales; family Sphingomonadaceae; genus Sphingomonas; species Sphingomonas sp. BE138. The sequence goes on from NZ_JAVDUC010000003.1 coordinate 47,193, forward strand.
GGTCGACGGCATCCCCTATCTGCGCACCGACAGCGAGGGGCTGGTCGCGGTCGCGCTCGACCATCTCGACGCCGGCTGCCCCGACGACGCGCTGGTCGCGCTGCTCACCGACCAGGACGCGTGGTGGACCGGCCCGGCGACCGACCTGTCCGAGTTGAAGCGGCTGGTCCGCGAACGCGACACGCTGACCTTGCGCGCGGCGATGGCCTTGCTGCGGATGGGGCCGGTCGCCGACTATTTCGCCTATCGCTGGAGCGACCCGACCTATCTCGCCGGGCTGGCGCTGCTCGCCGCCTACGACACCGCGCCCGCGACCGCTTTCGAGCTGGCGTGCGGCATCGGCCATTATCTGCGCGACCTGACACGGTGCGGCACCGCCTGCCTCGGCGCCGATGTCGTCTTCGCCAAATGCTGGCTGGCGAAGCATTGGATCGCCCCCGCCGCCGACTACGTCGTCTTCGACGCCGCGGCGCCGTGGCCGATCGCGACGCAGCGCTTCGACCTCGTGATGTGCCACGACGCCTTCTACTTCCTCCCCGATCAGCCGCGCGTCGCCGGGCGCTTGCGGGGTGCCGTCGCGCCGGGCGGTACGCTCGCGATCAGCCATCTGCACAATGTCGGCGTCGCGGGCGGCGCGAAAGGTCCGGCGCGTCCGGCCGCCGAATGGCGCGACCTGTTCCCCGCGGCGCGCGTCCACGACGAACGGGCGCTCGTCGACGCGCTGATGACGCGCGGCGTGCCGCCCGAGACCTCGTGGCGCGATGACCCCGCAATCGAGGCATGGTCGCTGGTCGAGGGCGCGGGGGCGGCGTGCGCGATCGACGGCGGACTGGCGCTGCCCCCGCCCGGCGCGACGTTGCGCCGCAATCCGCTGCTCGGCGACGACGGTCAGGTCCGCTGGCCCTCGCCGCGCTATCGCGACGAATATGCCGCCGGCTGCCGCTTCGCACGGCCCGGTGGCGCCGAGGACGACATCCGCGTGCGGCGCGTCGTCGATTTGCCGGAGCGCTGGTGATGCGCTGGGGCATCATCGGCTGGGGCTGGGTCGCACGCGACCATATGGCCCCCGGCATCGCCGCGTCGGGCGGGCGGGTGAGCGCGGTCGTCGACCGCTCGCCCGCCGCGCGCGCCGATGCCGCGGCACGCGGCATCGCGGCCTTCGACACGGTCGGGGCGATGGTCGCCGCGGGCATCTGCGACCTCGCCTATGTCGCCACCCCGAACGACGCGCATCTGGAACCCGTTCGCGCCTGCGTCGCCGCCGGCGTGCCCGTCCTCTGCGAGAAACCGCTCGCCGCCACGCTCGCCGATGCCGAGGCGATGGCCGGCGCGGTCGGCGACACGCTCTACGGCACCGCCTTCGATCAGCGTCACCACCCCGCGCACCGCGCGCTGGCGCAGGCGATCGCCGGGGACGCGATCGGCCGCGCGATCGCGGTGCGGATCGTCTATGCCTGCTGGGTCGGTCCGTCCTGGACCGCCGACAATTGGCGTGCCGATCCCGTGCGCGCCGGTGGTGGCGCGGTCATCGACCTCGCGCTCCACGGGCTCGACCTCACCCAATATCTGCTTGCCGAGCCGCTGGTCGACCTGTCGATCATGCTCCAGCGCCGCATCCACGATTACCCGGTCGACGACGGCGGGATGCTGACCGCGCGCACCGCCTCCGGCGTGCTGATGCAGGCGCATGTCGCCTACAATTGCCCGGAGGTGCTGCCGCGCCGCCGGCTGGAGGTGCTGGGCGAGCGCGGGCTGCTCGTCGCCACCGACACGATGGGGCAGACGCCCGGCGGCACGTTGGTGCGGCGTTGCGGCGAGCGCGGCACCGAAACCGCCCTGCCCTTCGACGCCGATCTCTCCCCGTTCGCCGCGCAGGCCGCCGCCTTCATGGCCGCGGCGCGCGGGGGCCGCCACGATTTCTCGATGGAGCGCGACCTCATGCTGATGCGGCTGTTCGACCGCGCATATACGAAGGCGCGGCGATGCCGCTGAGCTGGTTCGCCTGCGCGCACTGCGGCTTCTGGCAGCATCATTTCGCACCGCCCGATTGCCCGGTGTGCACCGATGTCCGCAACGACCTGCCCGCCGACGGCTGGCGCTTCCTTCCCGAGGCGGACGTCGCCGCTACCCACGACGGCACCGTCCGCGAGGTGGCGCCGGGGCTGTGGGCGTTCACCACCTCTCCCGCGCTCGGGCTCGCGGGTACCGGCTGGCTGATCGTGCGCGACGGCGGCAACATCGCGTTCGAGGCCGCGCCTTATTATTCCGCCGCGATGCTGGCGCAGCTCCGCGCGCTAGGCGGCATCCGTTTCCTGTCGGCCAGCCATGCGCACGGCTATGGTGCGCTCTTCCAGCTCCAGCGCGTGTTTGCGCCGGACGTCGTTGCGATCCAGCGGCTCGACCTGCGCATGACCAAGGCGTTCCGGGTCAATATGCCCTTCGACGACCGGCTCGCGCTCGCCCCAGGCTACACGCTCCACCATGTCGGCGGGCATTACGAGGGGCAGGCCTGCCTCCACGACGCCCCCGGCCGCCGGCTGTTCTGCGGCGATATGTTCAAGATCGATCAGGACGCCGCCGGCCGCTCCCACGCGATCTCCAGCCACAAGGCCTTCCACAAGGACATTCCGCTGACCCACATGGAATTGCGCCAGTATCGCGACACGATCGCCCCGCTCGATTTCGACGCATTGCTCACGCCGTTCGAATATGCGCCCGAGGTGGACCGCGCGGTCGCGCTCGCCGCGCTGGACGACGGTCTGTCGCGTGCGCCCGGCGTGCACAGGCTGCCGCTGTGAGGTGCGGGCTGCCCGACGGGCTGGGAAGCGCCGCGCACGCCTATCTCGACGCCTTTCCGAAAGGCGATGTCGTCGCCTTCCCGATCCATCCGCTCGATCGCCTCGGCCTCCCCGTCTGGGTCGTCGCGCTCTTCCCCGAGGATCGGGCACTTGCCGGCATCATGCCGTATGGCGTCGGCTACGGCGCCACCGACGAGGCCGCGGTTCTCGGCGGTTTGGGCGAAATCGCCGAAATGGTCTGGCCTACCCTGACCCTGGGTGCCCGCGAAAAGACCCGTGGCAGCTACCGCGCGCTCGCCCGGGCACTGGGCGCCCGCGCGGTCGCCGATCCGTTCACGCTCTGCCTTCCCGCCGGGTCGCCGGTCGACCACGATACGGAACTGGAATGGGTGGCGGCGAAGCGCTGGGCGGATGACAGCATCGTCCTCGTTCCCATCGATCTCGCCGCCTATTCATCCAAGGAGCTGACACCCGGCTATCGCCCCTTCACGACGATCATCTCCAACGGCATGGGCGCCGGACCGGACCTCGACTGGGCGGTCGGGCACGGACTGTGCGAGATCCTCCAGCGCGACGGCAACGGCGTGCTGTTCCGTGCGCTCGACCGCGGGGTCACGCTCGACCTCGCCGACGCGGACCTCGTCGCCTCGACCCGCGCGATCCTCGACCGCTTCGCGGCGGCCGGCATCCGTGCGATGCCGAAGTTCGCCGCCGACCAGTTCGGCCTTCCGAACCTCTATTGCGTCGGGGTCGACACCCACGCGCCGCCCGCCGCCCCGATCATGGTCACCGCATGCGGAGAAGCCTGCCACGCCGATCGCACCGCCGCGCTCGAGAAAAGCCTGACCGAATATGCCGCCAGCCGCGCGCGCAAGGCATTCGCGCACGGCCCGGCCGATCTCGTCGCGCAGGTCGCCCCGGAGGGCTATGTCGCGCGCTTCATGGCACAGGCCGGCGGCGCCGCGAAGTCGAGCGACACCCGCGCCTTCGACGCGATGCGCGACTGGTCGGCGCGCGACGCATCCGAACTGCGCGGCTGGCTGGCCGGCAACATGCTGTCCGAGCGCTCCTCGCACCGCTTCGCCGACCTGCCGACGCAGCCCGCCCCCGACGGCCACGCCCGCGCCCGCACCGCACGCGCCGCGGTCGAGGCGGCCGGATTCGACGTCCTCTACGTCGACATGAGCCCGCCCGACCGCGCGGTGACCGTCGTCAAGGTGATCGTGCCCGGCATGGAGGTAGAGACGATGAGCTATTACCGGATCGGCGCGCGCAACACCGAGAAGCTGCTCGCGCTCGGCTCCCCGCTGATCCGGTTCGGGCAGGAAGAAGGCGCCGCCCTGCGCCGCATCCGGCTCTCGCCCGCGGATGCCGAGCGGCTGGGTCATCCGCTGTTCGACACCGCGGCCGCCGACCGGCTGGTCGGGCCGCTCTACCCGCTCTATCGCGAGCCCGAGGCCCACCACGTCCGATGGGCGGAGGCGCGCGCATGACGCTCCGCTTCGCCTATAATACCAACGGTGCGGCCAACCACCGGCTCGACGATGCGCTGCGGCTGATCGCCGATTGCGGCTACGACGGCGTCGCCCTGACGCTCGACCACCATCACCTCGATCCGTTCGCGCCCACATGGGAGCGCGAGACCGAGCGGATCGCGGCACTGCTCGCCGACCTGCGGCTGGGCAGCGTGATCGAGACCGGCGCGCGTTACCTGCTCGACCCGCGCCGCAAGCACGAGCCGACCTTGCTCGCGCCCGAGGCCGACGGACGCGCGCGCCGCGTCGCCTTTCTCCACCGCGCGCTCGATATCGCCGCCATGCTCGGCAGCGAGACCGTCTCCTTCTGGGCGGGCGTCCCGCAACCCGGGGTCGATCGCGCGGAGGCGCACCGCTGGCTTGATGAGGGCGTGGCACGCGTCCTCGACCACGCCGAGAAGGCGGGCGTCGACGCCAGTTTCGAGCCCGAGCCCGGCATGCTGGTCGAAACGGTCGCGGACTATGACGCGCTCGCCGCCCGCCACCCGCGGCTCCGGCTCGCGCTCGACACCGGCCATTGCCTCGTCACGCAGGACGTCGATCCGGCCGAAGCGGTCCGCGCCTGTGCCGCGCGGCTCGGCACGGTGGCGATCGAGGACATGCGTCGCGGCGACCACACGCATCTGCCGTTCGGCGAAGGCGACATGGACATACCCGCGGTCCTGACCGCGCTCGACGACATCGGTTTCGAACGACTGGTCTGCGTCGAGCTGTCGCGCGAAAGCCCGCGCGCACATGCTGCCATCCCCGAATCGATCGCCTATCTGCGGGCGATCGCGCGATGAGGATCTGCTTCGTCTCACGCCGCTTCTTCCCCGCGATCTCGGGCATGTCGATCTATGCGATCAACCTGCTGCGGCAACTGGTCGCGCACCGGCATGACGTGGTGATGGTCAGCCAATATTACGGCGATCCGGCACGCGCGCGCGTCTATGGCGGCGGTCCGCCCCCGGCGGTGCCGGGCGTGCGCGTCGTCGGGCTGGAGGCGCTCGGCGAGCAGGACGGCGGCGATTTCGAGCGCGACGTCGACGCGATGATCGCCGCGATCGAGCGCGAACACGCCGCCGCCCCCTTCGACGTGCTCCACGCGCAATATGGCTATCCGACCGGCTGGGCGACCTTGCTCGCCGCGCAGCGGATCGGGGTGCCCTGCGTCGTCTCGATCCAGGGCGGGGATGGCCATTGGGTCGGCTCGTGCTGCGAGACGCACCGGGTTGCGATGCGGCGTGTGCTCGACGGTGCCGGCGCGCTGCTGATCGGCGGCGAGAGCTTCGCACGCGAGGTTCACGAGCGGCTCGGCACCGCGCTCGACCGCTTCACCATCGTCCCCGGCGCGGTGGACACCGATCGCTTCACCCCTGCGGCGCCGTCGGGAGGCCCGGTGCGGCTCTTCTATCACGGCCGCGTCGACCGGCGGAAGGGCGTGCTCGACCTGCTCGACGCGCTGCCGGCGGTCGCGGGCGACTGGCGCTGCACGATCTCGGGGATCGGGCCGGACCTCGACGCGGCGAAGGCGCTGGCTGACGATCTGGCACTCGGCGAACGAGTTACCTTCACCGGCTATGCCGATTACGACACGGTGCCCGATCTCTACCGCGCGCATGACGTGTTCGTGTCGCCGACCTATGCCGAGGGGTTTTCGAACACCATTCTGGAGGCGATGGCCAGCCGCCATGCGGTGCTGTCGTGCCATGCGGTCGGGGTCGTCGATTGCCTGCGCCATGGCGAGAACGGGCTGCTCGTCGATCCGGGCGACATCACCGCATTGGCGCAGGCGCTGACGCGGCTGGTCACCGATCCCGCGCTGCGTACCCGCCTCGCCGAGGCGGCGCTCGCGGAGTGCCGGCGCGTCTACAGCTGGCACGCGGTCGGGGCGCAGATCGTCGGCATCTACGACGGGCTGCGCGGCACCCTGCCGGCGCATGGCATCGACCCTCACATCCCGGTCGCGCCCTGCCGGTTCCGCGCCGAGCCGCATCTGCTGTGACGCACGTCGTCGCCATCTCGCCGCATCTCGACGACGCGGCGTTCTCGGTCGGCGGAGTGCTCGCCGCGCATGCCCGCGCCGGCGACCGGGTGACGATCGTCACCTGCTTCACCGGCAACGTCGCGGCGCCGACCGGCTTCGCGCTGGCGTGCCAGCTCGACAAGGGGGTGGATGCCGAGGTCGACTACATGGCGCTGCGCCGCGCCGAGGATCGCGCCGCCTGTTCGGTGATCGGCGCGCAGGCCGTCCACCTTCCGCTGCTGGAGGCGCCGCACCGCGGCTATGGCAGCGCGCACGCCTTGTTCGGGCCGCGACGAAATGACGACACGATGCCGGCGACGTTGACCGGGGCTCTGGCCGCGCAGGTGGACACGCTGGCGCCCGACGTGCTCCTCGGGCCGCTCGCGATCGGCGACCATGTCGACCATTGGCTGGTCCGTGACGCGCTGGCGGCGATCGGCCGGCCATTGCTGTTGTGGGAAGACTGGCCCTACCTCACCCGCGCGAGCGACCTGCCGTCCGCGCCCGCGACGCGCACGCACCGCCTCGACGACGAGGATCGTGCGGCGCGACTGGCGATGTGCGCGGCCTATACGTCGCAGATCGGCTTCCAGTTCGGATCGCTCCACGCGCTCGCCGATGCGGTCGCCGCCGTCACTGCCGAGCGACTGCATGCCGCCTGATCGTTATCGCCATGTTGCGCTGCCACGCATAAAGGTTGTCTTACGTTAGCTTCTTCCTGATAGCGCCGGTCACGTCATCCGTCGCGAGGGACCGGAAGGGTGAAGTCGAAGCTCCGGGCGCTCGCGCTCGCATGGTTGCTGCTGCTCGCCGGTCTGGCGCCAGGTTCGGCGTCCGCCACGGTGGTCGACCTGCGCGGGCGAGTCTGCACGGCCACGCTCGACACCACTCCCGACGCGCGCGCCGTGATAGCGGCGCGATATCAATGCGGTACCGGACAGCCGACGCGGAGCGACAGGTGGCTATGGCTGCGGCTCGACGTCAAACGGCTCGGCGACCTTCCGCCGCGCTGGAACCTGCTGATCGACCAGACCCGTTTCGACCGGCTCGCGATCCTCACCGTCACCGATCGCGGTTCGACTTTCCACGTACACGCCGCGACCGATCTGGCGAGCAACTGGTCGCCCGGTGGCGTGCTGCGCTTCGCCATCGCACCCGCCGGTCGCGATATCCGCGCGTTGTACATCGGGTTCCAGCGGATCGACGACCTTTCGCTGATGCGCAAGGTGACCGCCATCTCGGCAGATGCGCTGGCCGCAACGGTCAGCGGCTGGATGCTGCTGATGGGCGTGTTCGTGGGAACGTTGCTGTCGGCCTTGCTCTACAACACGGTGATCCACACCGGGCACCGGCACGCGTTCCAGCGCTGGTACCTGCTGTGGGTCGCCGTGGCGCTCGCTTATGGTCTCGTCTGGACGAACATGGCGGCGTTCGTCGTGCCGGGGCTCGTCGGGCCATGGGCGGTGCGCGTCGATTTCGTCCTCATCGGGCTGCTGGTGGCGGCGGCCACCATGTTTCTCCTGGCGGTGATCGAAGAAAGCGTGTTGCCGCGTGCGCTGGTCCGGATCGCCCGGGCGCTGGCGGGCGGGGCCGCGGCGCTGGGCTGTATGGCGGCCGCCGATCATGTGTTTCCGCCGGTTCTCGCGGATCGATTGTTCAACTATGTCATCGCGCTCAGCATGGTGATCCTGCTGCTGACCAGCGCGATCGCCGCGCGGCGCGGCAGCCGGGTGGTCTGGTTCTACCTGGTCGGCTGGAGTCCGGTGATCGCAGTGTTCCTGCTCCGGCTGGCGCGCAATCTCGGCCTGACGTTGCAGGACGATCGCGTCGATATGGCAAGCTTCGCCGCGCTGGCGTTCGAGGCGCTGGTGCTGTCGCTGGCGATCGCCGACCGCTTCCGCCTGATCCGCCAGACGCTGGAGCAAGCGCGCCAGCGACACGAGGTCGACCGCGCCGAGGCTAACGCGCTGCGTTTCGCGGCGCATACCGATTTTCTCACCGGGCTCGGCAACCGTGCCGCCTTCCAGGATCAGACTCAGCGGCTGATCGCGGAGGCGGCGCCGTTCGACCTGTTCCTGATCGACGTCGACTATCTGAAGGACGTGAACGATCGGCTCGGCCATGCGGCCGGGGACGCGCTTCTCCGCGCGATCGCTGCCGCTCTGTCGGACGCGACGCAGGCGCTTCCCGATGCGCGGGTGTGCCGCATCGGCGGCGACGAGTTCGCGATCCTGTGTCCCGGCGGTCCCGACGCCGCCGCGGCGCTGATCCAGGCGATCGCCGCCGCTCAGGGCGAAAGCTGGTCCTTCGCCGACCAGACCGGCACCATGTCGCTTAGCATCGGCTCGACCCGCTATCCGGAAGACGCACAGGCGCTCGACCTGCTGTTCCAGAACGCCGACCTCGCGCTCTACACTGCCAAGCGCATCGGGCGCGGGCGTCATTGCCGCTACGACCCGTTGCAGCGCAGCCTCCGCGAGTTGCGCACCGAGTTCGCGGGCGATGCCGAGGCGGCGCTGATCCGCGGCGAGTTCGAGCTGCATCTCCAGCCGATCGTGTCATTGCACGACGCTGCGATCTGCGGGCACGAGGCGTTGCTGCGCTGGAACCATCCCGTGCACGGACTGATGTCGCCGGCGCGCTTCGCCGACGTGCTGGTCGCCGAGCGGATCGGGCTGCGTATCCAGGACCACGTGCTGGACCTGGCGCTGGCCCGCCTGCGCGACGATGCCGCGGACCTGGGGGTGCTTGCCGTCAACTTCACTTCGGCGCAGCTATCCGGCCCGCGCGCGGCACGGCGCGTGCTCGACCGGCTTGCCGATCACGGCGTCGCGCCGTCGTCGCTGTGCGTGGAGGTGACCGAGGGTGTCATGCTGGACCGCGCCGCCGACAGCATTCTCGCCAATCTGCAAGCGCTGCACGAAGCCGGCGTCTGCATCGCGCTCGACGATTTCGGCACCGGCTATGCCTCGCTGGTCCATCTCCGCCGCCTGCCCGTCGACCGCATCAAGATCGACCAGTCGTTCATCGCCGGCATCGACCAGCTGAGCGGCGGGACGACCGCGATCGTGCGCGCGATCGTCGGCCTCGGCCGCGGGCTCGGCAAATGCGTGGTCGCCGAGGGGATCGAGACCGAGAGCCAGGCGCTCGCGCTGAAGCGGCTGGGCTGCCAGATGGGGCAAGGCTTCCTCTACGGTCGCCCCGCGCCCCTCGCCGCGAACGCTGTCGTCACCTACCCCCGGGTTCCGGCCGTCGTCGCTTCGTAACCGCCAAGCCGGCCAATCACGCATTGCCCTGCGGCGCGCGGGATGGAATGACCGTCACCATGCGCCGCACCTTCGCCCTCGCCGCCCTGATCGCCCCTTCCACCCTCCTTGCCGTGGCCATGCCTGCCATGGCGCAGTCGCCGCAGTCGGTCCGCGCCGACGATCGCGCCAATTACGTCCGCGCCGTCGCGGCGGGCTACAAGGCCGCCTTTCTCTGCGCCGGCGTCTTCAACGCCGGGCGCAGCGAGCGTCAGATCGAAGCGCTCGACCTGAAGGGCATCTACCCCGAATATGACGAGATCGTCCCGACGCTCGCCGCGCAGGTGGATCGCCGCGCCGGCACCGTCAGCGTGACGTTCGATCGGCAATTGCCCCCGCGCCACGCCGGCTGGAGCGCCGGCAAAGGCTGCACGCTGGCCCCGATCGGCGCTGCAACGGCTTTCGGCGCCCGCGCCACCCCGCCGCGCCCCGCCGGCGCCGATCCGCGCCCCTGGCCGATGGGCGATGCCGGCATCGCGCCGCGCCCCGACGAGGCACTGGCGCGCGTCGTCGAACGCGCCTTCGACGGCGCCTATGGCCGCGGCAGCGAGACGCTCGGCGTCGTCGTGCTGCGCGATGGACGGATCGTCGCGGAACGCTACCGCGACGGCTTCGGCCCGTTCACCGCCAATCGAACCTGGTCGGTCGCCAAGAGCATCACGGGGACGCTGGTCGGCATGAGCCGGGTCGACGTCCGCCGCCCGGCCGACATCCCCGAATGGCGCAGCCGCTACGGCGCCGATCCGCGCGCACGGATCACGCTCGACCAGTTGCTGCGCATGTCGTCGGGTCTGCACAGCGACACTGCCGGCAACCGCACCGACGCGATCTACTTCGGGGGCACGGCCGTCACCCAACAGGCGACCTCATGGCCGTTGTCGTCGCGCCCTGGGGAGCGCTTTCGCTACGCCAACAACGATATCCTGCTCGCGGCGCACTCACTGCGTACGACGCTCGGCGAAAAGCGCTACCGCGCGCTCCCGACGCTGCTATTTTCGACGTTGGGCATGCACCACACCGTCGCGCAGAGCGACTGGCAGGACAATTTTATCCTCTCCAGCGATGTGTGGACGACCGCGCGCGACCTCGCCCGACTCGGCCAATTCTGGCTGCAGGACGGCGTGTGGGAGGGCCGCCGGCTGCTGCCCGCCGGCTGGATGCGCTACATGACCACCCCCGCCGGCCCGCAGCCCGACCGCAGCGAGGGTTACGGCGCGTCGATCTGGCTTTTCGGCCCCGCACAAGGACTTCCGGCCGGCAGCTATTCGGCGCAGGGCAACCGCGGGCAATACGTCATGGTCGTGCCCTCACACCGCCTCGTCGTCGTGCGGCGCGGCGAGGATCCGGGCGGGGCGCGCTTCGACGTGGCGCGCTTCACCGCCGACCTGATCGCCGCGCCATGACCTTCCGAAGCTGGGACGACGTCGCCGCCTTCGCGCTCACGCTTCCGGGTACCGAGCCGTCGACGTCCTACGGCCAGCCCGCGATCAAGACGCGCGGCAAGCTGATCTGCTCGACCGGGCACGAACCAGGCAGCTTCCCGGTCGCCGCACCGCACGAGGAAAAGGCGGTGCTGATCGAAAGCGATCCCGCCACCTTCTGGCAGACCGCGCATTATGCCAACTGGCCCGGCCTGCTCGTCCGCTACGGCAGCGCCGACGCCGAGCGCATCCGCAGTGTCGTCGCGCGCGCATGGTGGGACCGCGCGACCAAGGCGCAGCAGGCGGCCTATGGTCCCCGCCCCTGACCGTTTCACGTGCTTCGTCGCGATCGACTGGTCGGGCGCGAAGGGCAGCGTTCACAAGGGCATCGCGGTCGCCAGCGCTCCCGCCGGCGACGCCGCCCCGATCCTGATCGCTCCACCTTCCGGCCGCGCGTGGTCGCGCACCGCCGTCCTCGACTGGCTTCTGGAGCGCCGCGACGAACCGATGCTCGCCGGCTTCGATTTCAGCTTCTCCGCACCGTTCGTGGCGCGGGGCGCGCATCTTCCGGGCGAGAGCGACACCGCCGACGCCCGTGCCCTATGGGCCTATGTCGATGCGCACGCCGACGACGCCGATCTCGGCGCGGCCTCGTTCCTGGAGACGCGGCGCGGACGTCACTTCTACCTGGGCGCCGCGGATGGAGCGAAGCGCGACTTCTTGCACTGGCGCGTCTGCGAAGCCACGGGCGGCACCCCCAAGCCCTCTACCGTGTACGACGCGATCGGCGCCGCACAGGTCGCCAAGGCGAGCTTCGCCGGGATGCGGCTGCTCCACCACCTGGACGGACGCATTCCCGTCTGGCCCTTCGATACCGTACCCGACCGGGGCGCGCTGATCGTCGAGATCTACACCGCGATCGCCGCGCGCGCGACCGGCATGCGCCGCGGTCTGAGCAAGGTACGCGATCCCGCCGCGCTCGACGCCGCACTGGCGGCGCTCGGCAGCGCACCACACGAACCGCTGGCCGCCTACACCGACCACGCCACCGACGCCCTGATGACTGCCGCCTGGCTCCGCCACGTCGTGACCCGCACGGACCTCTGGCACCCGGCCGCACTCACCGGCCACGTCGCCGCAACAGAGGGCTGGACGTTCGGCGTCACCTGACGCATGGAAGCCGAGCACGGGCGCGCCGGTTTAGCTCAGCTGGTAGAGCAGCGGTTTTGTAAACCGAAGGTCGCGGGTTCGATCCCTGCAACCGGCACCACCCGTCGGCCGTTGCGCAGCGGCAATGATGTTGAAAGTCGCCAGCTACAACATGCGCAAGGCGATCGGCACCGATCGCCGCCGCAGTCCCGAGCGTGTCCTGCAGGTGCTGCGCGAGATCGACGCCGATGTCGTCGCGCTCCAGGAAGCCGATCGCCGTTTCGGACAGCGTGCGGCGGTCCTCACCCCGCACCTGCTGGAGGAGCATAGCGACTGGCAGTCGGTCGGCCTCGGGATGCGCGCAGGCAGCATGGGTTGGCACGGCAACGCCATCCTCGTGCGCAAGTCGGCGCGCGTTCTCGATTGCGAGCAACTCCACCTCCCCGCGCTGGAGCCGCGTGGGGCGGTGATGGCCGACGTCGCGGTGGGGGATGTTGCGGTGCGGGTCGTCGGCATGCACCTCGATCTGTCGGGGTTGTGGCGCCGGCGGCAGGCGGCGACGATCCTGTCGCATGTCGCCGCCAGCGCGCGGCCATTGCCGACGGTGATGATGGGCGATCTCAACGAGTGGACCCGCGCGGCGGGGTGCCTGCGCGACTTCGGCGCAGCGTTCCACTTCGCGGATACCGGCCCCAGCTTTCACGCGCGCCGCCCGATCGCGCGGCTCGACCGTATCATGGTCTCGCGCGAGCTGAGGGTCGCGGCGTGCGGGGTCCACCAATCGCCCGCCGCGCGCGTCGCGTCCGACCATCTCCCGATCTGGGCGACGCTGACGGGTCAATAGGCGTCGCGGGTCAGGCGCCCGGTTGCGCGCAGCAGCGCGGCCTGCGCGACCAGCACATCGGCGCGCGCCGCGGCGACCGCCAGCTGCGCGGCGCGATAGCTCTGGTCGGCGACGAGGATGTCGATCGTCGAGCGCAGGCCGAAGCCATATTCCGCCCGCACGCCCTTCAACGCCACGTCCGCTGCCGCCCGCCCCTCGGCATTGGCGCGCAGCCGTGCCTGCGCGGCGTTCAGCGTCGCCCATGCCGCATCGCTCGCCCGCACCGCCTCGCGATCGGCGGCGTCGATCAGGAAGCGGTCGGCCCGGTTCGCAGCCTCGGCCTGTCGCACCCGCGAAGGCACCAGCCCGCCGGTCAGCAGCGGCAGGCGCACGGCAAGCCCCACCGCCGCCGCGGCCGGGAAGCCGCGCACGTCGCCGTCCGCCAGCCGCCCGCCGCGGCCATAGCTGCCCGCCAGATCGACCGTCGGTGCGCGCTCCGCCCGCGCCTGATCGATCCGGGCCGCCGACGCTGCCGCCGCGCGCCGTTGTTGCAGCAGCAGCGGATTGTCCGCCTCGGCCGCCGCCCGCGCTTCCTCGCGCGTGGCAGGCAGGGTCGCGGGCGGGGCGATCTCCGCCGACAGCGCTCCCGCCTCCTGCCCGACCACCGCGCGGTAAGCCGCCGCAGCGACCTGCAACGCACCCTCCGCATCGGCCAGGTTCGCCGCGACGCTGGCGCGCTGCGCCTCCAGCTGCGCGACGTCGGTGCGCGTCGCCTGCCCCAGTCCGAAGCGCGAGCGCGCCTCCGCCACTTGCCCGTCGAGCCGCACGATCCCGACGCGCGCGACCTCGACGGCCTGCTGGTTGAACAGCAACGCCGCATAGGCGGAGACGACCGCCTGCACGATCGCCGCCTCGGCATCGCGTAATCCCTCGGCGCCCGCCTGCACATCGGCGTTCGCGGCGCGCACCGCCGCGCCGACGCGCCCCCCGGTCCAGATCGGCAGCGTTGCGTTCGCCACGCCATATGCCGCATTGCCATAACCCTGCCGGTCGTAGCCCCCGCCGCCGGTCAGCCCCAGCGCGGGCCGCGCCAGCGCCCGCGCCTGCTCCGGCGTCTCGGTCAGTGCGTCCTGCCGCGCCCGCGCCGCCGCCAGCTGTGGATTGGAGGCATAGGCCGCCGCCACCGCCTCGTGCAGCGTCTCGCCCGTGGCCGGACACGCCAGCGCGAGTGCGGCGCCCCCGACCCACCATTTACTCATGGCGCAATGCCCAGGCCGGCGCGGCACGGCTGGCGCGCAACGACTGCCCCAGCACGGTCAGCACCGCGATCGCCGTCGCCAGCACGCTCGCACCGAGGAAGAACAGCGGCGACAGCGCGATCCGGTCGTCGAAGCCGGCCAGCCACGTCCGCATCGCCACGAACGCCAGCGGCCAGGCGACGACATTGGCGATCAGGACCGGGCGCAGGAACTGCCCGACGAGCAGCTTCACGATGTCCGCCGACGAGGCGCCCAGCGTCTTGCGGATCCCGATCTCCTTCACGCGCCGCGCAGTATTGAACGACGCGAGCCCCCATAGCCCGACGCACCCGATCAGCACCGCCAGCCCGGCACCGATCGCGAACAGCCGGGTAGTCTGATCGTCGGCCTTGTAGTAGCGCACCAGCCGGTTGTCGGCGGTATCGCCGTCGAACGGTACCTGCGGCACCATCCGCTGCCAGATGGACCGGATTGAGGCCAGGATCGCCCGCGGATCGCCGGTATAGCGGATGCTGGCGATCATGCCGTACTCCTTTGCAGGGTCGCTGTTGTAGTAAAAGTAGGTAGGGGCAATTGGATCGCGCGGCGTGTCGAAGCGCATGTTGTCAATTACCCCGATGATCGTGCGCGGACGATCACCCCCGACCGTCTGACCTATCGCCGCCTTCGGTGAGGGGAAACGCAACTGGCCCACCCCCAGACGATTGATGACGATGTTCTGCCCACGCCCTTGGTGCCCTATCTGACTGTCATCATCGCGGCGTGCCGGATCGAAC
Source organism: Sphingomonas sp. BE138 (assembly GCF_031456125.1). Classification (NCBI taxonomy): domain Bacteria; kingdom Pseudomonadati; phylum Pseudomonadota; class Alphaproteobacteria; order Sphingomonadales; family Sphingomonadaceae; genus Sphingomonas; species Sphingomonas sp. BE138. The sequence goes on from NZ_JAVDUC010000003.1 coordinate 62,267, forward strand.
AGGCGGCCTGCGATCAATCGCGCGCCATAGACGTCGAAGAAGCTGGGGCCGACGTTGACCCAGCGCATGTTGACGCCACTTCCCGGCACACCGGGCAGCGCTACGTCGTCGCCGTTCTTCGTGCCGCTGCCCCCTGCTCCGTCATTTCCGAGAGCCACCCGCTGGACGCCCGGCAACGTGCTGATCGCCGCCAGCATGTTCCGGCGCTGGCTGCTGGTGACATTGCCGTCGCCGATGGAGCGGAAGATGATCAGTCCGTCGCGCCGATAACCCAGGTCGGCCTCTCGAACATGACGTGTCTGCGCAGACAGGATCAACGTTCCGATCATAAAGGCGATCGCCAGCCCGAATTGGAAGACGACCAGCACCTCACGCAAACGCGCACCCGCTCGCCCGCCGCCCGGCGACCGAGCAGATGCCAAGACCGCAGCTGCAGGGAAGCGTGACAGGATCAGCGCGGGATAGAGGCCAGCCAGAACCCCAACCACTGCAACCAGCAACATCAATGACGGTACGACCAGCGCATACGGAACGGTCAGCGACAGTCCGCCCGCCGCATTCACCAACGGCAAGCCGAGCTCGGCAAGTATCAACCCGCCGAGGGCCGCTATCGCCACCGTCAGCAACGCCTCACCCAGGAATTGCGTCACCAGCGCTCCGCGATCCGCGCCCAGCACCTTGCGCATTGCGACCTCTCGCGCGCGCAACCCGGCGCGAGCGGTGGCGAGATTGACGTAGTTGACCATCGCGATCAGCAATGCGAGCGCGCCCACCACGCCCAGCGTCACGACGGCAAGCTTTCTGCTCGACATACCGCCGGTGGGCGAGGCGAAATGCTCCTGAGCAAGTGGCAGCAATGCGAGACTATACGTCTGTGTTGCCCGAGGCCCTATGTCTTTCAGTGCGCGCCGATCAACGAAAGCGGGCAGCTTCTGCTGAAAGGAACGCGCCGCCGCAGGCGTATCGAGCCTGAGGTAGGTCGTTAGGTGCGTGCTGCCCCAGTGATACCAACTATCCCGTTTCGGATCTTTGTTCAGCGACAGGAGCAAGGAAATCTTCATGTCGCTGTTGGCAGGCAAATCCTTGAAGACACCACCGATCCGGTAATCACGCGGCTCCTCATACGACGCCGTTATCGTCTGCCCAATGGGATCGCTGGTCCCGAAATATTTCCGCGCCAGACTTTCGCTAATTATCGCGCCGGATGGATCCGACAGGCCGCGGCGCCCGTCGCCGCTCACCATCGGCAGATCAAAGACGTCGAAAAAGGATGGATCGACTTCGGCCACGTCTTCCTTCGTCGCGATTCCGCGGCGTAGAACGCTGCCCGCGCCCTCTCCGCCCCAGACACGGGTGCCAACCGTTCCAGGAAAATCCTCCTGCATTTGCTCCAGCAAGCCGCCCATGGTTTCTGAGTAGCGCCCGTTGAAGGGACTGCCCGGCAGGTTCCAGACGGTCTGCACTTCGTAGATGCGGTCATGTCGCGGCACCCATCGCTCGAAACTCGTCTCGAAGCGGACGTACAGTCCCAGCACCAGGAACACCGCGATCCCTATCGCAAGCCCGCCGATGTTCAGCGCGGCGTATAGCTTGTGACGGGTCAGCGAGCGGTAGAGCGACAGCAACGCGAAGCGGTTCATCGCGGCACCTCCATGCAAGAAGAAGGAAAAGGACGCGACCGGTCAACCACAGCGCACCGATCCGCTGCCGCCCTTGCTCACCGAGCAGCGCGGGCTTCCCGCGATCGTCACGTCGCCCGATCCGCCCGCCGAGACGTCCGCCGTCTGTGACGCCTGCGCCCGCACACTCCCGCTGCCCGACAGGTCGACGCGCACATCGCGCGCCGCCAGTGCCCGTGCATCGACATCTCCCGACCCGCGCACCCGCACGTCGAGTGAGCGCACCGCGCCGCTGGCGGTGACGCTCCCCGATTCGTCCGCGTCGATCGTGACGGTGTCGCCGCGCACGCCGCGCAGGTCGAGCGATCCCGAACCGGACAGATGCGCCGCGAACGCGGGCGCCACCGCCTCGACGTCCATGCTGCCCGAGCCGCTCAACTCCGCATCGCGCAGCACCGGGACGGTCACCGTCACCACCGCGCCCCGATCGCTCCATCGGCCCGACTTTCGCGCGACGCGCAGCTGGCCGTGCTCGACCGTTACCGACAGAGCGCTCAGCGCGCGCGGGTCGCCGCTTGCCACCACCGACGCCGTGTCGCCCGACAGCACCCGCACTGCGTCACCGGCGGCCAGTACGACGCGATCGAACGCCGCGACCTCGAACCGCCGCGTCTCGATCGGCGCCGCATCAGCGGTATCGCCGTTGCCGACCGCGATCACGCAGCCACCCAGCAGCGCACACAGCGCTGCAGCCGTCATCCGCTTTATCATCATGTTTTCTCCCCTGTCAGATCGCGCGCATGGCGCTGGCGACGATGCGCCCGTCGAGCATGTCGATCCGGCGCTTCGCCATGTCGGCGTGGCTAGGCGAGTGCGTCACCATCACGATCGTCGCGCCCGCCTCGTTCAGCGCGCCCAGGATGCCCATCACCTGCTCGCCGTTGGCGGTGTCCAGATTGCCGGTCGGCTCGTCGGCGAGGATCAGCTTCGGGTCCCCGACGATGGCGCGCGCGATCGCCGCGCGCTGTTGCTGCCCGCCCGACAATTGGTGCGGGAAATGCCGCGCGCGGTGCGCGATCCCGACCTTGTCCATCGCCGCCGCCACCCGCGCGCGCCGGTCGCCCGCGTCGCTGCGATAGGCCAGCCCCAGCGCGACATTTTCCTCGATCGTCAGCTCGTCGATCAGATTGAAGCTCTGGAAGACGAAGCCGAGCGTACTGCCCCGGAACCGTGCCAGCTCGCGCTCGTCCATCGCCGCCAGGTCGCGGTCGCCGAACAGATACCGTCCCCCGGTCGGGCGATCGACGGTGCCCAGGGTGTTGAGCAGCGTCGACTTGCCGCACCCGGACGGTCCCATGATCGCGACGAACTCGCCCGACTGGACGTGCAGGTTGATATCGGCCAGCGCGGTCGTCTCGACGTCTTCGGAGACGTAGCGGCGCTGGATATTCTCGAGACGGATCATGTCGACCCCCTTTTTCAACGCAGGTTGATGATGTCGCCCTTCACGGACGCGGTGTTGGTGGTCACGATGCGCTCGCCGGCGCTCAGCCCGGACAGGATCTCAACCTGCTCCGGATTGCGGCGACCGGTCTTCACCGCACGACGCCGGGCGTGTTCGCCATCGGCGTCGAGGACGAAGACCGACGATCCGCCACCCGCCTCCAGCCAGCCGCCGACCGGCGCCACCAGCGCGGGCGCGGTGCTGCCGAGCGTGATGCGGATGTCGAGCGTCTGCCCGCGGTTGAGCCCGGCGGGGGCGGCGTGGTCGAAGATCAGCTCGACGCGGAACCGCCCGTCCTTCACCGCCGGCAGCACCTTCGACACGCTCAGGCCCGCGTCTCCCGCGTGCGCCTTCTGCCCCACCACGACGCGGCCGAGATAATATTCGTCGACATCGGCGGTCAGTTTCCACGATCCCTCGCTGTCGATCTGCCCGGCCGGATCGCCCGGCTTCAGCGCCTGTCCGGGCTGGATCGTGAAATTGGTCAGCCGCCCGCTTGCCGAGGCGCGGATCGTCAGCGAGTCGAGCCCGGCCCGCACCGCCGCCATGTTGCGCTCAAGGCGGCCGCGCGTGTCGTCCAGCCGCGATCCCTGCGTGGCGGTGATGCGCGCCTCCGCCGCGCCGCCGGTCTGCAACTGCGCGAGGCGCTTCTCCTGATAGGCGGCTTCCTCCGCATAGCTCTTCACGCCCGCGTCCGACAGGAAGCCCTGGTCGTGAAGCTGCTGACGGATCGACAGGTCGCGCCGCGCCTTGATGAGATCGTAATTGGCTTGCGCAATCTGCCCCGCGCGATCGAGCCGGTTGCGCTCGATCCCCAGGTTCTCGCCGGCCACCTGCCCTAATTGTCCGGCGATCGACGCCTCGCGCGTCAACACCTCCAGCCGCAGCTCGGGATTGGCCAGCGTCGCCAGCGGCTGCCCCTCGATCACCATCGCGCCGTCCTGCACCAGCAGCTTCTCGACCTGCCCGCCCGCCAGTACGCCGACCAGGGTGGTGACGCGCGGCGCGACGGTCGCGCGCACCGGCAGGTAATCGGCAAAGGGCGCCCGCGTCACCTCACCAATTTCCACGTTCGCGCTCGCCACGTCGGTCGACCCGCTGGCGGGCAGCAACCGCCACAGCAGCACCGCCACGACCAGCAGCGCCACGGTCGCCAATACCTCGCGCCGGCGCCACCAGCGGACCGGCGCGCGCGCGATCCGGCGGTCCATCGCCGCGCCCGGCGCGGTCGCGGGGGCGGTGGTTGCGTGTACGGGCTGATCGGTCATCATGGCCGCCAGTGTCACCGATCGGCAGCCGAAACGCTAAACCGCTATGAATACGCGATTTTCACCTGATTCGTCCGATGGCGACCGTTCGTCTGCGGACACACTGTCCACGGACGGACAGTCGTCCGCGCTGTCAATCCTGCTGATCGATGACAATCCTGCGGTCGCCCGCGCGCTGGAAATCGCCTTCCGGATCGCCGGGCACGCCTTCGACACCGCCGCCTCCCCCGCCGAGGGCTACTCACGCCTCGCCGAGCGGCGCTTCGACGCGATCCTGCTCGACATGAACTTTTCCCCAGGACAATCGAGCGGCGACGAAGGGCTGGCCTGTCTCGCGCGAGTGATCGCCGACGATCCCGCCGCCTGCATCGTCGCGCTTACCGCGCACAGCGGCATCCGCATCGCGGTCGCCGCGATGCAGGCCGGCGCGCGCGACTTCGTGATGAAACCGTGGCGCAATGCCGAACTGATCGCCAAGGTGGAGGCGGCAGTCGCGCGCCCGCCGGCGATGCTCGCCGCCGCTTTGCCGAGCACCACGCCGGTCCGACTGCTCGGTGAAAGCGCCGCGATCCAACGGCTGCGCGCGCAGATCCAGCGCTTCGGCCCGAGCGGCGCCGGCATCGCGGTGACCGGTCCTTCGGGCAGCGGCCGCACGCTCGCCGCGCTGGCGCTCCACGCCGCCTCCGCCGATCCGGAAGCGCCGATACGCGTCGACCTGCGCGACGCCGACGCCTGGATGCGGCTCGACACCGCGCCCGGGACCGCGATCCTGCGCCACGCCGACCTGCTCGATGCGGTCGCACAGGCCCGGCTGCTCGATCGCCTGCCCGTCGCCACGCGCTGTATCGCGATCGTCGACGACGGCGCCCCGCTTTCCCCGGCGCTGCGCCGCCGGCTCGCCACCGTCGAGATCGCGGTGCCGCCACTCGCCGATCGCGATGGCGACGCGGTGCTGCTCGCGCGCCATTTCGCGCGGCTCGCCGCCGAGCGGTTCGGGCGACCGGGCGTGTCGCTCACCCCCGCCGCCGAAGCAACGATCGCCGCCACGCGCTGGTCCGACGAGGTGCGCGGGCTGGCGCTGGCGGTCGAACGTGCGGTGCTGTTGGCGGACGGCGCTGCGATCGACGCCGCCGCGCTGGCGCTGCCGGAGGCTGCACCCGCGATCGTCGCCGACACCTTCGATCTCGACGATGCCGAGCGCGTGATGATCCAGGCCGCGCTGCGCCGCCATCGCCATAACGTCACCCATGCCGCCACCGCGCTCGGGCTCAGCCGCGGCGCGCTCTACCGCCGCATGGCGCGCTATGGGCTCTGAGGCGCGGCGGCTGACATCGGGGGCGCTGCTGTTCGCAGCCGGCGTCGCCGCGGCGCTCGCCTGGCGGTACGGCGTGTGGGGCACGGTCTGCGGCACCCTGCTGGTCGCCGCCGGGCTATTGGCCGAGCGTCGCGGCGAGGCGCGACGCGCGACGCCGCCGGCGCCGCCGGCCGCACCGGTCGCGGCGCCGCACCTGCTGCTCGACGCCGCGCCCACCCCGCTCGTCGCCGTCGAGCAGCGCGGCGCACGCGCGCTCAACCGCGCCGCCCGCCGGCTGTTCGCTACCGACACGCGCCTCCCGGATCCGCCCGCACCCTTGTTCGATCCCGCCGCCCGGCACTTGCGCCACGAAGGCCGCAGCTGGCGCATCGACCGGGTGACGATCGGCGACTCCACCGTCGCGGCACTGATCGACATCGAGCAGGAGGAGCGCGCCGCCGAGGCGCGCGCCGCCGCCGAGCTGATCCAGGTACTCGGGCACGAGCTGCTCAACGGCCTTGCCCCGATCGCCTCGCTTGCCGAAAGCGGCGCCGCCGCGCTCGACCGTTCCGCTCCCGACGCCGCGCTGCTGCGCGAGATCCTCCAGACGCTTGCGCGCCGCGCCGAAGGGTTGCTGCGCTTCACCGAAGCCTATCGCTCGCTGGCGCGCCTGCCGCACCCCACCGCGCGCCTCGTCGCGCTCGCCGATCTGACCGGCGACCTCGCGCGCCTGTTCGCCGGACGCTGGCCGCAGACCGCGCTCACCATCGCGCTTCCCCGGGACGCGACATGGTCGCTCGACCGCGATCAGGTGACGCAAACGCTGTGGGCGCTGCTCCAGAATGCCGCCGAGGCGCCCGCCACCCGCATCGCGCTGGACGTGACCGCCCAGCCGGACCGGCTCACGATCGACATCGTTGACGACGGCCCGGGCATCGACCCCGCGCACGCCACCCGCATCTTCCGCCCCTTCCACACCGCCAAGCCCGGTGGGACCGGTGTCGGGCTCAGCCTGGCGCGGCAGATCGCGCACGCGCACGGCGGCACCCTGTCGCTGCTCGCAGGCCCCTCGACCACGTTCCGTCTCGTGCTTCCTTGTGCACGGGCGCAAAACCCCTGATAAGGCACGACACGATGAACTTGCGCAGCACCCGGGTGTTGCGCCATTCGGTCTTTGTTCAGGAAGGGAGCACATGATGGCGAAGTCGGCGGAGAAGCGCGGCAAGGACGAAACCAAGGCTGCGGAAAAGAAGGTCAAGGCGACCGGCAAGCCCGCAGGCGGCGCGCGCGGGGGCATCACCGCCCCGGTGACCCCCTCGGCAGATCTGGCCGAGATCGTCGGCAAGAACGACCTGCCGCGCAGCGAAGTCGTCAGCAAGGTTTGGGAATACATCAAGAAGAACGATCTGCAGGACGCCAAGGACCGCCGTCAGATCAATGCCGACGACAAGCTGGAGAAGATCTTCGGCAAGAAGTCGGCCAGCATGTTCGAGATGAACAAGTTCCTCAGCGCGCATCTCACCGCGAAGAAGGACTGATCACGCTTGGTCGCACGTCGGCGAAGTCCTTACGACTTCGCCGGCGCGTGGCCGATCATCCGTGACAGGTCGCGCAGCGTCCGCAGCATCCCGATGCCCTTCGGCCCGGCGATGTAGCGCGGCTCCCAGCGCGGCGCGAACTTCTCCTTGTAACTGCGCAGGCCGCGGAAGCCGTACAGACGCTCGCCATGGTGGAAGACCAGCGACGCCGCGCGTGCCCAGGCCGGCGCCAGTCGCCGTCCCGAGATCCCCGATAGCGGCGCGATCCCCAGCGAAAAGCGGCGATAGCCGCGATCCCTTGCCCATTGCAGGATGTTGACGAACAGATAGTCCATCGTGCCGTGCGGCGCATCGTCGCGGTGCCGCATCAGGTCGACTGACGCTTCCTCGCGATTCGCGGTGAGCCACAAATTGGCGAAGGCCACGATCCGCTCGCCCTCCATCACCAACGCGACGTCGAACTGCTCGATATAGCTGCGGCTGAAATGCCCCAGGCTGAAGCTCTTCTCCGCCTGCCCCTTGGCACCCAGCCAGTCGGCCGAAATCGCCGCCAGCTCGTCGATCACCACGGGCACCGCCCCGGCCGGCACGATCCGCAAGGACAAACCCCGTCGCGCCGCCGCGCGCTCCGCCTTGCGCACCGATCGCAGCCGCGGCGTATCCAGAGTGAAATCGGCGAGATCGATCACCGCCTCCTCGCCGTATTTGATGATGTGCAGCCCCATGCCGATCGCCAGCTCCAGCACCGGCCCGGTCACCTGGTACAGCATCAGCCGCCCCTGCGCCTGATCGGCCATGTCGCGGATCCGCCACAACAACTCCGGCCAGTCGCCGCGCTCGCCCACCGGATCGCCCATCACGATCCAGCTCGCGCCGCGCACCTGGTACATCAGCATCGCCGCGCCCGATTCAGCGAAAAGGAAGCGCTTGTCGCCCAGCAGCGCCAGCATCGCATCGGTACGATCGGCGCGCGCCAGCACGCCCGCCACCGCCGCCGGGTCTACCTGTGCCGCCGGCAGCGCGCGCGGCGGCGACATCCACCGCCACACCAAAGCCGCCACGAGCGCCGCCGCCGCGGCCAGGGTCGCGCGCAGGAAGCGCGGTGCATCGCCCTTCAACGCGAACTGCCACCACAGATCGTCCTGGTACGGCACGCGGCGATAGGCGAACAGGCCGATCCACACCGCCGCGGCCAGCACCACCAGCACCGCCGACAACCACCCCGCCGACCAGCGGATCTGCGTCAGCGCGGTGCGACGGTAAAAGGCGCCGCGTGTCCATTGCAGCATCGCCGCCAGCGTCAGGCAGGCGATCGCCTCCTCGTAATCGATGCCCTTCGCCAGCGAGAAGGCCGCGCCCGCCAGCAGCAGCGCGCGCGTCGCGACGAAGGCGCCGTCCAGACGCCGATACAGACCCGGTGCCAGCAGCAGCAATCCGGTCCCGACCAGGCTGGCCGCGACATGGCTGGCCTCGATGAACGGCAGCGGGACGATCGATGCCAGCGCGCCCATGCGATGATGCAGCGACGGCAGCGACCCCGACAGCAGCAGCATCGCCCCGCTCATGAAGGTTGCCGCGGTCAGCGCCAGCGGCGCGATGCCGTTCGCGACCGCGCGTCCGTCGCGCAGCAGTCGCGAGGACAGCGGATGATCCAGCAGGTGCCGCCGCCGCAGGCCCTCGCGCCACGCCAGGATCGCCACCGCGACGGCCAGCGGCAGCAGGTAATAGATCACCCGGTAAGCGATCAGCGCCGCGAACGCGACCGAGCGGTCGCCGGGCAGCACCGCCAGCACCACCGCCTCGAACACGCCGATGCCGCCCGGCACGTGCGCCAGCACCGCCGCGACGATCCCCAGCGCATAGGCGAGCACGAAGGCGGGCAGCAACGCCGGATCGGCGCCCTGCACCAGCACGAACAGCGCCGCGGCCGCCGCGCTGGTATCCAGCACCGCCAGCCCGATCTGCGCCAGCGCCTGTCCCGCATCCGGCAACGGCACGCTGAAGCGCCATACGCGCAGCGGGCCGTCGGCCTTGCCGCACAGCACCACCACCGTCGCCACCGCGACCAGTATCGCCGTCGCGACGCCGTGCGCGATCGCCGCGGGGATCGTGACACCCGCCAGTGCGATCGGTCCGCTCCGCGCCAGCAGCGCGACCGAGGCGACCGTCACCACGCCGCTCCAGAACGTCGCGCTGGCGATCCCGATTACGCGCGCCACGTCCGGTCCGTCCAGACCGGCGGCGGTATAGATGCGATAACGTGCCGACCCGCCGGTCAGCACCGACAGCCCGAGATTGTGGCTCAGCGTATAGCTGGTGAACGAGCCCAGCGCTGCGGTGCGCCACGGCAACGGCCGGCCGATGATCCGGAGCGCCAGCACGTCATAGCCGGTCAGCGTCAGATAGCTGAGCGCGGTGAACGCGATCGACGCGGTGACCTGCCATGGCGACAGCGCGTGGAGCGCGGCGCGGACTTCCGAGAAGTGCAGCTCGCGCGTCAGTTGCTGCATCGCCGCGAAGCCGAGCGCGATCAGCACCAACACCGCGATCAGCGACAGCGCGGTGCGATGGCGCGCCAGCCGCTCGCGCCATTCACGCATGCGGCACGTCCGCGATCCGGTGCCACAGCTGCGACTTGCACAGCAGCCCGCCCAGGATGCAGCCCTTCACCTTCATCTGGTCAGGGCCGACATGCTGGATGATCGAGTAGAAGCGCCGGTTCATGTCAGGCACGAACACCGTGCCCGACCAGCTCCCCGGCTTGTCGGCACGGTAGTTTTCCAGCAACGCGGTGCCGATCAGCTTGGGCGTCCCGCCGTCGCGCGCGTCGTTCTGCGCTTCTTGGTTCGCCCACACGATCCAGCCGCACAGGCGCTCGCCGCACGGGCCGGTGCGCACCGCCACGCTGTTGTACGGGTTCATCCACGTGCCAAAGATGGTGGAGCCCGCAAGGTTCGCATCGGGCTGCGCGGTGGCCGGGCCCGTTGCGATCGCCAGTATCGAAGCAGCCGCGGCGGCGGCAAGACGGCTTAGGACCATGGATCATTCCCCTCCCTGCTGTGTCGACCATGTGCGCGGGCCCCTTGCCAGCACGTCGACGCCGACTGAATTATCGGTAATGTAGATGACGGCTCAGCGACCGTTCGCGACGCCCCGCCACACCGCGCGTACGATCGCCGGCACGTCGTAGTTCAGGAAGTGCCCGCCCGGCAGCACGATGCGGGTCACATTGGGCGCGGACAAGTGTGGGCACAGGCTGTGCGTCTCCTCGCGCCCTTGGATGCACGTCAGCGGCACCCAGGTGATCTGCCGCGCACTCGGCAGTGCCGAGGCGTCCGGCGTGCCGTCCAGCACGCCGCCCGGACTCGCCTTGAACAGCAACGTGGCCCCCGGCACCAGCAGCACCACGCCGCGCACTTTCGGGCGGAGCGTCGGCGGTAGGTGCGCCGTCCCGCGGTTCAGCATGTCGGCACCGAAGGACTGACCGACCAGCACGACGCGCTTCGCGCCCGGCAGGCGCAGCGCGCGCACTACCGTCGCGGCTACGAACCCGTCGATCTGGACGGGCGTATGGCGCGTGCCGAACGCCGTCAGCGAGTTGACCGCCAGCACCGGCATCCCGCGCGCGCCGAGCGCCGCGATCAATCGCGGACCCATCCCGGCATTGATCCCCATGTCGCCCGACAGGAACACGACCACTGTACCGCGCTCGATCCCCGCCGTTGGGGCATTCGGGGGGACCAAGCGATAGACCGGCCCGCCGAAATAACCGAGAAAGCCGACAAAGCCCAACAGGCCCAGCGCCAGTGCGGTTAGGGTACCCGCTGCGACCGCGAACCAGTTCGGTCTGACGGGCGCGCGATCGACGTGCGTCACGCGCTCACCGCATAGGTGATCACGAAACACGCCGCCGTCAGCAGCAGCATCGCCAGGATGAAGGTTGCGTCCGCCACTTGCTCCAGCCGGTGCAGATAGGTGCGCCGGCGGACATCCGGTGTCCGAACCGCCAGATAGGACGCCAGCATCGCAATCAGGAACAGGAGCGAATCGATTGCCAGCAGATCGTCGGCGAAGCTAGCGCGTCGTCCCCACGCCACGCCGACCCGCAGCAATCCGATCCCGGTCAGGCACACACCGACCATCGCCGCGGCGATCGGGCAGATCAGCCGGCAGATCCGCTCGTCCAGCGCCCCTCGGCCGCGCAAACGCCCGGTGTCGTCGCTCTTCGGCATCGCGGATGGCACGGCGGTCATGCCGATGCTTCTGCCGCTTCACGCGTCGCGATCACCTGTCCGGAACATGAGCGATCGGTCATGTTCGGGTCGCTCACGCCAGTTCTGGCTGTACTCCCAAAGCGGCGGCGAGTGCGCGATGCCGCTTCTGCACCGCTTCGCCGTACAGCGCCGGGTCGCCCGGATCGAGCGACAACGTGCCCCCCGTCAGCCGCACCGACGCTTGCGCCAACGGTCCCGCCAACCCGCCGCTCAGCCGCTGGCCGAGCCGGATCGCCAACCCCCATTGCACCGCGCGGCGCAGCGACGTGTCGCTCGCCAGTGCCGGCAGCGGTGCCGGGCTGTCGGTTGCGCCGCCCAGCGCGGTCCACAGCGCTTGCGCCACCATCGCGCGCCCGCGTGCATCGATCGCGACCCAATTGCCGTGCAGCGCGATTTCCACGCCCCTCTCGGCCCTGAAATCGGGGTTGGCGCGCCACCCAACGTCCGAAAGGTGACACGCGGCGATACGGAGTCGCGCCTCGGCTGCGCGATCGTCGGCGAACAACGGCGCGATCCACCGGTCGAGCAATGCGCCATGCTCCGGAAAACGCCCGCTTCTCCGCCCCTCCTCCGCGGTGGCGACGATCAACGGATCCTCGCCCCGCTCCGCCTCGCCCAGCGTCTCGTACAGCAACCCCTCACGCAATCCATACGCCGACACGACCGTCCCGCTACTGCGTAAATGCTTCAATAAACACGACAATAAGGCCGCGGCATCCGACAGGGTCGGGATCCGTCCCGCCGACAGGCCGGGCACCTCCTTCAACCGCGCCCTGCCGACATGCGACAAGGTGCGCCGTAGCCGGGCCACCGTCTCAGGCGGCATCGCATATTGATGGATGACCGGCAGCGGATAGCGCGTTGTCTCCATGTCCAGCCGCGCCAACGCCCGCCATGACCCGCCGACGAGGTAGAAAGGCAGGTTCTTTCCGGCATTTAGCCACCCACTTTGGTCGAGCAGCTGTTCCACTTGTCGATCGAGCCGGCCCTTCTCACGCAACGCGGCGATCCGCAGGACGCCGAGCGGAAAGGACGCGCGCCGCAGCAACTCTCCCCGCCGCACCCGCACGAGCTCAAGGCTGCCGCCGCCCAGGTCGCCGACAATTCCGTCGGCGTCCGGTATCCCCGACAGAACCCCGTAACCCGCTGCTTCTGCCTCCTTTTCGCCGGGCAGGATCTGTACCTCCAACCCGGCCGCCTCGGCGACCGCGATCAACTCCGCCCCGTTGCTGGCGTCGCGAACCGCAGCCGTCGCAACCGTCCGCAAAGTCGAGATTTCCATCGCGCGCGCCAGCGCCGCGAAGCGCCGCAAGGCGGTCTGCGCCATCGCCATGGCCTGCGCATCGATCGCCCCCGACTGCGCCAGGCTCCGCCCCAGACCCGCCAAGACCTTCTCGTTGAAGAGAATCGACGGCAAACGCGCTGGCCCCTGGTACACCACCAAGCGGATCGAGTTCGAACCAATGTCGATGATCGCGGTCCGCGGCTCTTCCACCGTCGCCATCTGCCGCTCGGCGTCCGGCAAGCGCTTCGGCCACCTCAACGCTTGCGCCTCAACGCCAGCACCGGCACCTCATCTCCGTCCAGGGCGGCGCCGCGTCCGGACAATGATGGGTTCACCATGAAATAGCGGTGCAGGTTGAACGGCTTCTCGCCAGGTACGTCACGAACATAACTGCCGTCCGCCTCCAACTCCCAACTCTGTTCATTGTCGATCAGGTTGGCAACCATAACCTGGTCAAGCACTTGATCGTGAACGGTTTCGTTTTCCAGTGGCAGGAGATATTCAACGCGTCGGTCAAAGTTGCGCGGCATCCAGTCGGCCGAGGAGATATAGACCGCGGCATCGTCGTTGGGCAGCGCCGCGCCATTACCGAATGCGGCGATCCGGCTGTGCTCCAGAAAGCGTCCGACGACCGACTTTACGCGAATGTTCTCCGACAGCCCCTGAACCTTAGGGCGCAAGCAGCAAATTCCGCGGACGATCAGGTCGATCTCCACGCCGGCGCAACTCGCCTCGTACAACTTCTCGATGATGATCGGATCGACCAACGAGTTCATCTTCGCCCAGATCGAACCGGTCCGTCCGGCGCGGGCGTGCGCGATCTCGCCATCGATGCACGCCAGCAATCGATCACGCAGCGACCGCGGACTGAGCACCACCGTCTCGAGGTCGGACGGCTCGACGTAGCCGGTAATGTAGTTGAACATGCGCGCCGCGTCGCGTCCGATGCGAGGATCTGCGGTGAAGAAGCTGAGATCGGTGTAAATCTTCGCGGTGACCGGATGATAATTCCCGGTCCCGAAATGGCAGTAGGTCCGGAATTTTCCATTCTCGCGCCGCACCACCATCGCCACCTTGGCGTGCGTCTTCCAATCGATAAAGCCGTAGACGACCTGCACGCCGGCGCGTTCCAGCGCGCTCGCCCAGTGAAGGTTCTGCTCTTCGTCGAAACGCGCCTTCAACTCGACCACCGCGGTCACCGATTTGCCCGCCTCCGCGGCGGCGATCAGCGCGCTGATGACGGCGGACTGCTTGCCCGCGCGGTACAGCGTCTGCTTGATGGCGACCACGTCCGGGTCGTTCGCCGCCTGCTTGAGGAAGGCGAGCACCACGTCGAACGTTTCGTATGGGTGGTGAACGACGATGTCCTTGCTTCGGATCGCAGCGAAGCAATCTCCACCAAACTCCCGAATTCGCTCGGGAAAACGCGGCGTGAATGGGACGAACTTCAGGTCGGGACGATCCTCGTCGGCCAGCAGCGAGAGATCGCCGACGCCGAGGAACGTACCCGTCTCGGTGACGATCGCATCCCCTTTTCCAAGCTCCTCGCGCAACGCCGCGCCCAGCGCCTCGGGCATGTTCGTCTCGAGTTCCAGCCGGATCACCCGACCGCGTCGCCGGCGCTTGATGGCGTTGGCGAAGTAGCGGACCAGATCCTCCGCCTCTTCCTCGATCTCGATGTCGCTATCGCGCAATACCCGGAACTCCGCTGCACCCAGCACGTCGTAACCGGGAAAAAGCAACGAGGAGAAGCGCTTGAGGATCGATTCTACCGCAACGTAGGAAGCGCGCTCGTTTCCCGGCAGTCGCACGAAGCGCGGCATGGCGGCGGGCAGCATTACCAGTTCGCGGATCGGCTCGGCGTCCGACCGACGCACGAGGTCGAACATGACCGCCATCCCCTTGTTGGGCATGAACGGAAACGGATGCGCAGGATCGAGCGCCTGCGGCGTGATCACGGGGAACAGCTGTTCCTGAAAATAGGTGTCGAGCCACGCCCGTTGCTCGTCGTCCAGCGTGTCGAGCGCGCGGCTGCTCAGCACCGTGATGCCCGCCTCGTCCATGTCACGGCGGATGTCGCGCCACACGGCCTGCTGGCTGGCCATCAGTGCATCTGCCTGTTCGACGATCGCCATCAGCTGCTGTCCCGGAGTCAGGCCGTCGGAGGAACGCGCCTCGACATCCTGCATCTGCTGGCCCTTCAGGCCCGCCACGCGGACCATAAAGAATTCGTCGAGGTTCGCGCCGGAAATAGCCAGGAAGCGGAGCCTTTCCAGTAGCGGATGGGCCGGATTGCAGGCTTCTTCGAGGACGCGGCGGTTGAACGCCAGCCAGGACAGTTCGCGATTGAAGTACCGCGCGCCGTCGCGCTCGATGAAGGGATCGTCGAGCGGCGTTTCGGCATCCTTGCGCGCGATGCTCACGGGTCGGGTCATGGCAGGCGGTCGCTCCGATTGCTTGTTGTGCCGCTTTCCAGGGTCTCGCGCGCCAGCGGGATCGTCAGACGTCGACGCCCCGCCAGCGCGGCACGGTCGAGCCTATCAATGGTATCGATGACGGCGGCGTGACTCCGCTCGGTGCGGGCGGTCAGCCATGCGATCAGGTCGGCACGGGCGTCCAGGTGACGGCGTGCGAAGCCACGTTCGTAAAGGATTGAAATCAGTTGATCCTCGGGCGGTCCGATCTGCGCGACCGGGCTGGCCGCCAGCCGCGATCGAAGATCCGGCAGTTCCACCGACCATTGCGGTGGCAGCGCGGCGACGATCAGCAGGAGCGGGCGGCGGTCGCCCTGCGCCTGGTTCCAGGCGTGAAAAAGCCCGGTCTCGTCAACCGCTTGCGCGTCATCGATCACCGTCGCGCCGGAACGCGCCGCAAAGATCCGGCCGAGCAGCGAGCGACCGGAGCGCGGCGGGCCGGCGAGGATGGCGGTACGAACCGGCCATGTCGCCCAATGTTCAAGCAGTCTAACGGCTTGCACGTTCGAATCGGCGACGAGGAACTCACCGCGCTCGTCCTCGGGCCAGGCCAGCGGGAGCGCGATCTGGTTCATGGCGTGTACGTTGGGCGGCGGATGCGCAGCGTGGTGTCGCTGCCGATCACCTGCCACCCGCGCGATTCCAGTGCGTTACGCAGCGTTTCTGCGCTGCCTGCGTAGATAACGTTCATGGAAGAGACGCCGCCGAGCGCGAGGCTGGTGGTCGCTGCGCCGGTGACGCCCGGAATGCCGCGCAGCGCGCTTTCGGTGGCGGTCACCGACGCGGCATCAGGCGTGTCGAACTGGATCGTGAGCGCCAGCGCGGCTGGCGTAAGTGCTTGATCTTCGACGATATCGGACGTTTCCTCCGGCGGCGTTTCGACGACCGGCATGATCGGGTTGAGCCCGGGATCGAGCCCCAGATAGCCCTCGCGGAGCGCGCGCTGGTAGACGCCGTCGAGCCGCTTCACCCCCGCGTCGAGCAGCGCCGGCAGCCCGGCCGCGGTGCCGACGCGGAGCGTGAAACGCTGCAAGATGCGATGATCGGGACCGTAGCGTGCCGCAAACACCCCGATAATAGGACCCCCGGGGTACTGACGATGGAGTTGCACGGTGGGAATAAGCACGTCGGTAGCGCCATATTGATCGAGCAGCGCGCGCCACCACGCACGATCGGGCCGCTGCGTCTGTCCGACGTCGAGCAGCAGCGAATCCGGACCCGTGCCGGTCGGGCGGACATAATCGACCGCACTCGACCCGGTGCGGAAGCGCGCCCATGCCTCCTGCCAGGGCGTGCGCTGTTCGAAGACCGTGCCGACCCCGGTCGACCATTGCACCGGCACGACCAGGAACGGCGACGAGCGCGCGACGGTCGCGGACACGCCGAGCAGCCCGGCGGTGCGCCCGCGATCGAAGAGTACGCCCAGACGCGCGATATAGCGATTGGGGCCGATCTGCTCGTTCTCGACGACGATGCTCGACACGATCGAATCGAGCGTGCCGTCCGAGACGAGCCCGCCGCCCGCGCCCATCCGCTGCGACAGCTGGACGTACGCCTTGCGCTGCGCCTCGCGCCAGCCCGCCAGCCGCGCCGCATCGGCGTTTTGGCCCGAGACGTCGACGCGAATCCCCGCGACCTCGAAATCGTTGGAGCTGTCGACTGCGGTGACGCCGCGATCCTCGCCCTCGATCTGCGCGAGCACGCCCCGCGCGCCGAGCACGGCGGCCACGGCGGTCATGACGACGGCGAGGCGAAGGGCGACGGGAAGACGGCGGCGCATCGTCACGCCTTTTGACGAAGCAGGCGTGGAAATCCAAGCGCGATATGGCTAGGCGCCTTCGGCATGAGCAACGAAGGCTACACCTACGAGAGCGCCGGCGTGTCGATCGCGGCCGGCAATGCGCTGGTCCGCGCGATCGCGCCGCTGGCGCGCGCCACCCGCCGCCCCGGCGCCGATGCCGACCTGGGCGGGTTCGGCGGCTTCTTCGACCTGAAGGCGGCGGGCTTCACCGATCCGCTGCTGGTCGCGGCCAATGACGGGGTCGGCACGAAGCTGAAGCTGGCGATCGAATGGGACCGCCATGCCGGGGTCGGGGTCGACCTGGTCGCGATGTGCGTCAACGATCTGATCGTGCAAGGCGCCGAGCCGTTGTTCTTCCTGGACTATTACGCGACCGGCCAGCTCGACAATGCGGTCGCGGAAAGCGTCGTCGCATCGATCGCGGAAGGTTGCCGGATCGCGGGCTGCGCGCTGATCGGCGGCGAAACCGCCGAGATGCCGGGGATGTATGCCGCGGGCGATTACGACCTGGCCGGCTTCTGCGTCGGCGCGGTCGAGCGCGGCGACGTGCTGACGGGCAAGGACATCGCCGCCGGCGACGTGATCCTGGGGCTCGCGTCGTCGGGCGTGCATTCCAACGGCTTCTCGCTGGTCCGGCGGCTGGCGGCGGACAAGGGCTGGAGGCTCGACCGCCCGGCGCTGTTCGACGCCGACCGGCTGCTGATCGACATCCTGATGGCGCCGACGCGCATCTATGTCGCCAGCCTGCTGCCGCTGCTGCGCGCGCACCGCATCAAAGGGCTGGCGCATATCACCGGCGGCGGGCTGCTCGAGAACATCCCGCGCGTGCTGCCCAAGGATGCGCATGCGCAGATCGACGCCGATGCGTGGGAGCAGCCGCGGCTGATGGCGTTCCTGCAGGCGCAGGGCGCGATCGAGCCGGAGGAGATGGCGCGGACGTTCAACTGCGGGATCGGCATGGCGGTGGTGGTCGCCGCCGATGCGGCCGAGGACGTCGCCGCCGACCTGCGCGCGGCCGGCGAGACGGTGTTCACGATCGGCCACGTCGAGGGCGGCGAGCGCGGTTGCACCGTGCGCGGGCGCTCCGAGACGTGGAGCGCGCGCGGCGACTGGACGGCGACGCATCACCAATGAGCGGGTCGGCCCGGGAAGCATCGGCGGAGCGCCCGCCCGCCACGGTCGCGGTCCTGATTTCGGGGCGCGGGTCGAACATGCAGGCGCTCGCCGCCGGACAGGGCGATGCCTATCGTGTCGTGCTTGTCGCCTCCGACCGGCCCGATGCCGCGGGGCTTGACTGGGCGCAGGCGCAGGGCCTGCCGACCTTCGGGCTGTCGCCCAAGGGGATCGGCAAGCCCGCCTATGAAGCGGCGCTCGATGCGGCGCTGCGCGAGGCGGGTGCGGAGTGGATCGCGCTTGCGGGCTATATGCGCTTGCTGTCGGGCGACTTCGTCACGCGCTGGCAGGGGCGGATCGTCAATATCCACCCCTCGCTTCTGCCCAAGTACAAGGGGCTCGACACGCATGCGCGCGCGATCGCGGCGGGCGACCGCCAAGCGGGCTGTTCGGTGCATGTCGTGACGGAGGAGCTGGACGCCGGCGAGGTGCTGGGACGCGCGAGCGTGCCGATCCTGCCCGGCGACACGCCCGAGACGCTGGCGGCGCGCGTGCTGGTCGAGGAACACCGGCTGTATCCGGCCGTGCTGAAGGAGTTCGTACGCCGATGACCGATCTGGAACGCGTGGGCGCGGTCGCGATGCTGCTGCCCGAGACCGAGCAGCGCCCGGATGGGGCCGCCGGCACCTTTCTCGTCGACGGGAAGGTCTATGCCGAGGTGCGCGACGGCGCGCTGCGCGTGCGGGCGGCGGGGCTGCCGGGTGCGGTGTCGGACGGCGAGGCCGAGGGGACGTGGACACGTGTCGCGCTGGACGCGAACACCGACTGGGTGCTGGTCGAGGATCTGGTCGCGCGCGGCTGGGAGATGAGCGCGCCGCGGCGGCTGCTGGAGGCCGGGGGGCGGTAACAAGGCGGCGGCTCGTCGGCTCGGTGTGACGCGCCGCTGTCTACGTCGGACAAGTCGACATCTGCGCGCGGGCGACGCAATCCGGCGCCGGATCAGGATGGCCGTGGATGGCTGCGTTGCGCTCGCAATGACGATGGTCCCTGCCCGCGCCGCCCCGTCAGTGGATCGCGCCGGTGGTTTCCTGTACCAGTGCGACGTCGATCGGCTGTTCGAAGGCGATGCCGGTGCGGCCCTCGGTCTGCCAGACGACGCGGCCGGCGACCCAGCCGAGGCCGGTCAGCTTGATCTGCACCGCGCTGTCGGGCGGCAGCGGGTATGGCAGTTCGGCCATCAGGCCGCCCGCCGAAACGTTGCGGATGCGGACGAGGAACCCGGCATCGTCGTCGTTGACGCGCATGCGCGCCGACAGGTGGATATCCCCGCGACCGCGATTGTCGGGCCGCTCCGGCGTCGTATGCTCGTCCGCCACGCTGTGTCTCAACTGCCCCATGATACCCGTCCCGCGATCACACCCGCAGGGTAGCGCCACAGAGGTTAACGAGAGGTTAAAGTAAGCCGGTCAGTCGTCTCGGGAAACCTTCTCGGCGCGTTCGTGGCGCTCCTGCGCCTCGACGGTCATCGTCGCCACCGGCCGGGCTTCCAGCCGGCCGAGGCTGATCGGCTCCCCGGTCACCTCGCAATAGCCGTATTCGCCGTCCTCGATCCGGCGCAGCGCGGCGTCGATCTTGGATATCAGCTTGCGCTGCCGGTCGCGGGTGCGCAGTTCCAGCGACCAGTCCGCCTCGCTCGACGCGCGGTCGTTGAGGTCCGCCTCGCGCAGCGAATCGATCTGGAGCTGCGACAGCGTGCCTTGCGATTCCCGGCGGATCGCCTCTTTCCAGGCGAGCAGCTTGTTGCGGAAATACGCCTGCTGGCGCGGGTTCATGAACGGCTCGTCCGCGCTCGGCCGGTAGTCGTCCGGTACCGGCGTGGAAAGCGCCTGCGGCTCGTCAAACGCGTCTTCGACCTGAATCATCACCGTCGCCATGACCTTCTCCCGCCCACGTGAAGGATGTCGTCAGCATCACCGCACGCCCCTTTGGGCGCGCCTATAATCGTCTGGCCGATCCTCCACAAGCGAATGGGGTGGTCGTATCCGATACGATCTGTAGCAAGGATGAACATCCGCGCCGGCGCCGAGGATTGCGGGGCGGCGGCCGGCGCGGCGCGGGTCAGGCCGAAAGCAAAGCCTTTTCGATGTCGGGGATCGGGTGGCCGGTGAGATCCTTGTCGAGCTCGCCGCTCAGCCGCGCGCTGACCTCCTTGTGATAATGCTTGCGCAACTCGCCCAGCGTGCGCGGCGGCGCGATCACGATCAGCGATTCGAAGTCGTTCGACAGCGCGCGCTTGCGCAGCAGCTCGGCGGCATCGGCGGCGAAGCGATCCTCCTCGAGCTGGTGGAAGTCGGTCTGCTCGAAACTGCCGCGCGAGGGCGCGAATTGCGCGCCGCCACCCTGCGCGTGGTCCGAGCCGCCCTGTGCTGCATTCGGGGCGTTCGCGCCGCTCTGCGTCGAGCGGGCGGCGCCGGCGGCGTCGGTGGCCTGGTCGCGGGTGGCGGGATTGGGGCGTTCCTCGGCGTGCTCGACCTGGAGGTTGGGATAGTCGGCGTCGCCCTCGTTGCGCAGGAACAGCAGCTTGCGACCGTCGGCGACGAGGACGACCGAATTGTGGGGGACCTGCATGGCATTTCTCCTTTTGCCGTTGCGCTCCTGGGGAGAACGTCGGCCATGCCGCGCGGGTTGCCTCGCGCCATGGCTGCGGTCATAGCGCGGCCATGCACGACATCCGCCTGATCCGCGACGACCCCGCCGCCTTCGACGCCGCCATGGCGACGCGCGGCGTTGCTCCTTGTGCCGACACGCTGGTGGCGCTCGACCGTCGCCGCCGCGAGGCCGCGACGGAGGCGCAGACCGCGCAGGCACGCCGCAACGAGGCGTCGAAGGCGATCGGTGCGGCGAAGGCGAAGAAGGACGAGGACACGGCCGCGGCGCTGATGGCCGAGGTGGCGGCGCTCAAGGAGCGGCTGCCGCAGCTGGAGGCGGACGAAGCGGCGCTGGGCGGCGAGCTGGAGGCGATGCTGGCCGCATTGCCCAACGTACCGGCGGCGGACGTGCCGCAGGGCGCCGACGAGGACGACAACCAGCTGGTGCACGAGCGCGGCACGCGGCCTGCGTTCGCGTTCAGCCCGCGCGAGCATGACGCGATCGGGCCGGCGCTGGGGCTCGATTTCGAGACCGGGGCGGCGATCGCGGGCGCGCGCTTCACGCTGGTGCGCGGCGATGCGGCGCGGCTGCAACGCGCGCTGGGGCAGTTCATGCTCGACCGGCTGACGCGTGAGCACGGCTATGAGGAGGTCGCGCCGCCGCTGCTGGTGCGCGACGAGGCGGTGTTCGGGACCGGGCAGCTGCCGAAGTTCGCCGAGGACCTGTTCCGCACCACCGACGGGCGCTGGCTGATCCCGACCGCCGAGGTGTCGCTCACCAATATCGTGCGCGAGAAGATCCTGGGCGCCGACGCGCTGCCGCTGCGTTTTGCGGCGCTGACGCCGTGCTTCCGCTCCGAGGCGGGCGCGGCCGGGCGCGATACGCGCGGCTACATCCGCCAGCACCAGTTCGACAAGGTCGAGATGGTGTCCATCGTCGCGCCGGAAGCGAGCGAGGACGAGCATGAGCGGATGACCGCGTGCGCCGAGGGGGTGCTCGACGCGCTGGGGCTCGCCTATCGCCGGATGAAATTGTGCACCGGGGACATGGGGTTCACCGCCGCGCGCACCTATGACCTGGAGGTGTGGTTGCCCGGCCAGCAGCGCTATCGCGAGATTTCCAGCTGCTCGACGTGCACCGACTTCCAGGCGCGGCGGATGAATGCGCGCTATCGACCTGCCAAGGATGACAAGGGGGGCGAGAAGGCGACGCGGTTCGTGCACACGCTCAACGGATCGGGGCTGGCGGTCGGACGGACGCTGGTGGCGGTGCTGGAGAATTACCAGCGCGAGGACGGGACGGTGACCGTGCCGGAGGCGCTGCGCGCGTACCTCGGCGGGCAGGAAGTGCTGGGGGCGCGGTGATGCGGATTCTCTTGTCCAACGACGATGGCTATCACGCGCCGGGGCTGGCGGTGCTGGAGCGGATCGCGGCGCAGCTGTCCGACGATGTTTGGGTTTGTGCGCCCGCCAGCGAACAATCGGGGACCGGGCGGTCGCTGACGCTCACCCGGCCGCTGCGCGTCAAGCAGTTCGGCGAGAAGCGCTTCGCGGTGGGCGGGACGCCGACGGATGCGGTGATGTACGCGCTGGCCGAGGTGATGCGCGACACGCCCCCCGACCTGATCCTGTCCGGCGTCAACCGCGGCGGCAACATCGCCGAGGACGTGATGTATTCGGGGACGGTCTCGGCGGCGATGGAGGGTGCGCTGGCCGGCGTCCGCTCGGTGGCGCTCAGCCAGCGCTACGGGCGGCGCGAACCGGGCGACGACGTGTCGTTCGCCGCGGCCGAGGAATGGGGCGCGCGCGTGCTGCGGCCGCTGCTCGACCATGACTGGGCGCCGCGCTCGGTGGTCAACATCAACTTCCCCGAGCCCGAGGCCGGTGCGGTCAGGGGCGTGAAGGTGGTGCCGCAAGGCCTGCGCGATTACGGACGGATCCGCTTCGACCGGCGCACCGATCCGCGTGGCTTCGACTATCACTGGCTGTCGATGGGACGCGTCGCGCCGGCCGCCGACGACGGCAGCGACCTGGCGACCATCACGCAGGGGTGGATCACGGTCACGCCGCTCCAGCTCGACCTGACCCTGCATGGCTCGCTTGCGGCGCTGGGCAACGCCTTTGCCGGGGTCTGACGCGATTTGATGCGGGCGGCGGCGAGCTCGGCGGCGCTGCTGCTGGTGCTGGCGGGGTGCATCCCCGCCGCCGAGCCGCCGCCCGCCGCTGCGCCGCCGCCGCGCTCGGACACGCCCTACGCACCGCCGCCGGTCGCGCCGGCCGTCGAGGACGCGCCGCACCCCGTCGTCGCGCCACCGGCGCGGCGCAAGGCGCGGGTCGAACAGCTCGCCGCGCCGCGCCCGGCATGGGAGGCGCGCCCGGTGACCCCGGACGCGCGGCTGGTGCGGACCCAGGAAGTGCTGGTGCGCACCGGCGACACGCTGAGCGCGATCGCCGATCGGACCGGGGCGTCGGTCGACGCGATCGCGCGCCGCAACGCGCTGCCGCCGCCCTACGCCCTGCAGGCCGGGCAACGGCTGGTAATTCCCGGCGGGCGGTATCACCGCGTGGCGCCGGGCGAGACCGGGATCGGGATCGCCCGCGCCTATGGCATTCCCTGGAGCGAGGTCGTTGCCGCCAACGACCTGCGCGAGCCGTTCGTGCTGGTGACCGGGCAGCGGGTTCTGATCCCCGCCCTGCCCGCCTCCGCCGCGGAGCGCGCGGCGGCGTTCCGGCTCGACATCGACACGATCCTGACCGGCGGCGAGCCGGCGGTGGCGAGCGGGCGCGCGCCGGTGCGCCCGGTCAAGGGCGCGACCAGGGTGCCCGCGGCCACCGTGCCGGTCGCCCCGCCCGCCGCCGCGCCGGGGCGCTTCGCGTGGCCGCTCTCGGGACAGATCGTGCGGCGTTTCGGCACCGGGCGCAGCGGCGAGCGGTTCGACGGCGTCGAGATCGCGGTGGCGCCGGGCACGGAGGTCAAGGCGGCGGCGGCGGGCACGGTCGCCTATGCGGGCGACGGGATCGCGGCGCTGGGCGGGCTGGTGATCGTCAAGCACGGCGACAACTGGACCTCGATCTACGGCCATGCCGGCAAGCTGCTGGTGCGACGCGGACAGGCGGTGACGCGCGGACAGGTGATCGCGCTGAGCGGGCAGACCGGGTTCGCCGACCGGCCGGAGTTGCATTTCGAGCTGCGGCGCGGGCGGACGCCGGTCGATCCGGTCACGCAATTGCCGCGGCGGTGACGCGCGTGTAACGACGCCAGCGCTATGACCGACTATCAGTCCGACCTGCTCCGCACGCTCAGCGCGCGCGGCTACATCCACCAGATGACCGATGCCGCCGCGCTCGACGCGCTGGCCGCCAGGCAGGTCGTGCCGGGCTATATCGGCTTCGATCCGACCGCACCGTCGCTGCACGTCGGCAGCCTGGTGCAGATCATGCTGCTGCGCCGCCTGCAACAGGCCGGGCACAAGCCGGTGGTGCTGATGGGCGGCGGGACCGGCAAGATCGGCGATCCGAGCTTCAAGGACGAGGCGCGCAAGCTGAACAGCGACGAGGTGATCGCCGCCAACGTCGCGGGGATCCGGCGCATCTTCGACCGATTCCTGACCTTCGGCGACGGCCCGAGCGATGCGGTAATGCTCGACAATGCCGAGTGGCTCGACAAGCTGGAATATATCCCGTTCCTGCGCGAGGTCGGACAGCATTTCAGCGTCAACCGGATGCTGAGCTTCGACTCGGTCAAGCTGCGGCTCGATCGCGAGCAGTCGCTGTCGTTCCTCGAGTTCAACTACATGATCCTGCAAGGATACGACTTCCGCGAGCTGGCGCGGCGCGAGGGCGTGCGATTGCAGATGGGCGGCAGCGACCAGTGGGGGAATATCGTCAACGGGGTGGAGCTGGCGCGGCGCATGGACGGCGCGGAAGTGTTCGGGGTCACGACACCGCTGCTGACCACCGCGTCGGGCGAGAAGATGGGCAAGACGGTCGCCGGTGCGGTGTGGCTCCACGAGGACCAGCTGCCGCACTTCGATTACTGGCAGTTCTGGCGCAACACCGACGACCGCGATGTCGGGCGCTTCCTGCGGCTGTTCACCGACCTGCCGCTCGACGAGATCGCGCGGCTGGAAGCGCTGGGCGGCGCAGAGATCAACGAGGCCAAGAAGGTACTCGCCAACGAGGCGACCGCGATGTGCCGCGGGCGCGTGGCGGCGGAGGAAGCGGCCGAAACCGCACACCGCACCTTCGAGGAAGGCGCGAGCGGGGCGTCGCTGCCGTCGATCGTCGCCGCGGGCGCGATGCCGCTGGTCGACGTGCTGGTGGCGCTCGGTTTCGCCGCATCGAAGGGCGAGGCGCGGCGGCTGATCAAGGGCGGCGGCGCCCGCGTCGACGGCGAGAAGGTGTCGGACGAGGCGGCGGTGGTGCAACTCGCGGGCGCGCCGGTGCGCGTCTCGGCGGGCAAGAAGCACCACGGCGTGGTGAACCCGGCTTAACGAGTTCGCTCACTCCGCGTTAACCCCAATCAAGCCATAGCATGGGGGTAAGCGTAGGAGGACGACATGCCCGCACGATTGGCGATGACCGCGTATGAGGACCGGGTCGAGCCGCGCGACGAGACGCTGCACCGCGCGCAACTGGCGACCGCCGATGGCACGTCGCGGCTGGCAACCATAGTCAACCTGTCGCCCAACGGCTTCATGGCGCGCTGTGACGCGGACATTCCGGTCGGCGCGGCCGTGACGGTGACCTTGCCGGTGGCGGGGGCGTTTGCGGCGGAGGTGCGCTGGTCGCTGGGCGGGCGGATCGGTTGCAAGCTGGCACAAGAGGTGCCGCCGGCGTTGTACCAGTTCGTGCTGGCGGCAATGCGCTAGGTTCGCTCCACCCGTTTGTCACTGCGGGCGCAGCGGCGTCAGCCGCGCCGGAAGACGACGACGCCGATCAGCACCAGCGCGATGCCGGCGAGCTTGGTGGCCGTCACCGGTTGCTGCGGAAGGTTGAGCAGCCCGAAGTGGTCGAGCGTCAGCGCCGCCACCAGCTGGCTGGCGATCGCGATGCTGAGCGCCGCCGCGATCCCGAGCCGGGGGGCGGCGAAGGCGAGCGCGGCGACGAATGCGGCGCCGTAGACGCCGCCGAGCCACGCCCACCACGGCGCGCCCTTCAGTGCCGACAGGGGCGTGCGATCGAAGGCCCAGACGACCAGCAACGTCGCGGTGCCGATCGTGAACGACACCAGCGCCGCCAGCCACACCGATCCCGACACGCGCGCGAGCGCGGCGTTGGTCGGCGGCTGAACCGCGAGGCCGAGCCCGGCGAGCACCACGATGACGATCGGCAACAATCCACCCAAATGCCTTCTCCCAACACCCGCACGTCAGCCCGAGCGGAGCAGCGCCACGCCCGCATCGCGCTCGAAAAGATAAAGCGCGGTCCGTGCCGCCTGTCCGCGTGCGCCGCTCAGGCCGCCGTCACGATCGATCAGCAGCCGCGCATCATCGGTCGCGGCGGGCAGCAGCTCCGCCATCAGCTCGGGCGTGGCGAGCCGGAACATCGCCTCGCCGGACTGGCGCTTGCCCAGCAATTCCCCCGCCCCGCGTAGCCGCAGATCCTCTTCGGCGATACGGAAACCGTCATTGGTCTCGCGCATCAGCGCGAGGCGCGCGCGGGCGGTTTCGCTCAGCGATCCGCCGCGCAGCAACAGGCATACCGAGCGTCCGCCGCCGCGGCCGACGCGACCGCGCAGCTGGTGGAGCTGCGCCAGGCCGAAGCGGTCGGCGTGTTCGATCACGATCAGCGTGGCGTTGGGAACGTCGACCCCGACCTCGATCACCGTGGTCGCGACCAGTACGCCGATCTCCCCGGCGGAAAAGCGCGCCATCACCGCATCCTTTTCCGGCCCCTTCATGCGCCCGTGAACCAGCCCGATGCGGCTCTGCTCTCCAGCGCCAAAGCGGCTGGCGAGCGCGGCGGCGCGTGCCTCGGCGGCTTGCAGGTCGCTGCTCTCGCTTTCTTCCACGAGCGGGCAGACCCAATAGGCCTGCTTGCCCTCCGACAGATGCCGGCCGAGCGCGTTGACGACCTCGTCGACGCGTTCCTCGCTGAGCACGCGGGTCTCGATCGGCTCGCGCCCGGGCGGCATCTCGTCGAGGCGGCTCTGGTCCATCTCGCCGTGGAGCGCGAGCGTCAGCGTGCGCGGGATCGGGGTGGCGGTCATCGCCAGCACGTGCGGGGGCGTGCGGCCCTTGGCCTGAAGGAGCATCCGCTCCGCAACGCCGAAGCGATGCTGCTCGTCGACCACGACCAGCCCGAGGTCGCGATAGGCCACCGCTTCCTGGAAGATCGCGTGCGTGCCGACGAGGATGTGGATCGAGCCGTCCGCCAGCCCCATCAGCGTCGCCTCGCGCGCGCGGCCCTTGTCGCGGCCGGTGAGCACCGCGATCTCGACCGGCAGCCCGGCCAGCGTGCGGCGCAGCGTGTCGTAATGCTGACGCGCCAGGATCTCGGTAGGCGCGAGCAGCGCGCCCTGTGCGCCAGCCTCGACCGCGATCAGCAGCGCCATCGCCGCGACCAGCGTCTTGCCCGACCCGACGTCGCCTTGCAGCAGGCGGAGCATCGGTGCGCTCTGCGCCAGATCGCCCTCGATCTCGCGGACGCTGCGCGCCTGCGCGCCGGTGAGCTGGTAGGGGAGCCGGAGCAGGTCGCGCAGGTGTCCGTCGCCCTGCAGCGCGCGGCCGCGGCGCTTGCGGGTGTCGGCGCGGACGATCGACAGCGCGAGCTGGTTGGCGAAGACCTCGTCATAGGCGAGCCGCGCGCGCGCGACCGCATCTGCGGGGTCGGCGTGAAGCCGCGCGATCGCCTCGCGCCACGCCGGCCAGTCACGCTGCGCCTTAAGGCTCGGCTCGATCCATTCGGGCAGGTCGGGCGCGCGGGCGATGGCCTGTTCGATCAGCGCGGCCAGCCGGCGCGAGGTCATGCCCTCGGTCAGCGGATAGATCGCCTCGCGGGCGCGGAAGTCGTCGTCCTCCCCGCCCCCGCCCGCGCCGACCTCCGGATGGACGATCTGGAGGTCCTGACCGTATTGGTCGAGCCGGCCCGAGGCGCGTCGCGGTTCGTTCAGCGGCAGGAGCTTGCGGACGCGCCCCGAACCGCCGCCGAAGAAGACCAGTGCGACCGTGTTGCCGTGCGCGTCTGCGGCGATCACGCGCGTCGGGGCGCGCGGGCTGCTGCTGATCCGATAGTCGGTGGGGGTTAGCGTGATCGCGATCGTGCGGCCGACGTCGCTTTGCAGCAGCTCGTCACGCGGCCAGCGGTCGATCCAGCCCGAGGGAAGGTGGAACAGCAGGTCGAGCACGCGCGCGATGCCGAGTCGATCGAGCGGTTTGGCGAGCGTCGGGCCGACGCCCTTCAGCGCCTCGACTTCGGCGAACAACGGATTGAGGATATCGGGTCGCATTTTCCCGCGTCATGCCAGCGAAAGCTGGCATCTTCCAGTTGACCAAGCGCCTTTGCGGCACGAGATGCCAGCTTTCGCTGGCATGACGAGATTTTCCTTGGACCACGACATCCGCCTGAAACGCCTGCGCTTCCGCGCGTGGCACCGCGGCACGCGCGAGGCCGATCTGATGATCGGCGGTTTCTTCGACACGCACGGCGCGACGTGGACGCCCGCGCAGCTCGACTGGTTCGAGCGGCTGCTGGAGGAGCAGGACGTCGACATCATGGGCTGGGCGATCGGCTCGATCCCGTGCCCGGCGGAATGGGAGGGGGAGATGATGAACACGATGCGGCGGGTCGACTTCGTCACGGTGCTCGACACGGGAATGTAGCCGCGACCTGCTCCCTCTCCCCGCCGGGGAGAGGGCCGGGGTGACGGGCGGCGTCTCGTCGAGACCGACGCTCTTTGCGAGGCCCCGCCCCCCACCCAACCCTCTCCTCAAGGGGAGAGGGCTAGAAGAAGTTATAATGCCCGACCTCTCCACGATCCTGAAGGCCACCGTTCCGCTCACCCTGTCGGGCGTACCCGGCGGCTTCCTCCCCTCGCTACTCGCCGACCTGGCACGCGCCGCGCCACGCCGCGCCGTGTTCGTCGCCGCCGACGAGGCGCAGATGCGCAGCATCGCGGCGACGGCGCCGTTCTTTGCGCCCGAGCTGGACGTGGTGCAGCTGCCGGCTTGGGACTGCCTGCCCTATGACCGCGCCTCGCCGACGCTGCGCGTCATGGCGGAGCGGATCGGGGCGCTGCATCGCTTGCAGCAGAAGCCGAAAGCGCCGCAGCTGGTGCTGACGACCGCCAGCGCGCTGACGCAGCGGACGCTGACGCCGTTTCGCATCCGGCAGCTGGTCGCCGAGCTGAAGCCGGGCGCGCGGATC
This sequence comes from Sphingomonas sp. BE138, assembly GCF_031456125.1. Classification (NCBI taxonomy): domain Bacteria; kingdom Pseudomonadati; phylum Pseudomonadota; class Alphaproteobacteria; order Sphingomonadales; family Sphingomonadaceae; genus Sphingomonas; species Sphingomonas sp. BE138. The sequence continues at coordinate 91,452 of NZ_JAVDUC010000003.1, forward strand.
GACCGCGACCGGCTGGGCGCGTTGTTGCAGGCCAACGGCTATGTGCGGACCGATACCGTCCACGATGCGGGCGAATATGCGGTGCGCGGCGGGATCGTCGACCTGTTCCCCAGCGGCGAGGAACAGGCACTGCGGCTCGATTTCTTCGGCGACGAGATCGAGAGCGTGCGGACGTTCGATCCCGGCGACCAGCGCACGACCGGGCGGCTCGACGGTTTCGTGCTGCTGCCTGCCTCGGAAGCGTTGCTCGACGACGACAGCGTCAAGCGCTTCCGCACCCGCTACCGCGAGAAGTTCGGCGCCACCGCGACCGGCGATCCGCTGTACCAGGCGGTCAGCGACGGGCGGCGGCTGGCGGGGATGGAGCATTGGCTGCCGCTGTTCGAGGACAAGCTGGCGACCCTGTGGGATCATCTGGGCGACGACGCGGTGGTGGTGCGCGACGCCGGCACGCCCACTGCGGTCGAGGCGCGGCTGGATGCAATCGCGGACTATTACGAAAACCGGAAGCGCGCCGAAGCGGCCGAGCCGGGCAGCTACCGCGCGCTCCCCGCCAAGACGCTCTACCTCGATGACGAGGAATGGCGCGCCGAGGTCGCCGGGATGCCCGCGCATCTGGTCACGCCGTTCCACGAACCCGCATCGTCGACGGTGCTCGACTTCCAGGTCGACGGCCCGCGCGACTTCGCACCGGAACGCGCCAACCAGGCCAATGTCTATGAAGCGGTGGTCGCGCATGTCGCGCGGCTGAAGAAGGATGGGCGCAAGCCGATCCTTGCCAGCTATTCGATCGGCGCGCGCGACCGGTTGAAGAACCTGCTCGACGATCACGGGCTGGTCGGCGCGCGGCTGGCCGACACGTGGCAGGACGCGCTGGGGGCCGCCGATCGCGGCGTCGCGCTGACCGTCGTCGGGCTCGACCACGGCTTCACCGCGCCCGACGTCGCGGTGCTGACCGAGCAGGACATGCTGGGCGACCGGCTGATCCGCCGGGCCAGGCGCCGCAAGTCCGCCGACGCCTTCCTCGCCGAGCTGGCCACGCTGTCGCCGGGCGACCTGGTCGTCCATACCGACCACGGCATCGGGCGCTACGTCGGGCTGACGCAGGTGCCGGTCGCCAAGGCGCCGCACGATTGCGTCGCACTGGAATATGCCGGCGGCGACAAGCTCTACATTCCGGTCGAGAATCTCGAGGTCCTCTCGCGCTACGGATCGTCGGAGGAAGGCGCGAGCCTGGACCGGCTCGGCGGCGAGGCGTGGCAGCGCCGCAAGTCGAAGATGAAGGAGCGGATCCGCGAGATCGCGGGAACGCTGATCGCGGTCGCCGCCGAGCGCGCGCTGCGCCCCGGCGAGGTCGCCGAACCCGACGCCAGCGGCTATCCGGCGTTCGTCGACCGCTTCCCCTACGAGGAGACCGACGACCAGGACCGGGCGATCGCCGATGTGCTCGACGATCTGGCGGCGGGCAAGCCGATGGACCGGCTGATCGTCGGCGACGTCGGCTTCGGCAAGACCGAGGTGGCGCTGCGCGCCGCCTTCGTCGCGGCGATGGCGGGGATGCAGGTCGCGGTGGTCTGTCCGACCACCCTCCTCGCCCGCCAGCACTACCAGAATTTCTGCGCGCGCTTCGAGGGCTTCCCGGTCGAGATCGGCCGGCTGTCGCGGCTGGTGACCGCGACCGAGACGAAGAAGGTCAAGGACGGAATCGCCGCCGGCACGATCGACATCGTGATCGGCACCCACGCGTTGCTGGCCAAGAACGTCGACTTCAAGCGGCTGGGCCTCGTGATCGTCGACGAGGAACAACGGTTCGGGGTCACCCACAAGGAGCGGCTGAAGACCCTGCGCGCCGACGTCCACATGCTGACGCTGACCGCGACGCCGATCCCGCGGACGCTCCAGATGGCGATGGGGGGCCTGCGCGAGCTGTCGGTGATCCAGACGCCGCCGGTCGACCGGTTGGCGGTGCGCACCTATGTGATGCCGTGGGACCCGGTGGTGCTGCGTGAGGCGTTGCTGCGCGAACATTATCGCGGCGGGCAGAGCTTCCTCGTCACGCCGCGGATCGCCGACCTGCCCGACATCGAGGATTATCTGCGCCGCGAGGTGCCCGAGATCCGCTACGTCGTCGCGCACGGGCAGATGGCGCCGACCGAGGTCGAGGAGCGGATGTCCGCCTTCTACGACAAGAAGTTCGAGGTGCTGGTGTCGACCACGATCATCGAAAGCGGGATCGACATCCCGTCGGCCAACACGATGATCGTCAACCGCGCCGACCGCTTCGGCCTCGCACAGCTCTACCAGCTGCGCGGGCGCGTCGGGCGGTCGAAGACGCGTGCCTACGCCTATATGGTCGCCCCGCCCGAGCGGCAGATGACCGAGGCCGCGGAGAAGCGGCTCAAGGTTCTGAGCGACCTCGACACGCTTGGCGCAGGGTTCCAGCTGGCGAGCCACGATCTCGACATTCGCGGCGCGGGCAATCTGCTGGGCGACGAACAGTCCGGGCATATCAAGGAGGTCGGCTACGAACTCTACCAGTCGATGCTGGAGGAGGCGATCCTGGAGGCGAAGGCCGGCGGCCTGCGCGAGCGGCAGCGCGACTTCTCGCCGCAGATCAGCGTCGACGCACCGATCCTGATCCCGGAGGAATATGTCCCCGATCTCGACCTGCGCATGGGCCTCTACCGCCGCCTGAACGAGGTGGACGAGGTGCAGGGGTTGAATGCGTTTGCCGCCGAGATGATCGACCGCTTTGGCCCGCTGCCCGAGGCGACCGACAACCTGGTCAAGATCATGGAAATCAAGCTGAACGCCAAGAAGGCGTGCGTCGCGAAGCTCGACGTGGGGCCGAAGGGCGCGCTGGTCGCGTTCCACGACGACAAGCCGCCGAACGTCGCGGGGCTGCTCGCCTATGTCGACAAGCTGGGCGGGATCGCGAAGCTGCGCCCCGACAGCAAGCTGGCGCTGACGCGGGTGTGGGCCGATCCGAAGGCGCGCCTGCACGGTGCGCTGCAATTGTCGAAGGGGCTGGCGAAGGCGGCGGGCTAAGATCGGCGCCCCGCCCGTCCCCCGCCTTGGCCCCGCCCCCGCGCGTCAGATCGGCTAGCGGGCGGTGAGGTCGCGTAGCGCCGGCGCGCGGCCGGCGCACCCCGGCGAAAGCGCGCAACCGCTTCGGACGATCGTGATGGACGGCGCGTCCTGACCGGCGCCGCGCTTCGGAAGCGAACAGGTCGACATGCGCTTGCAGGAATCGGCTGGTGCCGGACGGACGATTATCGCTCCAACTCCGCCGGCGCGTAGGCCGCGAGCGCATTCTCCCCGAAGATCGCCGCGGCGTGCCTCGGGCAGTGCCGCTCGACATAGTCCGCGATCACGTCGAACACGCGGCCGTAGTCGGCGGCGAGCAGGCACACCGGCCAGTCGGACCCCCACATCAGCCGCGACGGGCCGAACAGGGTGAAGATGTGATCAAGATAGCGTTGGAGGTCGTCGGCGCTCCAGCGCGCGTGGTCGGCCTCCGTCACCAGTCCCGACACCTTGCACATCACCTGCGGGCAGGCGGCGACCGCGGCGAGGCGGTCGGCCCATGGCTGCCACCCGCCCGCGGCGATCGCGGGCTTGGCGGCGTGGTCGAGGACGAAGCGGCCATTGCCGACCCGGTCGAGGAAGGCGGGAACGGTGGCGAGCTGGCGATGGTCGACGAGCAGGTCGTAGGTCAGCCCCCGTGCGACCACCGCGCGCACCCCGCGCACGATCGCGTCGCCGAGCAGGAAGTCGCCGTCCGCCTCGTCCTGCACGACATGACGGTAACCGACCAGCAAGGGGGCGGCGTCCGCCGCCAGCTGCGCCACGATGTCGTCGCAGCGCAGGTCGATCCAGCCGACCACGCCCAGGATCTGCGGACAGCGCGCCGCCGCGGCGAGCAGGAACCGGGTCTCTTCGGGCACCTGCCGCGCCTGCACCGCGATCGCGCCGCTGATGTCGCGCGAGGCGAGCGCGGCCGCCAAGGCATCGGTGTCGAAATCGCGCGCGATCAGGCTGCCGGCGGCGATCCAGCCGAACGCATCGCGGTCGTAGCGCCAGAGGTGATGATGCGCGTCGATGCGCGGCGGGCGGGTCATCGTACGTCTTCCTTGTCAGGAGGCCGGATGGTGGCCGAGCGTGAGCGATATCCGCGCCGCCGCGGCCTGCAGCAACCCGTCGACGGCATCGAGCTTCACGCGCTGCGATCCGTCGATCAGTTCGAGATATGGCACGGTCAGCGCGCCGACGATCTCGCCGCTGAACGCGAACACCGGGTAACTGACGTCGGTGACGCCGTGCGTGATCGGGCTCTGCCGGCGATCGAACCCTTGCCGGCGGACGATCGCCAACCGCTGCTCCAGCCAGTCGGTATCGACCGGCTTGCCCTGTGCGGCGGCGGCCTGTGCGACGATCCGCTTGACCCGCTCCGGCGACGAAAAGGCGAGGAGCACCTGTCCCGAACAGCTGCGGATCATGTCGATCGCGGCGCCGAGCCGCAGCGAGAAGCCGCGCATCCCGGGGTTCTCCTCGCGCGCGATCACGAGGCCATGCGCGCCGTTCGGGACCACGAAGTGACACGATTGCTCGGTTTCGGCGGCGAGCTGCTGCATCTCCGGCGTGGCGGCGCGCGTCAGGTTCTGCGCGGGCGTGGCGCGATAGGCGAGGTCGAGGATCTTGTACGACACCGTGTAGCGGTCGTTGACCGGCGAGCGTTGCAGATAGCCGATCTGTTCCATGACGACGACGATCCGGAACAGCTCGCCGACCGAGCGGCCCAGCGCAGCGGCCATGTCGGTGACCAAGGCACCTTGGGGATATGCGGAGAGCAGGTCGAGGATCTCGAACGCCTTTTCCAGCGCGGGGGCGGCATAGGTGGGCGACTTCGGCTTGGGCTCGGCGGGCTCCGATGCGTCCTTGCGGGTGCGGGCCATGCGATCACGCCTGCGCGCGGGCGCGGATCGCATAGCCGAGCACCACCAGGAAGCATCCCGCCGGCACCAGCATCGCGGTCGCGATTCCGGCGTGGTCGGAGACGAAACCGATGACGCCCGTTAGCACCGCGCCGCCGATGATCGCCATGATGATCAGCGACGAGCCCAGCCGCCGCAGCGGCCCGAGCGTCTCGACCCCCAGCGCGAAGATCGTCGGAAACTGGATCGACATGAAGAAGCTGGTGGCGACCAGCGCGTAGAGCCCGATCTCCCCGCCCACCAGCGCCGCGACGGCCGCGAGCGCGGCGGAGATGCCCGCGAAGATCGCCAGCAGCCGCGCCGGCGCGATCCACGTCATCAGCGCGGTGCCGGCGAACCGCCCGCCCGCGAACAGCACCAGAGAGACGAACAGCATGTCCGCGCCCTGCCGCTCGTTCCAGCCGAGCGCACCTTGCGCGTAGCGGATCGTGTAGCTCCATAGCCCGACCTGCGCACCGACGTAGCAGAATTGCGCCATCACCGCGCCGATCAGCCGCGGGTGGCGCAGCAGGTCGGCGAAGCGCTGCCTGCCTGCCGCCGGCGTGTCGCGCGCGACGGGGTTGCGCGGAAAGGCGGTGACGGCCGCGGCGAGCGCGAACAGCAGCACGATCGCGGCGATCGCCAGATACGGCGTCGCGACCGCCTGTACTTCGGTGCGATAGAAGGCAGCCCGCGCGGTGGCGTTCATTCCCGCCAGCGTCGCCTCGTCATGCTCGATTCCCGACAGGATGAAATTGCGCCCGACCAGGATGCCGGTGATCGCACCGAACGGATTGGCCGCTTGCGCCCAGTTCAGGCGCCGCGTCGCGGTGCGCGGATCGCCCAGTTCGGTCATTAGCGGATTGGCGGAGGTCTCCAGGAACGCCAGCCCGGCGGCGATCACGAACAGTGCGAAGAGGAACAGCTGGTAGGCACTGACCGCGGCGGCGGGGTAGAAGAGCAGCGCACCGACGCCGTAGAGCAGCAAACCGGTCACGATCGCCGCCTTGTAGCCGAAGCGGCGCAGCACGATCGAGGCGGGAATCGCGAAGACGAAATAGCCGAGGTAGAACACCTGCTGCACGAAGCTGGTGCCGAAATCCGACAGGGTGAACGCCTTCTTGAACTGCGCGATCAGGATGTCGTTGAGGTTGTTCGCCATCCCCCAAAGGAAGAACAGCGACGTGGTGATGACGAGCGCGGGCACCCAGCGTCCCGCGCCGCCCGCGCCACCGGTACCGCCGGGGCGCGTGGCGGAAGCCGGGGGAATGTCCTCCACCGCAGGGGAGCCTTGCCACGCCATCGCCTCATCCTCTTCTCGTAACCGCCGGGTCGTGCCGCCCGTGCGTCCTCAGAACGTCACGATCGCCTTCAGAACATGGTCGGCCTCGGCGATCAACCGTGGCATCCGCTCCGGCAGGTCGCCGGCATCGACGCTGTGGGTGTGGAGCGCGTCGGTGGGGATGTCGCCGCCGCGGACCGCGGCCAGCACGCGGTCGAAGTCGGTCGACAGCGCGTTGCGGCTGGCGATCAGCGTCGTTTCGCGGCGGTGGAACTCCGGATCGGCGAAGATCAGGTCGTCGGGCACCACGCTGACCAGCACGTAGCTGCCGCCGTTCGCGACATGGTCGAGCCCCGCGCGCATTGCATGGATGTTGCCGGTGGCGTCGAAGACGCAGTCGAAGAAGTCGCCGTGGGTGCGCGCCGCCAGCGTGTCGCGGATGCGGTCGTCGACGGTCGCCACGTCATCGAAGCCGAGCCGGTCGCGGGCATGCGCCAGCCGCGAGGCGCGCGTGTCGATGATCGTCACCCGCGCACCGTCCAGCCGGGCGAACAGCGCCACCGCGATGCCGATCGGGCCGGCGCCGGCCACCAGCACGCGGTCGCCGGGCGAGAGTTTCGCGCGCGCGACGGCATGCGCGCCGATCGCGAGGAACTCGACCATCGCGGCCTGTTCCAGCGTCAGGTCGTCGGCAGGGATTACCGCACGTTCCGGCACCGCGATCATGTCCTGCATCCCGCCATCGGTATGGACGCCCAGCACCGCGATCCGCGTGCAGCAATTCGGCTTGCCCTTGCGACAGGCGATGCAGGTGCCGCACGACAGATAGGGGTTGATCGTCACCCGCTCTCCGACCCGCAGCGCCGAGCCAACCGGCACCGCGGCGATCTCGCCGGCCAGTTCGTGCCCCATGACGCGCGGATAGGACAGAAACGGCTGGTTGCCGGCGTAGATATGGTAGTCGGTGCCGCACAGACCGACGCGGCGGATGTGCACCAGCACCTCGCCGTCGGCGAGGACCGGGGCGGGTCGCTCGACCTGTTCGAGCGCGAACGGCTCCCGGCACAAGATGGCGCGCATCGTCATTCCTCTCCCATCGTCAGTTTCCACATATGAGATGATGTTCTTGAACGGGCAATCGACTTCCGCCCGGTGAGGTTAGACGATGCCCGGCAACCCGGTACCGCGCGGCGTATCGAGCGCAGTCGCGGGCACCTCGCTGACGAGTGCGCCAAGCGCATGGAGGGCCGGTTTTCGAAATGTTGCGCGCCGATCGGCGATTGGTGATCGCGTTCGCAGGCGGCTGCAATACGTCCACACCCAGCGGGCCTGGGACGGCTATTCCGCAGCGTGGTGAACAACGGCCGCCGCGTGACGGCCGGTGTGCGGGTGCGCTTCTAGGGGTCAGTCCCCGCCCCTCGTCGTCGCCGCGAAGGCGGGACGACGAACGAGGGCAAGGTACGACGGCCGCCGCTAACGCATCCGCTCGCGCACCACCTGCTCCAGCACGGTCAGCGGCATCGCGCCGAGCGTCAGGACCCGGTGGAACGCCCTGGCGTCCCACGTCGCCCCGGCCTTGCGCTTCGCCTCGTCGCGCAGCCGGGTCCAGACGGTGTGCCCGATCTTGTAGCTGCACGCCTGCCCCGGCCAGACCGTATAGCGATCGATCTCGCCCTGGCTGCGTCCGCGTGCGATCCCGGTGGTGGCGATCAGGTAATCGGTCGCCTTCTCGCGGCTCCAGCGCTTGGCGTGCATACCGCTATCCACCACCAGCCGCGTCGCGCGGAACAGCAGGGATTGCAGATAGCCGACCTGCCCCAGCGGATCGCCCTCGTACATCCCCATCTCGTCGGCGAGCTGTTCCGAATAGAGCGCCCAACCCTCCGAATAACCCGAATAGAAGCCGCGCCGCCGGATCAGCGGAATGTCCTGGCTCTCCAGCGCCGACATCACCTGCAAGTGATGCCCCGGCACCGCCTCGTGATAGCTGAGCGTCGCCAGCCCGAACTTCGGTCGGTCAAAGGTGTCGCGCAGGTTGATGAAGTAGATCGCCGGCCGCGACCCGTCGAGCGACGCCGACTGGTAATAGCCGCCCGGCGCACCGGCCTGGATCGCCTCGGGCACGCGGCGCACCTCGACCGGCGCGCGCGGCAGAATGGCGAACTGCTCGGACAGCCGCTTCGTCATCGCCGCGACCTGCGCGCGGAGTTGTTCGAGCAGCGCCTCGCGTCCCGGATCGGTGTTCGGATACAGCTGATCCGGACGCTTGTTGAGCGCGACCAGCCGCTCGCCGACCGTCCCTTGCGTCATCCCCTGCTTTTGCAGGATGCCGTCGATCCGCGCGCCGATCTCGGCTACCTGCGCCAGGCCAAGCCGGTGGATCTCGTCGCCGCCCAGCTCGGTGGTCGTCGCCGCACTCGCCGCCGCGGCATAATATGCCGCACCGTCGGGCAGCCGCCAGACGCCCGCGTCATGCACCGCGCGCCCGCGCAACCCGGTCACCAGCGCGCGTTGGCGGTCGAGCGCGGGGAAGACCCGCTCGGTCATCAGCTTCGCGACCGCCGCGGCGCGGTCGGCGGGCAGATTGGCCGCCTTCAGCTTGCCGGCGACGTCGGTTGCCGGACCGGTGGCATCCGCCGCCTTGTCGCGTACCGCCGCCAACTGCTTCAGCGTCGTATCGAGGATATAGTCCGGCGCGAACACACCCTTGGCGGCATCCTCGCGCTGGCGCTCGGTCTCGGCGTCGATCACCGGCGCCCAAGCGGCGACGCGCGCGACATAGGCGTCGGCATCGGCGGCGTCGCGGATGCGGTGCTGGTTGGCGAGGAAATCGGGCACGTCGCGATACGCGCCGGTCAGCTGCGTCAGGACGTAGGGCGCATAGCGGCCCGCGCTCGCGCCATAGCCGAAGCGCTCGCCGGCGAGCATCCGGTCCAGGCTGTAGGCGACGATGTCATAATCAAGCCTGGCGGCGTCGCCGAGCGCGTCGCGCGGGATCGCGCGCAACGCCGCACGCTCGGCCCGCGCGCGTGCGAAGTCGCGCTGCTCCCCGGCCCGGCTCGCATCCGACAGCCGCGCCTTGAGCGCCGTCCGCGCGCCGGTGTCGAGCCCCAGCGACGTCGCCTGCTCCGGGCTGTCGTCCAGACGCGCGTAGAAGAAGCGGTCGAGCAGCGCGCGCAGCTCCGCATCGCGCGCGCCGGCCGCGGCCGCATCGGCGCTGCGCGGCAGGACGGTCAGCGCGGCGGCAGCGCTGGCGGAGGCGAGGAACTGGCGACGGCGCATGCGAACTCCCGGATCGTTGTCGCGGGCCAGACTGGCGGGCGCATCCGGCTTTGTCGAGCATCCGCAGCCACTTGAGGAACGGCCGGCATTTTTCGGGTCACGACGCGCGACAAAACCCTCCGCCCCCGCGTAAGGTCGCGCGCATGGCGATCGGACTGCACAACGAAGGCTTCTCGGATGCGCTGGTGGTGCTGGGTGCCGCCGGGCTGGTGATCCCAGCCTTCGCACGCTTCCGGATCAGCCCGGTCATCGGGTTCATCCTGGTCGGCGCGCTGGTCGGCCCGGCCGGGCTCGGCGCGCTCGTGCCACATGCGCCCTGGCTGTATTACGTAACGATCTCCGACCCGGGATCGATCGAGCCGTTCGCCGAATTCGGGATCGTGCTGCTCCTGTTCTCGATCGGGCTGGAGCTGTCCTTTCGCCGATTGTGGGCGATGCGGCAGCTGGTGTTCGGCACCGGTCCAGCGGCGCTTGCCGGGTCGGCGGCGCTGGTCGGCGTGGCCTTGCACCTGATGGGTCAGAGCTGGGCCGGATCGGCGGGGCTTGGCCTCGCGTTGGCGCTGTCGTCGACCGCGCTCGTCCTGCCGCTGGTGGGAACGACCAGCCCGGTGGGGCGCGGCGCGTTCGCGATCCTGCTGTTCCAGGATCTCGCGCTCGTCCCGATCATCTTCGCGCTCGGCGCGATGGCGCCGACCGCGAGCGACGCGGGCTGGGTCGGAATTGCGGGTGTCGCGCTGCGCGGCGGCGTGACGGTGGTGGCGATGTACCTCGGCGGCCGGCTGGTGCTCCCGCGGCTGTTCGCGCAGGCGGCGCGGACCAAGAGCCCGGAACTGTTCCTCGCCGCCTCGCTGCTGGTGGTCATCGTCGCCAGCGTCGCGACGACCGCCGCCGGACTGTCGCCGATCGTCGGCGCGCTGCTCGCCGGCCTGCTGATCGCCGAGACGGAGTACCATACGGAGGTCGAAGTGATGACCGCGCCGTTCAAGGGGCTGGCGCTGGGCGTGTTCCTCATCACGGTCGGCATGAGCCTCGACCTCGGCGCGATCGCGCGCAACTGGGCGCCGCTGCTTGCTGCGGTGCTGGGGGTCGTGGCGGTCAAGGCGATCGTCACCTACCTGCTGTTGCGCGTCGCCAATGCGCGGCCGGGCATCGCGGCGGAGACGGGCATGCTGATGGGCAGCCCGTCGGAGACGACGCTGATCGTGCTGGCTACCGCCGCGCAGGCGCAGCTGATCACCGCCGGCACCGCCAGCTTCTGGCAGACCGTCACCGCGATCGGGCTGACGATCACCCCGCTGCTCGCGCTGCTGGGGCGTGTCATCGCGCGCCGGATCGAGGGCCGCGACACCGCCCCGCCCGACGCGCTCGATCATGCCGAAGGGCAGCGCGCGGTGGTGTTCGGCTTCGGGCGCGTCGGACGGCTCGTGGCCGACATGCTCGCGCGCCACGACCAAGCCTATGTCGCGGTGGAGGCCGACATCGACGCGGTGACGCAGGCGCGTGCCGGCGGCTATCCGATCGTCTTCGGCGATGTCGCGCGCGGCGAGTTGCTCGACCGGCTCGACCTGGCGCACGCACGCGCGCTGATCCTGACGATGGACGATCCGGTGCTGACCGTGCGGCTGACCAAGCGGCTGCGCACCGCCTACCCGGCGTTGCCGATCATCGCGCGCGCCCGCGACACCGCGCACGCCGCCGAACTCTACAAGGCCGGAGTCACCGATGCGGTGCCGGAAACGCTGGAAAGCTCGCTGCAACTCTCCGAGGCGGTGCTGGTCGACCTGGGCGTCGCGATGGGACCGGTGATCGCGTCGATCCACGACAAGCGCGAGGAACTGCGCGAGACGATCCGCCGCACCGCGATGCTCGACCGTCAGCCGCGCATCCGCCGCATCCGCCGCACCGACGAGATGAAGAACGCGTGACGACGACGGTCGCGATTTTGCCGCAGATCACCGCTAGCGGATCGGGCATGATCCCGTCCGAGCTGCGCGTCGCCTTCTTCAGCGGCAATTACAACTACGTGCGCGACGGCGCCAATCAGGCGCAGAACCTACTGGTCGGCTATCTGCTCGATCAGGGCGTGAAGGTCCGCGTCTATTCGCCGACCACGCCGACCCCGGCGTTCGAGGCGCGCGGTACGGTGGTCGACGTGCCCGCGATCCCGATGCCGGGCGGGCGCGGCGAATACAAGCTGGGACGCGGCCTGCCCGCCAGGCCGCGCCGCGACCTGGAGGCGTTCGACCCGCATCTGGTGCATGTCTCGGCTCCGGAATTCCTGGGCCATGCCGCAGTGACCTGGGCGCGTGCGCGCGGCGTGCCGGTGGTGTCGGCGGTGCACACCCGCTTCGAAACCTATTTCCAATATTATGGGCTGACGCTGGTCCAGCCGCTGATCCGCGCGATCCTGCGCCGCTTCTACAACCGCGCCGACCGTGTGCTGGTGCCGACCCCGTCGATGGCCGGGGTGGTGCGTGAGCTGGGCGTGACCACGCCGGTGTCGCTATGGGGGCGCGGCGTGAACCACCGGCGCTTCCACCCGGATGCGCGCAGCCTGGCGTGGCGGCGCTCGCTGGGGATCGCCGACGATGAGGTCGCGATCGGCTTTCTCGGGCGGCTGGTGCTGGAAAAGGGGCTGGGCGTTTTCGCCGACGTGCTCGCACAACTGGCCGCGATGAACGTGCGCCACCGCGTGCTGGTGATCGGCAAGGGTCCGGCGCGCGACTGGTTCGCCGAGCGCGTACCGCAGGCGGCATTCGCCGGCTTCCAGAGCGGCGACGATCTGGGCCGTGCGGTCGCGTCGATGGACGTGCTGTTCAACCCCAGCGTGACGGAGACCTGGGGTCAGGTCACCTCCGAGGCGATGGCGGCCGGCGTCCCCGTGGTCGCCGCGCGCGCGACCGGCGCGATTGACCTTCTGGAGGACGGACGCACCGGTTTCCTCGTCACGCCGCAGGACATCGAAGGCTATGCCGCCGCGATCGCGCAACTGGTGCGCGAAGGCGACCTGCGCGCCGCGATGGGCGCGGCGGCGCATGAGCGCGCGAAGGACTTCCGCTGGGATCTGGCGAACGGCGCGGTGTTGCAGGCGTATCGAGAGGTTCTGGCGAGCCGCTGACCGGTTTCGCCACAAGGCGGGAGACGCGGAAACTACAGATTACGACGACATTGCGATCCGCACCGCGGCTCAGCTTTGCAATGTCGTCATAGTCTCCGATTGCCGCGCGTCCAGCTCAGGGATTCCGCCAGTCGAACGTCAGCGGCGCCTCGCGGAATGCGAACCGGTCGAGGTGACTCGCCACCACCTCCTTCATTCGCTCGACGTCGCCCCCCTCGGCGACCTCGAGGCGAACGTCGAGCGTCTCGCTGTCCGCGCGCAGATCGAGCACGGCGCCGTTCGGAAAGGCGATCCGGGCTTCCTGCTCGGAGAAGCTGACCTCCAGCTTGTGGCTCCAGTGCTTGGCGAGTTGCTGGAGATAGCGGCTCGCCGAATGCGTCGGCACGCGCGCCACGACGACGCTCACTTCAACCGCTCCACCTTCTGCGCGACCTCGTCGATCAAGGCCGCGATCTCGTGGAGAAGTTCGGGGGTCGCGTCCGAGCGCGTCGCGCGATCGCCGACCGCGTGGCGCAGGTTGTGCATCGCGCGCCGCACCGGCGCACCCTCGCCCTCGCCGCGGGCGCGATGCTCGCCCAGCGCTTCCAGCCGCGCGATCAGCGCCGCGACCGTCTCGGCCTGTTCGCCCAGGTGCACGCGCCCCGCCTCGGTCACCGCGAAGCGCTTGCGCGCGCCCTCACTGGCCTCCTCGGCGATCAGTTCCATCTCGTCGAGCAGCGTCAGCGTTGGATAGACCACGCCGGGGCTCGGCGCATACGCTCCGCCGGTCAGCGCCTCGATCGCCTTGATCAGTTCGTAGCCGTGGCGCGGCTGGTCCGCGATCAGCTTGAGGAGCACGAGCCGCAACTCGGACCCGTCGAACATGCGCCGGCTGCGCCCGCCGCCGCCGCCGCCGCGCCGCTGCGCGCCGTCGTTCAGGCGCTCGGCCCAGTGGAAGAACCGCTCGGGATCCATCCCGCCGCGCGGGCCGAAATGGTGATGATGGCGGCCACCGCCGCCGTGCGAAAATCGAAACATTCTGCCGACTCCATATTGGCTGATGATGTAGCAAGATATATCTTGCCGGCGATTTCACAAGAGCGCTCAAGATATATTTTCGTGCCGGCATGACGAACTCCGGCCGGCGCTCTACATACACGGCATGGCCGACCTCTTTGCCGGGCTCGATCCCGCCGACCCTTCCCCGCCTGCCCGCCTCGACGACCACGCTCCGCTTGCCGACCGGTTGCGCCCGCGCGCGCTCGCGGAGGTGATCGGGCAGCAGCATCTGCTCGGCCCCGACGCCCCGCTGACGATGATGATCCGGTCGCGGCGGCTGTCGTCGTTCGTGCTGTGGGGACCGCCGGGGGTCGGCAAGACCACGACCGCGCGGCTGATCGCGGCGGAAGCCGGCTATGTCTTCGTGCAATTGTCGGCGGTGTCGACCGGCATCGCCGACCTGCGTCGCACGCTGGCGACCGCGCGCGACCTGCGCGCCGCCGGGCGCCCGACCGCGCTGTTCATCGACGAACTCCACCGCTTCTCGCGGCCCGTGCAGGACGCCCTGCTGCCGGCGGTCGAGGACGGCACGATCGTGCTGATCGGCGCCACGACCGAGAACCCCAGCTTCAGCCTCGTCGCCGCGTTGCTGTCGCGTGCGAAGGTGTTCACGCTCGAACGCCTGTCCGCCGCCGAGCTGGAGATCGTCCTCCAGCGCGCCGAAGCGCATGAGGGTCGCCCGTTGCCGCTCGACCGTGATGCCCGCGCCGCGCTGATCGCGATGGCGGATGGCGACGCGCGCTATCTGCTGGGGCTGTGCGAGACGCTGTTCCTTGTCGACGCGGACGCGCCGATCGACGTCGCCGCGCTGGCCGCGATCGTCCAGAAGCGCGCACCGCTCTACGACCGCGGGCAGGAGGAGCATTTCAACCTGCTCAGCTGCTTCCATAAAAGCCTGCGCGGCAGCGATGCCGATGCCGCGCTCTACTGGGCGGCGCGGATGGTGCGCGGCGGGGAAGAGCCGGCCGTCATCTTTCGCCGGCTGTGCTGCGCCGCCTCGGAAGATGTCGGCATGGCCGATCCGCAGGCGCTGGTGCAGGTGATGACCGCGTGGCAGGCGTTCGAGCGCGTCGGCATGCCCGAAGGCCGGCTGTTCCTGGCGCAGGCGATCACCTATGTCGCGACCGCGCCGAAGTCGAACGCCGCCTATCTGGCCTTCGACCGCGCCAGCGCGCTCGCCCGCGACACCGGGTCGCTGCCCCCGCCCAAGCATATCCTGAACGCGCCGACCAAGCTGATGAAGGAACTGGGCTACCACGACGGCTATCGCTACGACCACGATTATCCCGACGGCTATGCCGCGCAGGACTTCTTCCCCGCCGGTGTCGGCGACGACCACCTCTTCTACGAACCCAACGAGCGCGGTTACGAGCGCGAGATCCGCAAGCGTCTCGCCTATTGGCAAAGTCGCCGTGCCGCGCGCGAAGGCGACGAATAACGCGGTCGGGCGTTCACGCGCGTAATGCCTTCCATCCCCCATATCGTCGCGATCGGCACCGCCGTACCGGACCACGACATCCACCCCGCCTTCGTCGACTGGGCGCGCGACCGCTTGCCGCCGCGGGAGGAAAGGGTGTTCGCGCGGATGGCGGCCCGCGCGGGCATCGCACACCGATGGTCGGTGCTGCCCGCCGCGCACGGCTCGCCCGTGGGGCCTGCCGGCTTCTACGCCACGGAACCGCATCCGGGCACCGGCACCCGCATGGCACTCTACGCCCAGGCCGCGCCGGTCCTCGCGATCGCGGCGGTCGCGGCGCTCGGCGAGCAGGTGTCGCTCGACGGGATCACGCATCTGGTCGTCGCCAGCTGTACCGGCTTCGTCGCGCCCGGCATCGACCAGATCATCGCGCGCGAGCTCGGCCTATCTCAAAGCGTCGAGCGCGTGCTGATCGGCTTCATGGGCTGCTACGCCGCGATCGTCGCGCTGCGCACGGCACGGCATATCGTGCGGTCGGAACCGGCAGCGCGCGTGCTGGTCGTCACGGTCGAGCTGTCGACCCTCCACCTCCAGAGCGCGCGCACGCTGGAGCCGCTGCTGGCGATGCTCCAGTTCGGCGACGGCGCCGCGGCGGCGCTAGTCACCGCCGACCCCGCCGGGCTCGCGATCGGACAACCGTTCA
Source organism: Sphingomonas sp. BE138 (assembly GCF_031456125.1). Taxonomy (NCBI): domain Bacteria; kingdom Pseudomonadati; phylum Pseudomonadota; class Alphaproteobacteria; order Sphingomonadales; family Sphingomonadaceae; genus Sphingomonas; species Sphingomonas sp. BE138. Next base: position 107,265 of record NZ_JAVDUC010000003.1, read on the forward strand.
GCACGACGCTGCCCGGCTCCGATGCGCTGATCCGCTGGGACATCACCGATCGCGGCTTCGCGATGCATCTGTCGGGCGAGGTGCCGGGGCGGATCGGCACGGCATTGCGTGACCCCGCCTTGACGACGATCCTGACCGGCGGGCGCGCGGTCGATCGCTGGGCGGTTCACGCCGGCGGCCGCTCGATCCTCGACGCGGTCCAGCACGGGCTGGGGCTCGCCGGGGATGCGCTCGACGACTCCCGCGCGGTGCTGGCGGCGAACGGCAACATGTCGTCCGCGACGCTGATGTTCGTGCTGGCGCGCATCCTGGCGGGACCGGCGGTCGATCACGGCGTCGCGCTCGCCTTCGGCCCCGGCCTCGCCGCCGAGGGGCTGTGCTTTTCGAGCGCCGCCTGATGCTGGAGGTCCGCGCCACCGCCGACGAGCTGATGGATGCCGACGATCTGCCCGCCGACACCTATGCCGCGGTCGTCGGCGACCTCGCACGCGTGAACCGCGTGACGCTCGCGGCGCGGCCGACGCTCGGGTTCCTCGCCGCGCATACCGCGCCGGGCCGGTCCTACCGGCTGCTCGACGTCGGCTTCGGTGACGGCGACATGCTGCGGCGGATCGCGGCATGGGGCGCACGGCGCGGCATCGCGTTCGATCTCACCGGTATCGACCTCAACCCGCGCAGCGAGGCGGCGGCACGCGCGCATACCCCGCCCGACCTGCCGATTACCTGGCGCACCGGCGATTACGCCGCTTTGGCGGGCGACGGCTGGGATTTCGTCATCTCCAGCCTGGTCGCGCATCATATGTCCCCGGCGCAGCTGATCGCCTTCCTGCGCTTCATGGACGCGGAGGCAAGCGTCGGCTGGCTCGTCAACGATCTGCATCGCCACGGTTTTGCCTATCACGGCTGGCCGCTGCTCGCGCGGCTGTTCGGCTGGCATCCGATCGTTCGCCACGACGGCCGGCTGTCGATCGCACGCAGTTATCGCCCCGGCGAGTGGCCGGCGCTGCTGCACGAGGCAGGCATCGCGGACGCACGCGTGTTCCGCGCCTTTCCGTTCCGGCTGTGCGTCGCGAGCCGCTGATCCTCGGCGGCGGCCCGGCGGGCAGCGCCGCCGCGATCGCGCTGGCACGCGGGGGCGCGCGCCCGCTGGTGCTGGAGCGAACCCGGGAGCGCGGCGACGCGCTGTGCGGCGGCTTTCTCAGCTGGCGGACGCTGGCGGCGCTGGAGCGGCTCGGCATCGCCGCCGACACGCTCAATCCGGCACGCGCCACGCGCCTGCGCCTGTTCACGCGCGGACGAGTGGTCGAGACGTCGCTCCCGGCGCCCGGCCTTGGCGTCTCGCGCGCGCGGCTGGACGCATTGCTGCTCGCCCACGCCGAACGGCACGGCGCGGCGATCGAACGGGGCGTGACCGTCCGCGCGCTCGACGGAGGTGCGGCGCGCACGGCCGACGGGGCGCTGCTGCCCGCCGACGCGCTGTTCCTCGCCAGCGGCAAGCACGACATCCGTGGCACCGCCCGCCCGGCCGCCGCGCGCGGCGAGGACCCGGCGCTGGGCCTGCGCACCCGCCGCCGCGGCGGCGGCGTCGAGCCCTTGGTCGGCGACGCGATCGAGCTCCACCTGTTCGACCGCGGCTATGCCGGCGTCGTGGTGCAGGAAGACGGCAGCGCCAATGTCTGCCTGGCGATCCGCCGCTCGCGGCTTACCGAGGCCGGCGATCCTGACCGGCTGCTCCAGGCGCTGGCCGCGGAGGTGCCGGCCTTCGGCGATCGCCTGGCGGGCGACGCCACCGCGATCGAGGCGATCGCCAACGTCCCTTACGGCTGGCGCGCGCGCGACGGGACGGATGGCTGCTACCGGCTCGGCGATCAGGCGGCGGTCATCCCCTCACTGGCCGGCGAAGGCATGGGGATCGCGTTGGCCAGCGGCGTGTCGGCGGCGACGGCGTGGCTGGCCGGGCAGCGCGCGGCGGCATGGCAGGCGCGGTTCGCGCGCGCGACCGCACGCCCCGTCACCGTCGCGCGAACGATCCGCGCGATCGCCGAGCGCCCGACCCGCTTCGCGCCGCTCCTGCCGCTCGCCGCGCGCCTCGGCCTGATCGATGCCGTCGCCGCAGCGACCCGGATCGCGCAGCCGTAGGACCGGCCGCTCTGTCCCAAGCCGACCAAGTCCGCGGCAGGAAACGAGGACGGGTCGACCGTACCGGGCAGCGAATGAAAAGGGGCGCGGCGGTCGCCCGCCACGCCCCCTTCCGCAACCCCGACGGGGCCGCGCCGATTACTCGGCAGCGGTCCGCGTGTCGCGACGCTCGGCAATACGCGCCGACTTGCCCGTGCGACCACGCAGGTAATACAGCTTGGCACGACGCACCGCACCCTTGCGCACGACCTCGATCGAATCGATGTTCGGCGAATACAGCGGGAAGACACGCTCCACGCCCTCGCCGAAGCTGATCTTGCGCACGGTGAACGACGAGCCCATGCCCTTGTTCGAACGCGCGATGCACACGCCCTCGTAGTTCTGGACGCGGGTCCGCTCACCTTCGACCACCTTCACGCCGACCTTCAGCGTATCGCCGGGGCGGAATTCGGGCAGCTTCTTGGTTTCGTTGAACTTGGCGATCTGCTCGGCTTCGAGCGTCTGGATCAGGTTCATGGTCAGTCCTCAGTCCGTTGCCGCGCGCCAGAGGGCGAGCCGACCCGAGCGCCCTCATGACGCTCCCAAAGGTCAGGCCGCCGTAGCCGTGTGTCGATCTCCGCCTGCCGTTGCCGCCAGGCCGCGATCTTCGCATGATCCCCCGATCGCAGCACTTCGGGGATCGTGCGCCCTTCCCATTCGACAGGTCGGGTATAGTGCGGATATTCGAGAAGGCCGCTTTCGAAGCTTTCCTCGACTCCGCTTGAAGCCGCGCCCATTACGCCGGGAAGCAGCCGAACGCAAGCGTCGAGCAGCACCAGCGTCGCCATCTCGCCGCCCGACAGGATATAGTCGCCGATCGACACCTGCTCGACCCCGCGCGCTTCCAGCAGCCGTTCGTCGAAACCCTCGAACCGTCCGCACAGGATCACCGCGCCCGGCCCCGCCGCCAGTTCGCGCACCCGGCCCTGCGTCAGCGGCGCCCCGCGCGGCGTCATCGCGATCAACGGGCGGCCATCGGCATGCGCATCGACCGCCCGCGCCAGGATGTCGGCACGCAGTACCATCCCCGCCCCGCCCCCCGCCGGCGTATCGTCGACGGTGCGATGGCGGTCGGTCGTGAAATCGCGAATGTTGACCGCGTCGAGCGACCACTTCCCCTCCCCCAGCGCCCGCCCGGCGAGCGAGGTACCGAGCGGGCCGGGAAACATCTCGGGGTAGAGCGTCAGGATAGTGGCACGAAAGGTCATCGGGTCCAGTTTTCAACTCTCAGGTCGGCAATGCCGGCGAAGTCGCGTTCGTTGCTGGTGACCAGCGTCGCCCCCGCCAGCACCGCCTGTGCTGCGATCAGCCGGTCGAAGCTGCCGCGGCACACCCCCACCGAGCGCACCATGTCAGCATAGGCGACCGCGGCATCGGCGTCGAACGACAGGATCGGGAGCGCGGCCAGAAACGTGTCGACCCGCTTGGCATCGCGGGCCGGATCCTGCGAGGTCCGGTTGCCCACCCGCAGTTCCGCCGCGGTAATCGCCGACACCCGCAACTGCCCGAACGCCTCCCCCATTCGGCGGGCGAGCGGCTCGCTGCGCCCCAGCAGGAAGTCGATGCAGGCGTTGGTATCGAGCAGGTAGGTCGTCATGCCGCGGCGGTACCTCGGCCGCGCGTCCAGTCGCGCGGGTCCTGCGTCGTCTCGTCCCGCCCCTCGGCCATGAAGCCGTCCGACATGCTGCCGTACAGCGCCATCAGCACCTGTGCGTTCTCGCCCTCGCGCCACAGGCTGAACGATCCGTCGGCGTGCGGCGCGATGACGACGTCGTCGCCTTCGCTGAACCCCAGCTGCTTCGGCAATCGCAGCGCGACCGAATTGCCGGATTTGAACACCTTGGCGCGATATTCGTTACCCATCGCCGACCTCCTGTATGCACGGCATGTATATACAGGCGAGGTGGCTCGCAAGACGGAGGGTCCGGGTGGACGATTGCATCATCATCGGCGCAGGTCCGGCCGGGCTGACCGCCGCCATCTATCTCGCCCGCTACCACCTCGGCATCCGCCTGTTCGACAGCGGCTCCAGCCGCGCGGCAATGATCCCGTGCACCCACAATCATGCCGGCTATCCGGACGGGATCGCGGGCAAGGATCTGCTCGCGCTGATGCAGGCGCAGGCCGCGAAATATGGCGCGACGCGCGAGGCCGTGAAGGTCACCGGCCTGGCGCGCGACGGCGACGACTTCCTCGTCACCACCGATCACGGCACGCACCGGGCCCGCACGGTGCTGCTCGCGACCGGCGTCGTGAACCACCGCCCCGCGCATCTGCTGCCGGAGGTCCATGATCCGGCGCTCGCGCGCGGCCTGCTACGCTATTGCCCGGTCTGCGACGGCTATGAGGTCACCGACCGGCGGGTCGCCGTGATCGGCACCGGCGACCATGGAACGCGCGAGGCACTGTTCCTGCGCGGCTTTACCCGCGACATCACGCTGGTGTCGCCAGAGGCCGAACATGCGCTCGACCCGTCCTGCGAACGCGCGCTGGATGCCGCGGGCGTGACGCGGATCGCGGGACCGTGCGGCGGTTACGCGATCGAGGGAGACACGCTGGCATTCGACACCGCGCGCGGTCGCATGGCGTTCGACAGCGTCTATCCCGCGCTCGGCTCGCGCATCCGCTCGCACCTTGCGATCGAAGCCGGGGCGCGGGCGAGCGACGAGAGCTGCCTCGAGGTCGACGACCATCAGCGGACCAGCGTGCCGGGACTGTTCGCGGCCGGCGATGTCGTGAAGGGACTGGACCAGATCAGCCACGCGATGGGCGAGGCCGGGGTCGCGGCGACGGCGATCCGCAACCTGCTCGCGGAACGTCGTCCCCTGCGGCGATGACTACGGCTCGACGAAGTCGGCGTCGATCACCAGCCGCTCGGCGTTCCACTCGGGAACCGCGCGCATCGGAACCATGAAGGTCTTGCCGCTCGCGCGCCGTACCTCCACCACGTCGCCGGCGCCGAAATTCTCGACCGCAACGACGGTGCCTAGCGGCTCACCGGCCGTCGACAGCGCCGCCAGCCCGAGCAGGTCGGCGTGGTAATATTCGCCCTCGCCCAGCGGCGGCAGCGCCTCGCGCGGCACGGTCAGCACCGTCCCGCGCAACGCCTCCGCCGCGTTGCGATCCGCGACCTCGGCGAAGCGCGCGATCGTGCCGTCGCGCAGCTTCACCAGCGTCAACGCCCCGTCGTTGAAGGAGCGATGCGCCGCGAGATCGTCGGCAAAAACCTTCAACCGCACCTCACCCGCGACGCCGTGTGCGCCTGCGACCGCGGCCAGCACGATCGTGCCGGGCGCAGCCTCACTCGTCTGGCGAGCCGCCGCTTCCGTCGGGGGCGTCGTCGCGCCCTTCGGCGGGATCGTTGGCGGAGACGCCTTCGTTGGTCGCGTCTTCATGGTCCTCGGGCGCGGTGCGGGGATCGGGATCGGCGGTCATCATGCGCTCTCCTGTTCGAATGAACGGCGGCAACGCACGACGACCGTGATCGGATGCTTACTCGGCGGCCGCTTCGGCCTCGGCAGCCGGGGCGTTCGCCGCCTCGGCAGCGGCTTCCTCGGCCGCCTTCTGCTTCTCGGCACGCTCCTCGGCGCGCTCCTTGGCCTTCTCGCCCGGCTCCGCCTTCTTCGGGTTGTTGCGGGCCGCACGCTCCTTCACGCCGGCCGCATCCAGGAAGCGCGCGACGCGGTCGGTCGGCTGCGCACCCATCGCCAGCCAGTGCTTGGCGCGCTCACCGTCGAGCACGATGCGCTTCTCGTCGTCCTTGGCGAGCAGCGGGTTGTAATTGCCCAGCTTCTCGATGAACTTGCCGTCACGCGGCGACCGCGCATCGGCCACGACGATGCGGTAGTAGGGACGCTTCTTCGAGCCGCCACGCGACAGGCGAATGCTGAGTGCCATTGATCTTTCCTTGCCTTCTAAACCGTCGCCCCTGCGGAGGCAGGGGCCTATCTCTGCGTCAACAATCGGCGCCCCTCGCTCACGGAGAGACATGGGCCCCTGCCTCCGCAGGGGCGACGATCGCTATCTCTTGAACTTGAACCCGCCCGGGCCCCCCGGAAGGTTGCCGGGCAGACCGGGGAGTCCCGGACCGCCACCGAGCCCACCGCCCAAGCCGCCGCCCGGCCCGCCCAGCTTGCCCATCATGTCGCCCATGTCGGCCCCGCCGATGGCGTTGCCCAGGCCGCCGAGCCCGCCCTTGCCGAGCATCGCCATCATGCCCTTCAGGCCGCCCATCTTCTTGATCTTCTTCATGGCGGTCGACATTTCCTGATGCATCTTCAGGAGCTTGTTGACCTCCTGCACCGTGGTGCCGGATCCCTTGGCGATACGGATCTTGCGCTTGGCGTTGATCAGCTCGGGCTTGGCGCGTTCCTTGACGGTCATCGATCCGATCATCGCGTCGAGATGCACCAGCATCTTGTCGCTGCCCGGCGTCGCCTCCATCGCGGCCTGCGCCTTCTTCATGCCCGGCAGCATCCCCGCCAGCGCACCCAGGCCGCCCATCCGCTTCATCTGGGCGAGCTGGCTGCGCAGGTCGTTCATGTCGAACTGGCCCTTGGCGAGCCGGTTCGCCATCCGCTCGGCGTCTTCCTGCTGGATCGACTCCGCCGCGCGCTCGACCAGCGAGACGACGTCGCCCATCCCCAGGATGCGCCCGGCGACACGGCTGGGGTGGAACGCCTCCAGCTGATCCAGCTTTTCGCCGACGCCCGCGAACTTGATCGGCTTGCCGGTGACCGCGCGCATCGACAGCGCCGCGCCGCCGCGCGCATCGCCGTCCATGCGGGTCAGCACCACGCCGGTCAGCGGCACCTGTTCGGCGAAGTTTGTCGCGACGTTGACCGCGTCCTGCCCGGTCAGCGAGTCGACGACCAGCAGGATCTCCTGCGGCTTCGCGACGTCGGCGACCGCCTTCATCTCGTCCATCAACGCCTGGTCGACGTGCAGACGGCCCGCGGTGTCGAGCATCAGCACGTCGAAGCCCTGCAGCTTCGCCGCCTGCACCGCGCGGCGCGCGATGTCCACCGGCTGCTGCCCGGCGATGATCGGCAGCGTCGCGACCTCGACCTGCGTGCCGAGCGTCGCCAGCTGCTCCTGCGCCGCCGGGCGATTGACGTCGAGCGACGCCATCAGCACCTTCTTGGCCGACCGCCCGGTCATCGAGCTCGACGACAGTCGCTTGGCGATCTTCGCCGTCGTCGTCGTCTTGCCCGAGCCCTGAAGCCCGACCATCATCACGATCGCCGGCGGGGTCACCGCCAGGTTCAGCTCGGCGGCCTCTGGATCGTCGCCACCCAGCATCCGCACGAGCGCGTCGTTGACGATCTTGACGACCTGCTGCCCCGGCGTGACCGAGCGCAGCACGTTCTGCCCGATCGCTTCCTCGGTCACCTCGTCGACGAACTGGCGGGCGACCGGCAGCGCCACGTCCGCCTCCAGCAGCGCGACGCGCACCTCGCGCATCGCCTGGCGCACGTCCGCCTCGGTGAGCGCGCCACGCCCCCGCAGCCGGTCGAACACGCCGCCAAGACGATCGCTGAGGCTATCGAACATCGAAACTCCTTTCACCCGCCGAAACGCAAAATACGCCGGCGGGCGAAACCTCGCCGGCCAGCGTGCGCCACATGGACGCGTGATCCTTCGCGTTCCCAACGGAACTTGGCTGGCGCGATAGCGGAATGTGGCGGAGGGAGCAAGCCCGATCCCGGCGACGACCGTCATTCCCGCGCAGGCGGGGATCCAGACGCGCAGGTTTTCGCTGGCACCGCAACGTCAGAGGTCATGGATTCCCGTCTCCGCGGGAATGATGGAGGGCTGGCTACCAGCCCCCACCCGCTTCCAGATAGCTCCGCTCCTCGTCCGTCGTCTCCCGCCCCAGTGCCGCATTGCGCGACGGAAACCGCCCAAATCGCGCAAACACCTCCGCATGATCGCGCGCGAACTTGATGTTCTCCTCGATCCCCAGCGCCTCGAACATCGCCACGCTCCGCGCCTGCCCGGCGCCATCCTCTGCGTGCATCAGCGGCATATAGAGGAACACCCGCTCCTCCTTCGCCAACTCCGCATCCCACCCGCGCGCGATCGCTTCCTCCGTCAGCGCGCGCGCCAGCGAGTCCGCTGCGAACGCCGCCGCCTCGCCCCGCAACAGGTTGCGCGAAAACTGGTCGAGCACGATCACCGCCGCCAGCAGGTGTCGCGGCTCGTCGCGCCATCCCGCCGCGCCCGTCGCCAGGACCCGCTCCCGCAGTGCCCCGAAGCGCGTGGCGATCTGCGCGTCCAGCGCGTCGTCCTTCGCGAACTGCTGCTCGCTGGTCAGGGCGAACCAGAAGTCGAGCACTTCGTTCGTCGCGGAGTCGACTTCACCCTCGGTCATGCCTAGATCGCGCCTCATGTCGTTATCCCACCAGCCCGAGGTCGTGACGCTCGGCTGTCGTCTCAACATCGCCGAAAGCGCGGCGATCCGCCAGATGGCGGGTCGCGGGCAGGTGGTGGTGAACGGCTGCGGCGTCACCAATCAGGCGGTGAAGGACACCCGCGCCGCGATCCGCCGGCTGCGTCGCGCGCGGCCCGATGCGGAACTGATCGTGACCGGCTGCGCGTCGGAGATGGATCGCGACGCGTTCGCCGCGATGCCGGAGGTCGATCGCGTGATCGGCAACGCCGCCAAGCTGCTTCCTGCCACCTGGGGTGCCCGCCCCAACGCGCCGCGCCCCGTGCCGCAGACGCGCGCCTTCGTGGGCGTCCAGAATGGCTGCGACCATCATTGCACCTTCTGCGCGATCCCGCAGGGCCGCGGCCGCAACCGTGCGGAACCGATCGCCGACGTGATCCCGCGCGTCGCGGCGCTGGTCGAAAGCGGCCAGCGCGAGGTGGTGCTGAGCGGCGTCGATCTCGCCAGCTACGACGATCGCGGCGCGCGGCTCGGCGCGCTGGTCGAGCGCTTGCTGACCGCGGTACCCCGCCTCGAACGCCTGCGCCTGTCCTCGCTCGATCCGGCTGCGATCGACGACCGGCTGTTCGCGCTCCTCACGCAGGAGCCGCGGGTCATGCCGCACGTTCACCTTTCCGTGCAGGCGGGCGACGACATGATCCTGAAGCGGATGCGCCGCCGTCATGCGCGCGTCGACGTGCTGCGGCTGGTCGAGCGGTTGAAGGCGGCCCGCGACGTCGCGATCGGCGCGGACCTGATCGCCGGCTTCCCGACCGAGGATGCCGCGATGTTCGCCAACACGCTCGCACTGGTCGACGATGCCGATATCGCCCACGCGCACGTCTTCCCCTATTCGCCGCGCACCGGCACCCCTGCCGCGCGGATGCCGCAGGTCACGCCGGCGGTCGCGCGCGACCGCGCCGTCGCGCTACGCGCGGCATCGGCCAGGCGCCTCGCCGCCCGCCTCTCGGCACAGGTCGGCACCGTGCAGCGCGTGCTGGTCGAAAAGCCCGGCGACCGCGGCCATGCCCCCGATTTCGCGGCGGTCCGCCTGGCTTTCCCCGCTCCCGTCGGCAGCGTGGTCGCAGTGACCGTCACCGCCGCCGCCCCCGACCATCTGACCGGACATATCGCATGAGCACGAGCTGGCACGACAAGCTGCTGGGCGGTTTCCGCCGCACCTCCGACCGGCTGGTCGGCAACCTCGCCGGTCTGGGCGGCGCGCGGCTCGACGAGGATACGCTCGACACCGTCGAGGAAGCGCTGATCGCCTCCGATCTCGGCCCCGCCACCGCCGCGAAGGTGCGCGGCCGGCTGGCCGAGGGCACGTTCGAGCGCAACATGGAGGAGCTGGGCATCCGCCTCGTCGTCGCCGAGGAGGTCGAAAAGGTGCTGGCGCAGGTCGCCAGGCCGATCGGGATCGACGCCTTCCCGCGTCCGCAGGTGATCCTGGTCATCGGCGTCAACGGCTCGGGCAAGACCACCACCATCGCCAAGCTGGCGCACCTGTTCCTCGAACAGGATTATGCGGTGATGCTGGCGGCGGGCGACACGTTCCGCGCCGCCGCCATCGGCCAGCTGAAGACCTGGGCGGAGCGGATCGGCGTGCCGATCGTCACCGGCCCGGAGGGCGGCGACGCCGCCGGCATCGTCTGGGACGCGGTGAAGCAGGCGACCGCGATCGGTACCGACGTGCTGATCGTCGATACGGCCGGCCGCCTCCAGAACAAACGCGAACTGATGGACGAACTGGCCAAGATCCGCCGCGTGCTCGGCCGCCTCAACCCCGCCGCGCCGCACGACGTCCTGCTGGTCCTCGACGCCACCACCGGCCAGAACGCGCTCAGCCAGATCGAGGTGTTCAAGGAGGTGGCGGGCGTCACCGGGCTGGTCATGACCAAGCTGGACGGCACCGCACGCGGCGGCGTGCTGGTGGCGGCGGCCGAGCGCTACGGCCTGCCGATCCACGCGATCGGCGTCGGCGAGCAGATGGACGACCTGCGCCCCTTCGATGCCCACGAGGTCAGCCGCATCATCGCTGGCGTCGACGCGGGGAAGCGCCGGTGACCGCCACCGCCCGCGAAACCAGGCCCGAGGGCAACGGCGGCGTCCGCGCGCTGGTCGACTACGGCCCGCTGGCGCTGTTCTTCGCCGCCAACTTCCTCGTCCCCGCCGAGGTCGCGCGCCGGATCGTCGCGCACGTCACCCCGATGCTGTCGACCCTGAAGCAGGTCGAGGCGCTGCTGCTCGCGCGCGTCATCCTGGCGACCGCGGTCTTCGTCCTCGCCAGCGGTGTCGCGCTGGTCATCGCGCGCGTGAAACTGGGGCGCGTGCCGCCGATGCTGCTGATCTCCGCCGGGCTGGTGATCGTGTTCGGCGGCCTGACCATGTACTTCCGCGACCCCCGCTTCATCCAGATGAAGCCGACGATCGTCTATGCCCTGCTCGCCGCCGTCCTCGGTTTCGGCCTCGCGACGGGCCGCCCGCTGCTCCAGCAGTTGATGGAGAGCAGCTATCCCGGCCTGCGCGAGAGCGGCTGGCGGCGGCTGACTCTCAACTGGGTGTGGTTCTTCGCGATCATGGCGATCCTCAACGAAGCCGTCTGGCGCGGCGCCGCGGTCGCGGTCGGGCCGCAGCGCGGGTGGGATCTGTGGGCGATCTACAAGGTGTGGGTCGTCATCCCCGCCACGATGCTGTTTGCGATCGCCAACGTGCCGATGCTGATGCGCCACGGACTCGTGCTCGGCGACGAAACCCCGCCGATCCCGCCGGAGGGCTGACGCCGCGTCAGGGTCCTGATGCACCCTTCGTGCAATGCCTGTCGAACCACGTGCCCGCCGCACGCCCTCGCCACATCCTACATCGCCAGCGCCAGGCTGACCGTCGCCAGCGGAACGACGGTCGCCGTCTCCGCGTCCAGGGTGCCCAGCCGCCGCAGCGTATCGTCGCGCACCACCGCGAGCACCTCGGCGCGCAGACGCCACGTCGCGCCGCCGGCGTCGAACGGCCGGGTCAACGCCAACCCCGCGCTCCCATAGGACACCGTGCCCGTACCCTTCTGATAAAACCCGCCCCACCCGACACCGATCAGCGCCGGGAACGACAATGTCGCCCCGCTTCCCAGCCCCAATTCGGGCGACATGCTCGCCTGCGTGAACACGCCGCCGTCGCCTTGCGTCCGCCGCGTCACCACGGCCCCCGGATGGAGCGCCGCAAGGCCGCTGTCACCGTCCAGCGACGCAGTCAGGCTCGCCTCGTGCGTGGTAGCGGAAATCCCGTTCGGGCTCGCCTTGATCGCATAGGCCGCCCCCAGGCGCACCCCGCCGCCGACCGACGCGACCAGTCCGACCAGGTTGTTGCTTTCATACCAGCTCCGCGGCGACGCACGCTCGGCACTGGCGGGCGCGTGCAAGCCATTGGAACTGCTCGCCACCAGCCAGCGGTCTGCCTCTCCCCTCGCATTGCGGTGCAGCTCCCGGGCGAAGCCGGCCTGCACATGCACCGGCACGCGGTCGAGATTGGCGGCATCGTCGTCATACCCGCCGCGCGCGAAGTCGCCGTTGCGCACATCGACCGTCACCAATGGATGGAAACGCCCCGCGCCGGCCGCCACCGCGCCCAGGCTCGCGTCCTCGGTGTCGATCGTCGGTGCGTCCTGCGCCGCCGCGGCGGACGGCTCCAGGATCAGGAGCAATGCCGCCGCGATCCGCCTAGCCACGCGGGCGCGCCGCCGCTGCGGCGGCGGTGGCCACGGTCGGCGTTACCCGCCAGACCGTGTTCGACAGGTCGTCGGCGACGTAGAGCGCGCGTCGCGGCGCGTCGTAGAGCACGCCCACCGGCCGCCCCCGCGCCTTGCCGTCCGGGCCGATGAAGCCGGTAACGACATCGCGCGGCTGCCCCGCCGGACGCCCGCCCGCAAACGGTACCCACGCCACCTTGTAGCCGGCGAGGTCCTGCCGGTTCCAGCTGCCATGTTCGCCGACGAACGCGCCCTCGCTGAACGCGCCGCCCCAGCCGCCGCCGGTCACGAACGACAGCCCCAGCGCCGCGACATGCGAACCGAGCGCATAGTCGGGCACCACCGCCTGCGCGACCAGATCGGGGCGCTGCGGATGCGCGCGCGCGTCGACGTTGCGCCCGTAGTAGCTATAGGGCCAGCCGTAGAACGCCCCGTCGCGCACCTGCGTCAGGTAATCGGGCACCAGCCGCGGCCCCAGTTCGTCGCGCTCGTTGACCACGCTCCACAGTGCGTTGGTGGTCGGCTCGATCGCCAGCGCGGTCGGATTGCGGATGCCGGTCGCGATCGCGCGGTGGGCGCCGGTCTGCCGGTCGATCTCCCACACCACCGCGCGGTCCTGCTCCACCTCCATCCCGCGTTCGCCGACGTTGCTGTTCGATCCGATCCCGACGTACAGCTTCGACCCATCCGCGCTCGCCGCCAGCGACTTGGTCCAGTGATGGTTGATCCGCGCCGGCAGCTTGGTCACCTCCCACGCCGGCGTCGTGATGCTGGTGGCGCCGGGCACATAGGCGAAGCGCTTGAGCGAGCCCTGTTCTGCGACGAACAGCTCGTTGCCGACCAGCGCCATCCCGTACGGTGCGTCGAGCTTGTCGATGAAGACGGTGCGCAGCTCCGGTCGACCGTCGCCATCGGCGTCGCGCAGCAATGTGATGCGGTCGCCGCCCTTCACGCTGGTGGTACCGACGCTCTTGATATAGCCCGCGATCACGTCCTTGGGGCGCAGCTTGGGCGCGTGCCCGCCCTTGCCCTCCGCCACCAGCAGGTCGCCGGTGGGGAGCAGCAGCATCTGGCGCGGCACCTTCAGGTCGGTCGCCACCGCCATGATGCTGAACCCCGCCGGGACGGTCGGCCTGGCATCGCCCCACGCCGAGGGCTTGGCGATCTTCATCGCCGGCACCAGCGAGTGCTGCTGGTCGGGCAGTTGCGGGTTCGCGCCGGTCTGGCGCACGTCTTGCGGCTGGCTGCCGCACGCGGCGAGCAGCGCCAGCACGGCGAGCGAGGCGGCCGCGCGGATCATCGCACCGCCTCCGCGCGCACCGCAGGGCCGGCAAAGGCGAACCATCCCGCGGCCAGCACCGCACCGGTCGATACCAGCGACAGCAGCAGCCCCCCGACCCCGACCGACGCCCAGGCGTCCTGGCTATGGTGGAACGCGTTGACCAGCCCCGCCACCCATGCGAGCGCCAGCAGGAGCGGATAGAGCCATGCCGCCCGCCGCCGCAGCGCGTCGACCACGCTCCACGCCAGCGCCGGCGCGCCGATCACCAGCGCGCCGGTGATCGCCCACGCCGCCATGTTCGACCATTGCATCTCGGCACTGCCCAGATAGGTGGCATCGGCGGCCAGCGCGGCCGGAAACAGCGCGACCGGGAAGGCGAGCAGCAGCCCGTGCACCGGGTTGACGCGCCGCGGGGCGACGGCTGACGACATCATGGGCGATCTCCCGGGCCCCGTGCGGGCCGTCAGGTCACACAATGATCTCATCACGCCATGGTTGCCGCACCGCCGGTCAGAAGCGCGCGCGCACCCCGATCGTGGCGGTACGCGGCGCGCCCGGCTGCACCCACAGCGCCAGATAGCTGTTGGCGTACCATCGCGTGTCGAACAGGTTGCTGACCGACCCGAACAGCGTCACCTCGCGGGTCAGGTCGACCTCGCCGAAGATGCGCGCCAGCGTATAGCCCGGCAGCTCGAAGGCGGTGCCGGTCTGCCCGCTGCGCTCGCCGACATAGTGCACGCCCGCCCCCAGCAGCGCCTCGCGCGTGCCGAACGTCATGTGCTTGGCGAGCTGGACGTTGAGGTTATGGTCGGGAATGTTGATCAGCCGGTCGCCCGGCAGGATCTGGAACGAGAAATTGGGATCGAGCACCCGCGACCGCGCTTCCGCATCGGTATAGGCATAGCTCAGCAGCACGTCGACGCGCCCGGGCAGCTGTCCGTTGACGTCCAACTCCACCCCGCGGCTGCGGGCCTTGCCGATCGCGACCGAGAAGCCGGGGTTCGCGGTGTCGGTCGCCAGGACGTTCGACTTCTCGAGCTGATAGACCGCCAGCGTCCCGTTCAGCCGGCCGCCGAACGCGGTCAGCTTCACGCCCGCCTCCACCGATGTGCTCGTCTCGGGATCGAACACCGTTCCGCGTGCGTCCGCGCCTATATTGGCGCGGAAGCCCTGTCCATAAGCGGCGTAGACCGACAACGGATCGCTGACTTGGTAGACGATCCCCGCCTGCGGGTTGAAGCGCCCGGTGCGTCGCCGCCCCAGCTTGTTCAGCAGCCGGTCCTCGACGCGCAGGAGAAAGTCGTCGTAGCGCCCGCCGACGCGAACCTGAAGCCGGTCGGTGATGCTGATCTGGTCCTGCACATAGGCGCCCAGCGCGCGCTGCACGTCGAGCCGGTTGGTGATCGGCACCCCGGCCGGGGCCGGCCAACGCCCGTAGACCGGGTCGAGGATGTCGATCGCATAGCTTTGCCGATCGGTGGTGGCGGCCGTCACCACCGGGCCGCGGAAGCGCGTGAAATACTGGTCGGTGTCGAAATAGTCGCCGTCGGCGCCGATCAGCACGCGGTGCCGCAGGCCGCCGGTCGCGAACTCGCCCGCGATTTCCGCCCGCACCACGCTATGCGCCGATTCGTAGCGCCGCGTCCGCCGCTGCCGCGACAGCGTGCGACCGTCGAGGAACAGCTTCTGCCGCGCCACCGCGGTTTCGGCGTCCGACGACGCGCCGGTCAGCCGCGTGTCGCGGTGGCTCGCCCCCACCAGCAGGCTCCATCCGCCGCCGAAGTCGTGTTGCAGGCGCAGTTGATGGCCAAGCGCGCGCGCCACGGTGTCACCGTCGCCCGGCTCGCCGAGAAAGCGCGACCGCGGGACGGTGCGGAAATTCTCGCCGAGCACCACGATCCCGCGATCGAACGGCACCGCCACGCGCGTCCATTCCAGATCGTAGATGACGCGCGTGTTCGCCCCGATCCCCCACGCAATCGACGGCAGGAACCCCCACCGCCGCTGGTGGATGGTGTCGCGGAACGTGTCGCCGGACTCGGCATAGCCGATCAGCCGTGCGGTCACGTTGCCGGTCAGCGCGACGTTCGCGTCGCCCTCGGCCCGCACCGTGTCGAAGCTGCGATATTGCAGGCTCGCGCTGCCGAACGTGCGGCCCAGCTCGGCCTGTTTGGTGACCAGGTTGATCGACCCGCCCGGCTCTCCGCGCCCCAGCACCGCCGCCGCCGGCCCCTTCAGCACCTCGACCCGCTCGATCCCGGCGACATCGCGCTGCCCGCTGAACCCGCGCCCGGCGTTGAAGCCGTTGACCAGATAACCGCTCGGGAGGTTCTCGTCGCCCGCGAACCCGCGCACCGCGAAACTGTCCCACAAGCCGCCTAGCGTGTTCTGCCGCGCGACTGAGGCGTTCAGGTCGAGCGCGTCGGTCAGCCGCAGGATATTGTTCTCGCGCAGCGTGCCGGCATCGATGGTCGTGATCGCCTGTGGAATCTCGCGCAGCTTGAAGTCGCCGCGATACGGCTGGCGCACGCCCTCGACCGTGATGTCGTCATGCTCCTGCGGCGGCTCGTCCTCGGCAAGGGCCGGAGCCGGCGTCATCGACAAGGCGAGCGCGAGAGGCAGAACACCGACCAGCGCGGCGGCGCGCGATGAAGAACGCACGATGATGTTTCCCTTTTGCCTGGCGAAGCGATGGCGTCAGTGTCGTCGCTCCGCAAGCCGGACCTGTTAAGGTGATAATGTAACATTACAATCAAAAGTTGGATATCGGGATGCGACGCCACGCGGCAGCTCGCCCCGCAGCCGCCACGCTGACCCAAAAAAAGAAAGGCCCGGGTCGCCCCCGGGCCTCCTTCGTCCGTATGTCGGCGCGGCTCAGCCGACGGCGGCGTCGTACCGGCGCCCGGCCTCGTCCCAGTTCACGACGTCCCACCACGCCTTCAGATAGCCCGGCCGGTCGTTCATGTAGGTGAGGTAATAGGCGTGCTCCCACACGTCATTGCCTAGGATCGGCGTGCCCTTCTCCTTGGCATCGTCCATCAACGGATTGTCCTGGTTCGGCGTCGAGGTGACCTTCAGCGCACCCGATTCATCCGCGATCACCCACGCCCAGCCCGAACCGAACTGCCCGGCGCCCTTGCCGTTGAAGTCTTCCTTCAGCTTTTCGAGGCCGCCATAGGCATCGATCGCCTCGGCCAGCTTGCCCGATGGCTGCGTAGAACCCTTGGGCCCCATGATCTTCCAGAAGAAATCGTGGTTCCAATACCCGCCGCCATTGTTGCGGATCAGCGGCGGCAGCGACGAGACGCGCGCCAGGATGTCCTCGATCGACGCGCCTTCCAGCGACGGATCGGCGGCGACGCCTTCGTTCAGCTTGTTGGTATAGGCGGCGTGGTGCTTGTCGTGGTGGAAGGTCATCGTCTCCTTGGAGATCACCGGCTCCAGCGCGTCATAGGCATAGGGCAGCGGCGGCAGTTCGAAAGCCATGAAATCCTCCTCAAGGTTCGCGTCGGCAACGCGATGCGCCCCAAATGGCTCCCGGACGCTCGTTACGCAACCGCTCCGATCAGGTCGTGCCGCCGAAGCGCGTGACGCAGCTGGTCGTAGCTCAGGCCCAGCGCCTCGGCGGTCGCGCGCTGGTTGAAACGATGCTCGGCCAGCGACTTGGTCAGCAACTCGCGCTCGAACAAGGCGACGCGGCTCTTGAAGTCGGACGGCCCGACCTCGCAGGCAGCGACTTCCTCGTCCTCCTCGGCGGATGCGCTCGCCGGTGCCGGTGCCGGTGTCGGCACCGGGGTCGACCGCTTGCCGTTCGCCCCCGACGGGCGATAGGGCGAGGCGAACGGATCGAACTCGATCGCGCCCACCGCCCCCGGCCGTTCCCAGCGGTACACCGCGCGCTCGACCACGTTGCGCAACTCGCGCACGTTGCCGGGCCAGCTGTAGTCGCGCATCTCCTGCTCGATCTCGGGCGTGAACCCGGCCCATTCGCCGCGCCCCAGTTCCGACGACATGCGCCGCCCGAAGAAATCGGCGAGCACCGGGATATCGCTCTTGCGCGCGCGCAGCGGCGGCAACGTCACGACCTCGAAGCAGAGCCGGTCGAGCAGGTCGGCGCGGAAGGTGTTGGCATCGACGCGGTCGGGCAGATGCTCGTTGGTCGCCGCCACGATCCGCACATCGACGCGCAAGGGGCGCGACGCACCGATCCGCGTCACCTCGCCATATTCCACCGCGCGCAGCAGCCGCTCCTGCGCGCCCATCGACAGCGTCCCGAGCTCGTCGAGGAACAGCGTGCCGCCGTCCGCCTCCTCGAACCGCCCCGCCCGCGCCTTGGTCGCGCCGGTGAACGCGCCCGCCTCGTGCCCGAACAATTCCGCCTCGATCAATGTCTCCGGCAGCGCGGCGCAGTTCATCGTCACCAGCGGCTGATCCCAGCGCGGGCTGAGGTGGTGCAGCCGCTCGGCGACCAGTTCCTTGCCGGTCCCGCGCTCGCCGATCACCAGCACCGGGCGATCGAGCGCGGCGGCGCGGCTGGCGCGCTCCAGCGCGTCGAGGAAGACGCCCGACTGACCGATCACCTGCGTACTGCGCTTCATGCGCCAACGATTGGCGCATTTCACCAGACGATGGCAACCACCGGTTTTTCCTATTCGCGCCTAAATGGCGGAAATCCGCGGTTTTCAGCGACCGAAAGCATTTGGCACGGGCCGTGCAAAGCTTCGGGCAACAACGCTTTCAGGGAGTTTCCACCATGACCACCACCGTCACCAGCAAGATCGCCGCCCTCGCCCTCACCGTCCTCGTCAGCGCCACCATGGTGCTCGGCGCCGTCGGTCCGGCGACGTCGCTGGCGACGACCCCGATCACTTCCGCCCGCGCCCTGGCGTGAGCGGCGGGCGGGGTGCGGGAACAGACCCTCCCCGTACCCCGTCCGATCCGCTAGGATGGCGTGAATACCCAAGGAGTCCGTATCGAATGGGCATTTTCTCCCGCACTCGCGACATCGTCGCCGCCAATATGGCCGAGTTGCTCGACCGTGCGGACGATCCCGCCAAGATGGTCCGCATCATTATCGCGGAAATGGAAGATACGCTGGTCGAGGTGCGCGCCTCCGCGGCCCGCACCATCGCCGACCAGAAGGAGTTGCGCCGCCATATCGCCAAGCTGGCGGAACTGGAGGCCAGCTGGACCGAAAAGGCCGAGCTGGCGCTATCCAAGAACCGCGAGGACCTCGCCAAGGCCGCATTGGTCGAGCGCCGCAAGGCCGCCGACATGGGCGCGCAGCTGAGCGAGGAGGTAGCGGGGCTGGAGAATGCGCTGCGATCCTCGGAAGAGGATATCGCCAAGCTTCAGAGCAAGCTGCGCGAGGCGCGCGCCAAGCAGAACGCGATCGCGACGCGGCTGGAGAGCGCCAATACCAAGGCGCGCCTGCGCGAGATGTGGAACGGCCCACGCACCCACGAGGCGTTCAGCCGCTTCGAGACGCTCGAGCGTCGCGCCGACGAGGCAGAAGGGCGTGCCGAGGCGATGGGCCTCACGCCGCGTACACTGGAGGATGAATTCAACGAGCTGCGGTCGAGCGACAAGATCGACGCCGAGCTCGAGGCGCTCAAGAAGCGCATGAACAAGGAGGGTTGAGTATGGATTTCAACGGCTTCATCGCCATTCTGGCCTTCCTCATCGGGCTGCCGTGGCTGATCCTGCACTATGTTACCAAGTGGAAGACCGCGCCGAAGATGACGGGAGAGGACGAGCAGTTGCTCGACGAGATGTACAATCTCGCCCGTCGGCTCGAGGATCGCGTCACCACGGTCGAGCGGATCGTCGCCGCCGACAACCCCGATTTCCGCCCCGGCATCGGCGACTATCGCTCGACGCCCGACTATCGCCTCGACCAACCGTCTTCGCAGCGGAGGAACTGATGTCCGACAGCCGCACGAAATTCTATCTCGATAAGCAGGACGCCAAGTGGAAGGGTGTCTGCTCCGGGATCGCCGACTATACCGGCATCGAGGTAATGTGGGTCCGCATCGCGATGATCCTGCTGACGCTGGCCGGCGGGTTTCCGTGGACGCTGATCGCCTACTGGCTGATCGCGTGGATGGCGGAGCCCAAGCCGCTCAACCTCTACCAGGATCGCGCCGACCAGAAGTTCTGGCAGGGCGTCCGCGCCAACCCGACCCGCTCGACCGCCGAGGTGCGCGCCAAGTTCCGCGACCTGGACCGCCGCCTCGCCGACATCGAGCTTCACTACACCAGCCGCAATTCGTCGCTCGCCAAGGAAATCGACAGCCTGCGCTGAGCGCGGCCGACAAGGGGAGAGTTCCAATGGACGGACCGTGGTTCGTCCTCGCGATCATCGCGATCAGCATGACCGCCTGGGTCGTCAACAACTTCATCCGTGCGAAACACGGGTACTCGATCAGCGACGACTGGGGCCGCAACATCGACCGCAGCGACCCGAAGGCGGAACGCCACCTGCAATTGCTGACCAGCGAGAACGAGCGGCTGGCGGGTCAGGTCGGTCGACTGGAGGAGCGGATCGCGGTGCTGGAACGGATTGCCACCGATCCCGCCGAGCGCACCGCGCGCGAGATCGAGGCGCTGCGCGACCGGTAAGTAGGAGTAACGACCATGCCCGACAAGTTTGTGTTCGTTCTGTGCTTTTTCATGATCGTGGTCGGCTTGCCGGTCATCTTCGGCGTCAGTGCGGAGATGTTTCGGCGCTGGCTGAAGCATAAGGAACGCATGGCCGAGGTGTTGACCGAAGCCACCGCCGAAAAGGCGGCCCAATATGCCGCCCATTCCGAGCGGCTCGAACAACGGGTCCGCGTGCTGGAACGCATCGTCACGGACAAGGGCGTGGCACTGGCGGACGAGATCGAGGCGCTGCGCATGGTGCCCGACAAGCACCCGCTGAACTGAACAACGACGAAGAGGGAGGAAGTAACGTGCCGTGGTCCGTAGCAGTGATGGTGGTCATGATCGTGATGATCGTCACCATCGGCCGTGTCAGCCGCGAGAAGTGGCGTGCGATGGCGATGCAATCCGAGCAGCCGCCACTCGACCAGCCGCAACGGTCGACCGACGAGATCCGCCAGCTCAAGGAACGTATCGCGGTCCTGGAGCGCGTCATCACCGATCAACACGGCCGCGCCGATCTGGAACGCCAGATCGAGCAGTTGCGCGACCGCTGACCTCAACGCCAGCACAGGAGAAGGCAGCCATGTCCGATCCCCAGACCACCCTCACCCTCGTCGCCGCCTCGCTCGCCGGGCTTGCGATGCTCACCTTCGCCGCGCTGAACGGCTGGCGCGGATGGCTCCAGCTCAAGACGCAGGAGATGCGGCTGTCCGCCGAGCCCGCCGCCACCCCGAACGCCGGCGCGCGGATCGAGATCGCCGACCTGAAGGAGCGCATCCGCAAGCTGGAGGCGATCGCGGCCGGCGTCGATCTGTGAACGGTTGCGGGCAGCGCGCGGGGGCGGTAGCGCCCGCGGCATGACCGACGCCGCTGCCACGCTCGATGACGTCCGCGAGGAATATGGCTTCCTCGAAGGCGACGACCGCTACCGCCTGCTCGTCGATCTCGGCCGCGCGCTGGAGCCGATGCCCGCGGCGCTCAAGACCGACGCGACATTGGTCCGCGGCTGCTCCGCCTCGGTCTGGGTATACCCGGCGGTGCGTGGCGACGGGCGGCTCCACTTCCTCGCCGACAGCAACGCGCACATCACCAAGGGCATCATCGCGCTGGTCCTCCTGACCGTGCAGGATCGCACCGCGTCGGAGATCCTAGCGACCGATATCGAAGGCGAACTCGCCCCGTTCGACCTGAAGGCGCAGCTCAGCTCCAACCGGACGCAGGGCATCCCGAACATGATCGCGCTGATCCGCGAGACGGCGGCACGCTACGCCTGATCGACCTTACGTCGTTCCCGCGAAGGCGGGAATCCAGATGCGCAGGTGTCGATGGATGCGCTGACGTCATGGGTTCTGGATCCCCGCCTCCGCGGGGATGACGATGAAGATGGCCGCGGCGTTCTCATTCCCCATCGCTCTTCGTCACGTCGGTGACGAGCGCACAGCCAGCCCCTCACCCCGCCATCGGTAACCGCAACCGCACCAGCAGTCCGCCGAGATCCTCGCTCTCCTCAAGCGCCACCGTGCCGTCGTAGATCTCCGCCACGTCCCGCACGATCGCCAGCCCCAGCCCGGTCCCCGGCTTGCCGGTGTCCAGCCGCACCCCGCGATCGAAGATGCGAATCCGGTCCGCCTCCGGAATTCCCATGCCGTCGTCCTCGACCAGGACCTCGACGAACCCCGCCTGCGCCCCGACCGTCACGAACACGCTGCCGCCGCCGTATTTGGCGGCATTCTCGACCAGATTGCCCATGATCTCGTCCAGGTCCTGCCGCTCGATATGCGCGACCAAGTCCTTGGGCCCACTCATGTCGATGCGGACGTGCGGGTAAAGCCGCTGCACCGCGCGTTCGACCGATTCGACGCTCGGCCACACGTCGGCGCGGCTGTGCGCCGACCCGCGCCGCCCGACCGCCCGCGCGCGCGCGAGATGATGGTCGACCTGCCGTCGCATCGTTCGCGCCTCGCGGATCACGGTGTCGGCGAGGTCGTCGGACTGCGCGGTCGCGGCGTTCATGATGACGGTCAGCGGGGTCTTCAGCGCGTGCGCCAGATTGCCCGCATGGCGCCGCGCTTCCTCCGCCTGCGTCTCGTTGTGCGCGACCAGCGCATTCAGCTCCTCGACCATCGGCAGCAGTTCGAGCGGCATGTTCCCCGCGATCCGGTTCGACCGGCCGGCGCGCATCCTGGCGATTTCCAGCCGCAGGCGACGCAGCGGCAGCAATCCATAGAACGTCTGGAGCGCCGCCAGGATCACCAGCCCCAGCCCGAGCAACAGGAAGCTGCGCACCAATGTCCGGCGCAGCACCGCGATCTGCGCGTCCAGCGCCTCGCGGCTGCTCGCCACCTGGAACCGCCAGCGAACGTTCGACCCCGGCAGCGTCACGTCGCGCTCGACGATCCGCAGCTTCTCGTCCGGAAACTGGTTGCTGTCGTAGGTATGGACCTGCCGGTCGCTATGCGGCGCGCCGAACGCCAGCTCGCGATCCCACAGCGAGCGCGACGGGAACGTCTCCTTGCCCGGCGACGATACCTGCCAGTACAGGCCCGAATAGGGCTCGATGAAGCGCTGGTCGGCGGGCTGCCGGTTGAAGCGCACCTCGCCGATCGGATCGATCTCGGCCGAGACGAGCAGCGAGCGCAGCACATATTCGAGCTGGTCGTCGGCGTTGCTGGTCACCGCGCCCACCAGCACGCGGTCCAGCGCATATCCGCCGCCGAGCAGCAGCGCGGAGATCCACGCCGCCGCGATCAGGATCATCCGCCGCGAGATCGACCCGCGCGCGCGCGGCTCCTGCGGCACGGCCACGTCGCTCACGACGTCAGGCGTCCGGGTCTTCCAGGCTGTAGCCCAGGCCGCGGATCGTGGTGATCACATCCTGCCCCAGCTTCTTGCGGATGCGCGTGACGAACACCTCGATCGTGTTCGAATCGCGATCGAAATCCTGGTCGTAGATGTGCTCGATCAACTCGGTGCGGCTCACCACCTTGCCCTTGTGGTGCAGCAGGTAGCTGAGCAGCTTGTACTCCTGCGCGGTCAGCTTCACCGGCTCGCCGGCGCGCGTCACCTTGCCCGAACGGGTGTCGAGCCGCACGTCGCCCGCGATAAGCTCCGAGGAGGCATTGCCCGACGCGCGGCGGATCAGCGCGCGCAGGCGGGCGATCAGTTCCTCGGTCTGGAACGGCTTGGCGACATAGTCGTCGGCGCCCGCGTCCAGCCCGGCGACCTTGTCGGACCAGCTGTCGCGCGCGGTCAGCACCAGCACCGGGGTCACCTTGCCCTCCTTGCGCCAGCGGTCGAGCACGGTCAGCCCGTCGATCTCGGGGAACCCCAGGTCGAGCACGATCGCATCGTAATTCTCGGTCGAGCCGAGGAAATGCCCCTCCTCGCCGTCGGTGGCCAGGTCGATCGCATAACCCGCGCCTTCCAGCGTGGATTTCAGCTGCTGCCCCAGGTTGGGCTCGTCCTCGACGATCAGCACGCGCATCGGTGGTGGGGCTCCCTGCAAGAAAAGATGAATGGCCAGCCTGCGCGCTAGCACGAACAACCACGGTTATGGAAACGCGTCTGTCGCGGTGCTGAACGTACCCGGTGCCTGCGTCAGCGACCGGTGCGCCCCAGCACCTGCCCGGTGCGCCCGTCGACATCGACCCAGATTACCGCGCCGTCGCGCAGGAACTTCAGCGTGTAGATGCCGCTCGGCATCTCCAGGTCGAAGCCGATATATTGCGCGTTGCGCATCGTCGGCACCACCCGCCGCTCGATCTCGGGCAGCGGGAGCAGCCGTCCCTGCCGCCGCGCCTGCAGCGCCACGGCCCCGTCGCGCACCTGATCCGGCAACGGCTGCGCGATCGCGGGCGCGGCCAATCCGCAAAGGAGAAGGTAGGCAAGCATTCTCACGATTGCTGGCATAGCGGCGACGGCTTGAACAGCCTGTGAATGAGGGAGAAGCGCATGTCGGTCGACAGCGCAACTTGCCCCCTCCGGTCAGGTTCCCTAGGTCGCACGCCATGGCCGCACCTATATTGTCGTATGAAGACCTCGGGCTCGTTCAGGGCTCCGGGTGGCTGTTCCGCCACCTCGACCTGTTCGTCGGTGAGCGCGATCGCCTCGCGCTGATCGGCCGCAACGGCGCGGGCAAGTCGACGCTGCTCAAGCTGATCGCGGGCGTGATCGACGCCGACGAAGGGCGGCGCAGCATCGTCCCCGGCACCCGCGTCGTGATGCTTGAGCAGGATCCCGACGTCGGCGGGTTCGCGACGCTGCGCGACTATGCGCTGTCGGGCGACGGCGCACCGGAAAGCTACCAGGCCGATGCGATCGCCGACCAGCTCGGAATCGACCTGTCGCGCGAGGCCGCCTCGGCATCGGGCGGCGAGCGCCGCCGCGCCGCGATCGTCCGCGCGCTGGCGATGGAGCCCGACGTGCTGCTGCTCGACGAGCCGACCAACCATCTCGACATCGCCGCGATCGAATGGCTGGAGGACTGGCTGAAGCGCTTCACCGGCGCGTTCGTGGTCATCAGCCACGACCGCACCTTTCTCACCCGACTGACGAAGCAGACGCTGTGGCTCGACCGCGGCGAACTGCGCCGTGCCGAGGTCGGCTTCGGCGGGTTCGACGCCTGGACCGAACAGGTCTATGCCGAGGAGGAGCGCAACGCGCAGCGCCTCGACGCCAAGCTGAAGATCGAGGAGCATTGGCTCCAGCGCGGCGTCACCGGCCGCCGTCGCCGCAACCAGGGCCGCCTCGCCAAGCTGAAGGAGATGCGCGCCGAGCGCGCCGCGATGATCGGCCCGCAGGGCGCCGCCGCGCTCCAGGTCGCCAGCGACGACGTGAAGACCAAGGTCGTGATCGACGTCGAGCATGTCAGCAAGAGCTACGGCGAGCGCCCGATCATCCGCGACTTGTCCCTGCGCGTCGCGCGCGGCGACCGGATCGGCATCGTCGGGCGCAACGGCGCGGGCAAGACCACGCTGCTCAAGCTGCTGACCGGCGAGATCGCGCCCGACAGCGGCACCGTCCGCCGCGCCAGGACGCTCGACGGCATCGTCATCGACCAGCAGCGCAGCCTGATGGCGCCGCAAAAGACGGTGCGCGACGTCCTCGCCGACGGCGGAGAGTGGATCGACGTGCTCGGCACGCGCAAGCACATCCACGGCTATCTCAAGGAGTTCCTGTTCGATCCGTCGCTGACCGAGGCGAAGGTCGGCACGCTGTCGGGCGGCGAGCGCTCGCGCCTGCTGCTTGCGCGCGAGTTCGGCCGCGAGTCGAACCTGCTGATCCTCGACGAGCCGACCAACGACCTCGACCTCGAGACGCTCGACCTGTTGCAGGAGGTGATCGCCGATTACGGCGGCACCGTCCTGATCGTCAGCCACGACCGCGACTTCCTCGATCGCACCGTCACCGTGACGCTCGGCCTCGACGGCAGCGGGCAGGTCGATGTCGTCGCGGGCGGATACGAGGATTGGGAGCGCAAGCGCCGCCCACGCGTCGAACCTGCCAGGAAACCGGCATCCAGGGGCGCCGCCGCGCCGCCGCCCCCCGCGCCGACGCGCGTCAAGCTCAGCTACAAGGATCAGCGCGACTACGACCTGCTGCCCAAGCGGATCGAGGAGCTGGATGCGCGGATCGCCGCCGACGAGGCCGCGATGGCCGACCCGGGCCTCTACGCCCGCGATGCCGCGGCCTTCGACCGGCTCGGCCGCGGCATCGCAGCGCTGCGCGAGGAAAAGGACGCCGCCGAGATGCGCTGGCTCGAACTTGCCGAAGTCGTTGAGAAATCTAGTTGATCCATATTATCCGCAACCCCGGGTTAACTGTTTCCGCTTACCGCCCTTGCCCATGGAGGGTGTGCAATGAGCGGATCGGAACCCATCGACTTCGACCAGCGACTGGCCGCGTTCGGCTATAACGGCGACAGCTATGGCGGCTTTCCGGCCGTCAGGCGCGCGATCGAACGGCACGCGCCGGCCGCGCTCGTCGCGCTGTACCGCCACATCGCCGCCACGCCCGCGATCCGCGGACTGTTCCAGTCGCAGGCGCGGATGGACCACGCCCGCGACAAGCAGCTCGAACATTGGCGCAAGCTGTTCTCCGGTCCGATCGACCGCAGCTATGCCGCCGCCGCCTCCAACATCGGCCAGATCCACGCGCGCATCGGCCTCGCGCCGACCTGGTACATCAGCGGCTATGCGCGGATGCTGGAGCATGTCCTGCCCCGGGTCATGCTCGGCCGCCTGCTCCTGCCGTTCGGTGCCCGCCGCCGCGCGCGCGCCGCGACTGCGCTGGTCAAGGCGTCGCTGATCGATATGGACATCGCGCTGGATGCCTATTTCGCCGCCGAACAGGCCGGTCGCCGCGCGGTGATCGAACGTTGCGGCCAGGTGTTCGAGCGCATGGCGCAGGGCGACCTCACCGCCACGCTCGACGGCCTGCCGTCCGAATATCAGGCGCTGGCGGACAGTTTCGAGGCGATGCGCACGCAAATGGCGACCACGCTCGGCATCGTCACCCGCTCCAGCCAGCAGATCCGCACCGGCTCCGGCGACATCCGCTCGGCGTCCGACGACCTGTCGCAGCGCACCGAGCAGCAGGCCGCCTCGCTGGAGGAAACCGCTGCGGCGATGGACGAGATCAACACCACCGTCCGCCAGACCGCCGAGGGCGCGACGCAGGCGAACCGCATCGTCGGCGAGGCGCGCACCGAGGCGCAGGAATCGGGTCAGATCGTCCGCCGCGCGGTGGAGGCGATGGGCGGAATCGAGCGGTCCTCCGCGGAGATCAGCGAGATCATCACCGTCATCGACGGCATCTCGTTCCAGACCAACCTGCTCGCGCTCAACGCCGGGGTCGAGGCGGCCCGCGCCGGCGAGGCGGGCAAGGGTTTCGCGGTCGTCGCCTCCGAGGTCCGCGCGCTGGCGCAGCGCTCGGCGGACGCCGCCAAGGACGTGAAGACGCGCATCCTCGCCTCCTCGGAACAGGTCGGCGCCGGCGTCGAGCTGGTCAACGAGGCCGGTCGCGCGCTGGAGCGGATCATCGGCCGCATCGGCGAGATCAGCGAGCTCGTCTCGCGCATCGCCGCCTCCGCCAGCCATCAGTCGATCGGCCTCGGGCAGGTCAATACCGCGGTGTCGGAGATGGACAACGTGACGCAGCGCAACGCCGCGATGGTCGAACAGGCCACCGCCGCCGCCCGCTCGCTCGCCGCCGAGGCCGAGACGCTGTCGCGCGAAGTCGCGCGCTTCCGCCTCGACGCGGGCGACGGAAACGCCGTCCACCGCCTGCAGGCCCGCCTCGCGGCGATGTAATAAGGGGCGGGTCGGAGAGCGTGCCACGGAAACTGCGCGGTCGGATCACGCGCAACCGGGCACACGCTTCGACACGGTCAGCGCGAACGGATCGGATCTCCATCCACTTCCGGAACAGTCTCCTCCAGCGCCTTGCCCGCGCGCCCCGCCAGTTCGACCACATAGTGCCACGCCACGCGCCCCGACCGGCTGCCGCGCCGGGTCGCCCATTGCACCGCATCCGCCGCATCGAACGACAGCGCATAACGCTCGGCATAGCCGCGCACGATCGCCAGATAGGCGTCCTGATCGACGACATGGAAGCCCAGGCTCAATCCGAAGCGATCCGACAGCGCCATCTGGTCGTCGATCGAATCGCGCGGGTTGATCGCGCTGTCCTGTTCCTTGATGTCGCGCGTCACCAGGTGGCGGCGGTTGGAGGTGACGATCAGGCGGGCGTTTACCGGCCGCGCTTCCGCCCCGCCCTCCAGCAACGACCGCAGCACCCGCGCATCCGCCGCCGCGTCGAAACCGAGATCGTCGAGGAAGATCGCATAGGCGCGCGGCTGCCGCGCCACCGCATCGAACAGCCGAGGCAGTGAGTCGAGCCGGTCCGCCGCCACCTCGATCAGCGCCAGCGCGCCGCCGCCCGCCTGCACCGCGCCCACCGCCGCCTTGACCAGCGCCGACTTGCCCGTACCCCGCGCGCCCCACAGCAGCGCGTCCTGCGCCGCCTGCCCCGCCGCCAGCCGTGCCAGATTGGTGAACAGCGCCGCCTTCTGCGCCTCGATGCCGTGCAGCAGCGCAAGCGGCAGCGGCCGGAAATCGCGCGCCGCGACCATCGCCGCGTCGCGCCAGACATAGGCCGGATGCGCGAGCGGATCGGCACCCGCCGGCGGCGGCGGCGCGAGCCGCTCCAGCGCGGCGGCGATACGGGTCAACGGGTCGTCCATCGCCGCGTCGGCTAACCCGCATGTCACGTTGCCGCAACGCAATATCGTGCATAAAGGAAACCTTGCGCGGGGCGACGGGTTCAGGCGCTAGGGGGTTCGTTACGCCTCCGTGGGGGAACAGGAGCTTCAATTGACGGAAATCGTGCCGGTGATCCTTTCTGGCGGGTCGGGGACCCGCTTGTGGCCGATGTCGCGGCCGGAAAAGCCCAAGCAGATGCTGTCGCTGACCGCGAAGGAGACAATGCTGCAGCTGACCGCGGCGCGGGCGCACGGCGATGCCTTTGCCGCCCCGATCGTCGTCGCCAATGCCGCGCACGCCGACCAGGTCGAGGAGCAACTCGGCGCGATCGGCGCCACGCCCAGTGCGCTGATCCTCGAACCCGCCGGCCGCAACACCGCGCCCGCGATCGCGCTCGCGGCGCTCAGCGCCGGGGACGACCAGGCGATGCTGGTCATGCCGTCTGACCACGTGATCGCCGATCGCGACGCCTTCCACGCCGCGATCCACGCCGCGCTGCCGCTCGTCGAACAGGGCTGGCTGGTCACCTTCGGGATCACCCCGGACGCGCCGGAGACGGGCTACGGCTACATTAAGATCGGCGAGGAGATCGCCGCGGGCGTCCACCGCGTCGCCCGCTTCGTCGAGAAGCCCAAGCGCGACGTGGCCGAGGCGATGATCGCCGCGGGCGACCACGCCTGGAATGGCGGCATCTTCCTCTTCCGCGCCGACGCCTTCCTCGCCGCGCTCGAACGCCACGCCCCCGACATGCTGTCGGCGGTGCGCGACGCCTGCGCAAAGGCGCGGCGCGAGGGCGTGCGCGTCTACCCCGATGCCGAGGCATTCGCCGCCTCGCCGTCCGACTCGATCGACTATGCGGTCATGGAAAAGGCCGATCGCGTCGCGGTCGTACCGGTCACCATGGGGTGGAGCGACGTCGGCAGCTGGGATGCGCTCCACGCGATCAGCGAGGGCGACGCACGCGGCAACGTGGTCCATGGCGAGGTCATCATGCTCGACAGCAGCAACTGCCTCGCGCGCAGCGACGGCGTGCGTGTCGCGATGGTCGGTGTCGAGGACCTGATCGTCGTCGCCAGCGGCAACGACGTACTCATCCTTCCGCGCGGCCGCAGCCAGGACGTCAAGCTGCTTCTGGAAGCGATGAAGCGATGACGAACGGCGCGGGGCTGCGCGGGAACGTACACGCGCCCGCGCCGTCGGCCCATCGCCGGATCGCCTCCGCCATCGCGAGCGTAGCGACGCCGCTCCGGATCCGATCACGGCACCGGACCGGCACTCCTACGCTCGCACCGATGCGCGTATGCCGCGCCCGGCCCTCACCCCGTCATCACCCACGCCCAGCACGCGACCAGTCCCGCGCATCCCAGCAGCAGCTGCGGCGGCCGCAGCCGTGCGAAGTGCGCGGGCGCATTGCCCGCCAGCGCCGCGCGCCGGTCGAGTAGCGCCGCCAGCGCATATCCCGCGGCCAGCAGCGCCAGCGCGGTGCCGACGAACGGCACCAGCAGCGCCAGTCCGGCGATCGTGACGTAGCCGACCGCCGCGACGATCTCGACCGGCGTCGACGCGCGGGGCGTCGCAAAGCCGAACCCGCGCCTGACCCCGCCGATGAACGACAGGATCAGCGCGCCCCAGATGATCGCCAGCCGCACGGCCAGCACGCCCCATGCGGGTGGCAGCACCCATGCGCCGATCCCGGCGGCGACGAGCGGGAGCATCGGGCCATAGCCGAAGATGATGCTGTCGGTGGGAATGCGATTGCGGTCGTTCATGCGGGCCGAACGCATGACCGACGCTTCAGTCGCGTGCGAAGATCTCGGTGTGCGGGATGGTGACCCCCGCTGCGGGAAGCGCGACGTCATGCGGCTGCGCGAACAGGTCGTCACGCCATGACGTCGGGCCGAGCCGCTGGATAACACGACAGGTTTCGTTATCGGGATCGACGAACACGATCGTATCGAGCGTCGGCAGGTGGCGGTACTGGCCCAGCTTCTCGCCCTCGTCGTTCCTGGTGGTCGACGGGGACAGCACCTCGAAGATCACGACCGGATCGGTGAAGATGCGATCGCGCTCGCGCTCCGGTGTGGCGGGGTGATTGCAGTAAACGCTGACGTCGGGATAGCGAACATCGGTATCCGTCACGCGCACGCCCACGTCGGAATTGTAGGGGCGGCAGCCGCTGCCGCGCAGGTGTTGTCCAAGAAAGACCAAAATCTTGGTCGCTACCCGCGCATGCGCCGGTGTCCCGCCGGTCATCATGCGGATCATCCCGTCGACCAGCTCGTACTTGCGGTCGCTCGGAAAATCGATCGCCAGGAATTGCTCGACCGTGATCGGCTCGTAGAGCGGGTCGTATCTCATGCCGCGGAGATAGCATTGGCGGAGACGCAAACAAAGGACCGGCGGATCGCTCCACCGGCCCTTCGTGTCGGGCAACCGGCGACGGCATAGCCGGCGCCGCGATGTCGGACGGGATCGGCGCTGCCGACCCGCCGGCCATTCCGATGTCGTGTCGGGCGCAGCCGAAGCTGCGCCCGTCCGTCATCAGAAGTCCATGCCGCCCATGCCGCCCATGCCACCGCCGGCGGGCATGGCCGGAGCCTTGTCCTCGGGCAGTTCCGAGACGGTCGCCTCGGTGGTGATCAGCAGGCCCGCGACCGACGCGGCGTTCTGCAGCGCGGTGCGCACCACCTTGGTCGGGTCGATCACGCCGGCCGAGACCAGGTTCTCATACTGGTCGGTCGCCGCGTTGAACCCGAACGACGTATCGGCCTGGTCGAGCAGCTTGCCCGACACCACCGCACCGTCGTGACCGGCGTTCTGCGCGATCTGGCGCACCAGCGCGGTCAGCGACTTGCGGACGATATCGACGCCGCGCGTCTGGTCGTCGTTCTCGCCGGTGACGCCGTCCAGCGCCTTCGTCGCGTACAGCAGCGCGGTGCCGCCGCCCGGGACGATGCCTTCCTCGACCGCGGCGCGGGTCGCGTGCAGCGCGTCGTCGACGCGGTCCTTGCGCTCCTTCACCTCGACCTCGGTCGCACCGCCGACCTTGATGACCGCGACGCCGCCGGCCAGCTTGGCCAGACGCTCCTGCAGCTTCTCGCGGTCGTAGTCGGAGGTCGTGACCTCGATCTGCTGACGGATCGCCTCGGTGCGGCCCTTGATCGACTCCGCGTCACCCGCGCCGTCGACGATGGTGGTGTTGTCCTTGTCGATCGTCACGCGCTTGGCGGTGCCCAGCATGCCCAGCGTAACGCTCTCGAGCTTGATGCCCAGGTCCTCGCTGACGACTTCGCCCTTGGTCAGGATCGCGATGTCTTCCAGCATCGCCTTGCGGCGATCGCCGAAGCCCGGCGCCTTGACCGCTGCGACCTTCAGGCCGCCGCGCAGCTTGTTGACGACGAGCGTGGCCAGCGCCTCGCCCTCGATGTCCTCGGCGATGATCAGCAGCGGACGGCCCGACTGCACCACCGCCTCGAGGATCGGCAGCATCGCCTGCAGCGACGACAGCTTCTTCTCGTGGATCAGGATGTAGGGGTCGTTCAGCTCGACCTGCATCTTCTCCGGGTTGGTGATGAAGTACGGCGACAGATAGCCGCGGTCGAACTGCATGCCCTCGACGACGTCCAGCTCGAATTCGAGGCCCTTGGCCTCCTCGACGGTGATGACGCCTTCCTTGCCGACCTTCTCCATCGCTTCCGCGATCTTCTCGCCGACTTCCTTGTCGCCGTTGGCCGAGATGATGCCGACCTGCGCGACTTCCGACGAACCCGACACCGGCTTCGAACGGCCCTTCACGTCCTCGACGACCTTCGCGACGGCGATGTCGATGCCGCGCTTCAGGTCCATCGGGTTCATGCCGGCCGCGACCGACTTCATGCCCTCGCGGACGATCGCCTGCGCCAGCACGGTGGCGGTGGTGGTGCCGTCACCCGCGATGTCGTTGGTCTTCGAGGCCACTTCGCGCACCATCTGCGCGCCCATGTTCTCGAACTTGTCCTTGAGCTCGATCTCCTTGGCGACCGACACACCGTCCTTGGTGATGCGGGGCGCACCGAAGCTCTTGTCGATCACGACGTTGCGGCCCTTCGGCCCCAGCGTGACCTTCACCGCGTCGGCGAGGATGTCGACGCCGCGCAGGATGCGCTCGCGCGCGTCGCGGCCGAATTTCACGTCCTTGGCTGCCATGTGGCTACCCTTTCAGATGACGAATGTTGGGAAAGTTGAGGCGTTCGGACTCAGGCGATGATGCCGAGGATGTCCGATTCCTTCATGATGAGCAGGTCTTCACCGTTGACCTTGACCTCGGTGCCCGACCACTTGCCGAACAGGATGCGGTCACCGGCCTTGACGTCCAGCGGGGCGAGCTCGCCCTTGTCGTTCTTGGCGCCCGCGCCGGCGGCGACGACTTCGCCTTCCTGCGGCTTTTCCTTGGCGGTGTCGGGGATGATGATCCCGCCGGCCGTCTTCTCTTCCGCCTCGACGCGGCGGACGAGAACGCGGTCGTGCAACGGACGAAAGTTCATTGCTCAGTACCTCTCTGAAGGCAATATGACAGTTCTTTGGCACTCCGGTCTCCCGAGTGCCAGCGCCCCGCATATGTGGGCCGGCCGCGTCGGGGTCAACGCCCGGCGCAACAATTTTGTGGAACCGGCCGTCAGGGCGTGCGTGGCGTCAGGCCAAGCCGCTCGCGCGCCGACCACCGCCACAGCAGCAGGACCGAAACGACGCCCAGCCCCGTCGCCAGCCCCCACCATATCCCCGCCGCCCCGTAGTGCAGCCCGAAACCGAGGAGTACCGCCGTCCCGAACCCCGCGCCCCAATAGCCCGAGATCTGGATCAGCATCGGCACCCGCGTGTCCTGCACCCCGCGCAGCACCCCCGCCGCGACCGCCTGCGCGCCGTCGACCAGCTGGAAGATCGCCGCGATGCCGAGCAGCTGCACCGCCATCCCCGCCACCGCCGCCTCGCGCGCCGGGTCGACGTACAGCCGCACCAGCCAGTGCGGCACCGCCCAGAAGATCGCCGCGCTCAGCGTCATCACCACGATGCCGCACCCGACCGCGACATTGCCGGCGCGCGCCACCCACGCACGGTCGCCCGCGCCAAAGGCGAAGCCGACGCGGATCGTTCCGGCCTGCGCCAGCCCGAACGGGATCTGGAAGGCGATCGCGGCGATGTTGAGCGCGACGGCATGCGCGTCGATCGCGGTAACCGAGATCAGCCCCATCAGCAGCCCGGCGCCACCGAACAGCCCGCCCTCCGCCATCCAGCCGAGCGCGATCGGCGCGCCCAGCCTGGCGATCTCGCGCATCCGCGACCATTCGGGCCGCCACCATTTGCCGAACAGCCGAAAGCGCCTCAGCCTGCGATCGCGCATCAGGATCACGGCGTAAGCCGCGCACGTCGCACAGGAAACCAGCACGCTCGACAGCGCGGAGCCTTCCAGCCCCAGCGCCGGGAAGCCGGCATTGCCGAAGACCAGGCACCAATTGCCGAGCAACGCGACCCCCAGCGACAGCGCGGTGACGACCAAAGCCCAGCCCGGCCGCCCCAGCGCCGCCGCGGTCAGCCGGATCAGCGCCGCCATGACCGCGGGCGGCACCGCCAGCGACAGGATACGACAGAACGCGCCCGCCCGCGCTGCCACCGCCGGATCCTGCCCCGCCAGTCGCAGCAGCGGCGCGGCGCAATTGAGCACCGCCATCACCACCAGCGATCCCGCCACCGCCAGCCACATCGCCATCCGGAACGACCGCCGCACCTGCCGCACCGCGCCGACCCGCCGCCCCAGCGCGGCGGCGATCAACGGCTCGGCCGCACCCACCAATCCGATCAGCGCGAAGCCCAGGATGTGGAAGAAGAACACCCCCAGCGTCGCGGCCGCGAACTCGACCGGGCCCAGCCGCGCGACGAACACCACGTCGACCGCGAACACCGCCATTTGCAGCAGGTTCGCCCCGATCAACGGCCCCGCCAGCGCCGCCAGCGCACGCAACTCCGCGTTCCACGTCGGCGGCGGTCCTTGCGTCAAGGGCGCGAGCGTGGCGGGAGCGTTCATGGGTGGAACCCCTAGCCGAGCGGCACCGCGATGGCGACCCCGCCCCTCCACTGTCATCCCCGCGCAGGCGGGGATCCAGACGCGCAGGTCTGGCGATAGGGCGAAACGGCGGGGGTTCTGTATTCCCGCCTTTGGCCGTCGGCCAAAGTTTATCCTGAGCGCCTCCCTTGCAGGCAGTGGAAGGGCGGGAATGACGAGCGCCGCCGCACGACGCTCGTTAACCCCAAAGCGTATTGCCCCGGTCATACACGCCGCGCTACGGTCGCCGCCACGCAATGAAGGTGGCAGGAACGATGAAGCTGGTACGCGGCGCCTGGAAGCTGCTGGTCGGGATCAAGGACGCGCTGGTGCTCGTCGCGATGCTGCTGTTCTTCGCGGTGATCTTCGCCGCCCTCAACGCACGCCAGCGCCCGGCCGCGATCGGCGACGGCGCGCTGGTCCTGAAGTTCGACGGCCCGATCGTCGAACAGCCCGAGGAAGTGCCGCTTACCGCCATCGTCAGCGGGCAGCAGATCGGCAAGCAATATCGCCTCCGCGACGTGTTGCGCGCGATCGACGCCGCGCGCACGGACGGCCGCGTCAAGGCGATCGTCCTCGACCTCGACCGGTTCGGCGGCGCCTATCCGGCGGTGCTGGGCGAGGTGCAGGCCGCGCTGCTGCGCGCGCGCGCCGCGGGCAAGCCGGTGCTCGCCTTCGCCACCGCCTATACCGACGGCGGCTACCGCCTGGCCTCGGCCGCCAGCGAGATCTGGATGGACCCGCTGGGCGGCACGATGTTTGCCGGCCCGGGCGGCAACCAGTTGTTCTACAAGGGGCTGATCGACAAGCTCGGCATCAACGCGCACGTCTACCGCGTCGGCAAGTTCAAGTCGGCGGTCGAGCCCTATACCCGCACCGACCAGAGTCCCGAGGCGCGCGAGGCGTCGCAGGCCCTCTACGGCGCGCTGTTCGACCAGTGGCGCGAGGCGGTGGCGACCGCGCGTCCGAAGGCGCAATTGGCGCCGTGGCTGTCGAACCCGGCACAGCTCATCACCCAGGCGCAGGGCGACGTCTCGCGCGCCAACGTGGCGACCGGCATCGTCGACAAGCTCGGCGACCGGGTCGCCTTCGGCCGCCGCGTCGCGCAGCTGGCGGGCGGCGACGACAAGAAGGTCGCCGGCTGGTTCAGGACGATCGGTTATGACGCCTATGTCGCCGCCAATCCGCTGCCGAAAAAGGGCAAGGTCGGCGTCCTGACCGTCGCCGGTGAAATCGTCGACGGCGACGCCGGCCCCGGCAAGGCCGCCGGCGATACCGTGTCGAAGCTGCTCTACGACGGGCTCGCCGACAACGACCTGAAGGCGCTCGTCGTCCGCGTCGACTCGCCGGGCGGCTCGGTGCTGGCCTCGGAGAAGATCCGGCTGGCGATCATGGAGGCGAAGCGGCGCGGGCTCCCCGTGGTCGTCTCGATGGGCGGGCTCGCCGCGTCGGGCGGCTATTGGGTGTCGACCCCGGCCGACGTGATCTTCGCCGAACCCGGCACCATCACCGGCTCGATCGGCATCTTCGGCATTATCCCGACCTTCGAGAACACGCTCAGGAAGATCGGTCTGTCGACCGACGGCGTGAAGACCACGCCCCTGTCCGGCCAGCCCGACGTCCTCGGCGGCACCACCCCCGAGCTCGACCGGATCGTCCAGGCCGGGATCGAGCACGGCTACCTCCAGTTCCTCACTCGCGTGTCGCAGTCGCGCAAGCTGCCGATCGCGCGCGTCAACGAGATCGGGCAGGGCCGCGTCTGGATCGGCGGCATCGCGCAGCAGCTGAAGCTGGTCGACCGGTTCGGCGGACTCGACGAGGCGATCGCCGAAGCGGGCAAGCGCGCCAGGCTCGACGATGCAAAGCCGGTCTGGCTGGAGAAGAAGCCCGGCTTCGCGGCGCAGATCGCGCAGCAGATCGCGAGCCAGGAGGATGACGACGATGCCGGCGCCCCCGACGCCTTGTCGCGACTGGCCTGGCAGCGTCAGCAGGCGTTCGCTTCCGCGCTCGGCGATGCGAAGCGGATGCTGGGCGGCGCGGCGGTGCGCGCACAGTGCCTCGAATGCGTGGGGCTCGGCCCGATCGCGGCGCGGGCGGAGGATCGCAACCTGTGGCAGCTCGTCGTCGCGCGGCTGGGGCTGTGATGACGCCCGGTCCGATCACGATCCGCGCCGCGACCGGCGAGGATGCCGCCGCGATCGCCGCGATCTACGCGCCGTTCGTGCTGTCGGGCACCGTCTCCTTCGAGAACGAGGCGCCCGATGCGGCGGCGATGCGCGCCCGGATCGAGGGGTCGGACGGCTATTATCCATGGCTGGTCGCCACCGCGGGCGATGCGGTGCTCGCCTACGCCTATGCCACGCGCTTCCGCGACCGCCCCGCCTATCGCTATGTCGTCGAGACGTCGATCTACGTCGCCGGCGCCACCCACGGCCAGGGCGTCGGGCGACTGCTCTACGAGGCGCTGGTCGACACGCTGCGCGCGCAGGGGTTCACCCAAGCGATCGGCGTCATCGCGCTCCCCAACGACGCGTCGATCACGCTCCACGAGGCGGTCGGCTTCCGCCGCGCCGGCGTCTATCGCGAGGTCGGCTACAAGCAGGGTCGCTGGATCGACGTCGGCTTCTGGCAATGCGAACTGAACGACAGCGCGATTCCGCCGGTCGAACCCAGGCCGTTCAGCGTCACCGGCGTACGGCGGGATTGATCCCGCCGTCCCGTGGAGGCGGGAACCCAGACGCGCAGATCGACCGCCGGACTCGCATCGTCAGAGGGTCTGGCTCCCCGCCTGCGCGGGGATGACGCAGCGGACTGCGCGGCCCGCCGCCTACGGCGCCGGCCGCTCCGCCTGCGCCTCCGCCAGGATCACCGCGAACTTGCCCTCGGCATCGGTCCACTCGCGCACCGGCGTCCAGCCGCCCGCGCGCAGCAGGATGCGCGCATCGCGCTCGCCATATTTATGGCTGTTCTCGGTGTGGATCGACTCGCCCGCCGCCATCGCGAACGGCCGCCCCTCGACCGTGAACGCGACGTCGCGCGTCGCGACCAGGTGCATCTCGATCCGCGCGCGATCGTCGTTCCAGCGCGCCTCGTGCGCGAACGCCTCGACCGGTACGGTCCCGTCCAGTTCGCGGTTGATCCGCTCCAGCAGGTTACGGTTGAACGCCGCCGTCACCCCGGCGGCATCGTCATAGGCCGGGACCAGCACCGCCGGATCCTTGATCCGGTCCATCCCGATCAGCAGCATCGCGCCCTCCCCCAGGGACGCGCGCATCGCCCGCAACAGGTCGACCGCGGCCAGCGGGATCAGATTGCCGATCGTCGAGCCGGGAAAGAACCCCAGCTTCGGCGCGTCGGCGATCGTATGCGGCAGCGTCAGCGGGCGTGTGAAGTCGGCCTCGAAGGGCAGCACCAGCAGGTCCGGGAACGCATCCGACAGGTCGCGCGCGGATTGCCGCAGGAACTCGCCCGAGATATCGATCGGCACATAGGACGACGGCTTCACGCAGCGCAGCAGCACCGGCGTCTTGGTCGACGACCCCGACCCGAACTCGACCACCGCGCGCCCCTCGCCGACGATCTCGTGCAACTCGGGGCACAGGTCGTGGAGCAGCGCGGTCTCGGTGCGCGTCGGATAATATTCCGGCAGATCGGTGATCTGCTCGAATAATTGCGAACCGCGATGGTCGTAGAACCACCGCGCCGGGATCGCGCGCGGGCGCCGCTCCAGCCCGGACAGCACATCGGCGCGGAACTGCGGGTCGGCCAGCGTCATCTGTCCGTCCTCGGCCTCGGGTTTCAGCATCACAGGTCCTTTGCCAGCCGCACGCCGGTGAACTGCCAGCGCTGGTGCGGGTAGAAGAAGTTGCGGTAGCAGGCGCGCACATGCCCGCGCGGCGTCGCGCAGCTGCCGCCGCGCAGCACGAACTGCCCGTTCATGAACTTGCCGTTATACTCGCCCACCGCGCCCTCGACCGCGCGGAAGCCGGGATACGGACGATAGGCCGAGCCGGTCCATTCCCACACGTCGCCGAAGAACGCCGGGCCACCCTCCGCCGGCCGCGGCTCGACCGCGCCCGCCGCGTCGAGCTGGTTGCCGCCGCCGGCATCGTGCGCCGCGGCGGCGGCTTCCCACTCGAACTCGGTCGGCAACCGCGCCCCCGCCCAGGTCGCATAGGCATCCGCCTCGTAGAAGCTCACATGCGTCACCGGCGCCGCCGGGTCGATTGCACGCCGCCCGTCGAGCCCGAAGCGCGTCCACCCGCCGTCGCGATGCTCCCAATACAGCGGCGCACTCACGCCCTCGCGCTGCACCCACCCCCAGCCGTCCGACAGCCACAGCCGCGCATCGCGATAGCCGCCATCGGCGATGAACGCGGCCCATTCACCGTTGGTGACGGTCCGATCCGCGATCGCGTGCGCCGGCACCAGCGTGCGGTGCCGCGGCCCTTCGCAGTCGAACGCGAACCCCTGCCCGCCATGCCCGACCTCCACGACACGCTCGCCGCTCTCGATCCACCCGACCGGTCCCGGCATCGCCACCGGCACCTTGCGCGCGGCCGCGAAGATCGCCGGCTCGAGCGGGTTTTCGGAAAACAGATGCAGCATGTCGGTGACGAGCAGTTCCTGATGCTGCTCCTCGTGATGGCACCCCAGCGCCACCAGCTCCCGCACCGCCGCGGGCAGCGCGTCCAGCGCCGCCAGCACCGCCGCGTCCACCGCCGCGCGGTACGCCAGCACCTCGTCCAGCGTCGGCCGCGTGATCATCCCGCGCCGCGCGCGCGCGTGCCGCCGCCCTTCTGCCTCATAATAGCTGTTGAACAGGAACGGGAACCGCGCGTCGTGCAGCCGGTAGCCCGGCACGTGATCCCGCAGCACGAACGTCTCGAAGAACCACGTGGTGTGCGCCAGATGCCATTTGGCCGGCGACGCATCGTCCATCGACTGCACCGTCGCATCGGCATCGGACAGCGGGGCGACCAGCGCCTCGCTCAGCCGCCGCACCTGCGCATAGCGCCGTGCGAGCGGGGTGGTCCCGGCATCATGCCGGGGGAGCGCTTCCATGGTCGTCCTCCTGCAGCTACCCGGGAGATCGGGCGCGCACGGGACTGCCTTATGTTATCGGTTTGCCCCTGCGACCCACAGAACGTCTCCACCTGCATTAAGGTTCACGTGCCGGCAGGCGACGAAAAGAAAATCCGAAAGGCGGTTCAGGTAGATGAGCGCTTGGGGGTTGGCATGCGGCGCCAGCGCCACCGCCGAGCGCTCCGCACGCCGCACGATCGCGCGCGCCAGATGCAACGACGCCGCCGCGCCGCCTGGCAGCACGAAGCTGGTCAGCGGCGGCACGTGCTCGTTGAGCGCATCGATCTCCGCCTCGATACGCGCGACCTGCGCCGGCACGATCCGCAACGTCATCTCGCCCGGTGCGTAATCGTCACCCGGCGTCGCCAGATCGGCGCCCAGGTCGAACAGGTCGTTCTGCACCCGCGTCAGCTGCGCGACCAGCGCGTCGTCCGCCAGCGCGGCGATCGCCACCCCGATCGCGCTGTTCGCCTCGTCGACATCGCCGATCGCCTGCATCCGCGCGTCGGTCTTCGCGATCCGGCTGCCATCCGACAGCCCGGTCGTCCCCTCGTCCCCGGTCCGCGTGTAGATGCGGTTCAGCCGGACCATCAGGTGCGCCCGGCGGCGAACAGGATGACGACCACGATCAGCACCGCCAGCGCCTGGTAGAAGATGCGCATCTGCATCATCCGGTTGGATTTCAGCTGCGCAGCGGTCGGCCCGCCCCCTTCGCCGCGCGCCTCCGCCGACGCACTCTGGAGGAAAGAGACGATGCCGCGCACGAGCGCGACCACCGTGGCGATCATCGCCGCGACCAGCAGGATGACGAGGAACGTGTTCATG
The DNA here is from genome assembly GCF_031456125.1 of Sphingomonas sp. BE138. Taxonomy (NCBI): domain Bacteria; kingdom Pseudomonadati; phylum Pseudomonadota; class Alphaproteobacteria; order Sphingomonadales; family Sphingomonadaceae; genus Sphingomonas; species Sphingomonas sp. BE138. The sequence continues at coordinate 147,786 of NZ_JAVDUC010000003.1, forward strand.
AACGGAATGTAGGCACTTGCCCCGCCCGGAGCAACGGGCGCGCGCAGCCCGAGCCACCCGCCCCGCGGTCCAGCGTCACCACTGCCATCTACACCCGCTCTCCCGCCCGCAACCGCGCCGCCAGCGCCAGGCCGTCCACTCCCGACGCCCGCATCGCCGCCAGCGTCGGCGCCCCGTGCCGCTTCGCCAGCCGCTCCCCGTCCGCTCCGGCCAGCAGGTCGTGGTGCCACCACCGCGGCACCGGCAGGTCCAGCAGCGCCTGCAACACCCGATGGACATGCGTCGCCGCGAACAGGTCGCGCCCACGCACCACGTCGGTCACGCCTTGCGCGGCGTCGTCCACCGTCACCGCCAGATGATAGCTCGCGGGCGCATCCTTGCGCGCCAGCACCACGTCGCCCTGCGCCAGCGCCTCGTTCGCCACCATGCGCGCGTGATCGGTCCACGACAGTTCGCCGCCCAGCGCCACCGCCGCCGCCATGTCCAGCCGCCAGCAGTGCGCCGCGTCCCGCGCCGGCGCCCCCCGGCAGGTCCCCGGATACACCGCGGCCGTCCCATGCGGCGCGCTCATCGCCTCCGCAATCTCGGCACGCGTGCAATAACAACGATATAGCAGGCCCCGTTCACGCAATTTCTCAAGCGCCGACGCATAACGATCCAGCCGCGCCGACTGGAACACCACCTCCCCGTCCCACGCCAGCCCCAGCCATGTCAGGTCGTCGACGATCGTCGCGACATGCTCCGGCCGGCTGCGCGTCCCGTCGATATCCTCGATCCGCAACAGGAACCGCCCGCCGCGCTCGCGCGCGAAATCGTGCGCACGGATCGCCGAAAAGGCGTGCCCCATGTGCAGCCGCCCGGTCGGCGAGGGCGCGAAGCGCGTGGTAACGGTCATGCCCCCATCTGCGTGCGCCGCCGCCACGCGACAAGAGGGTGACGAAAACCGGGATCGCGCGTTAGGAAGCGCCTATGAACCACCCCACCCCGCCCGTCGCCGCCACCCGTCCGCATCGCTCCACCACGCACGGGGTCACCATCGACGATCCATGGGCATGGCTGAAGGACCCGAACTACCCCGACGTCACCGACACGGATATTCTCGCCTATCTGGAGGAAGAGAATGCCTGGTTCGAGGCGCAGATGGCGCCGCACCGCCCGCTGGTCGATCGCCTGTACGAAGAGATGAAGGCGCGCATCAAGGAGGATGAGAGCAGCGTTCCGCAGAAGGATGGCGACCATCTCTACTGGACGGCCTATGAGACCGGCGGCCAGTATCGCAAATGGTGGCGCCGGCCCGTCGCGGGGGGCCCGGACGAGCTGCTGCTCGACGAACCCGCGCTGGCGGAGGGCAAGGAATATTTCCGCCTCGGCGCCTTTGCCGTGTCGAACGATGCCAAGAAGCTCGCCTATGCCATTGACGACAATGGATCAGAACGCTTCACGATCCACGTCAAGGATCTGACCACCGGTGAACTGCTCCCCGATACGATCCCCGGCATGTTGTCGGAGATCGTCTGGACCGCCGACGACAGCGGCTTCCTCTACGGCCTCGCCAACAAGGAGTGGCGCACCGACAATGCGCGCTTTCATCGCCTCGGCACCGATCCGGCCGAGGATATCGAGCTCTTCCACGAGGATGACGAGGGCTACCGCGTCGCGGTTGGCGAGACGAGCGACCGCCGCTGGATCGTCATCGGCACCGGCGACCACGTCACCAGCGAGATCCGCCTGCTCCCCGCCGACGATCCCTTCGCCGATCCGATCCTGATCGCACCGCGTCGGGAAGGCCGCGAATATGACGTCGATACGCACGGCGACACGTTGTTCATCCACACCAACGACATCGATCCGATGTGGCGGCTCGTCACCGCCCCGATCGCGTCGCCAGGCGAGTGGACCGAGCGTATCGCGCCGGGCGCCCGCTTCTACATGACCGGCGTCGAATGTTTCCGCGACTTCTTCATCGTCGAGGGGCGCGAGGACGGGCTCGACCAGATCGAAGTCCATTCCTACGACCCCGCTACCCCGCCGCGCCGCATCACCTTCCCGGAGGCGAGCTACGCCGCGGCACTCGGCGATAATCCCGAGTACGATCAGACTGTTCTACGTCTCGGCTATGAGTCGATGGTAACACCGGGCACGGTCTACGACTATGACACCGCGACCGGCGAACTGACCATGCTCAAGGTTCAGGAGATCCCCAGCGGCTATGATGCGGGACGCTACGCGACGCAGCGGCTGACGATCCCCGCGCGCGACGGCACGCAGGTGCCGGTCTCGATCGTCTATCCGCACGACTTTCCGCGCGACGGCTCACGCCCGTTGTTCCTCTACGCCTATGGCGCCTATGGCCATGCGATCCCGCCGGGCTTCTCGACCGGGCGGCTCAGCCTGCTCGACCGCGGCTTCGCCTATGCGATCGCGCACATCCGCGGCGGCGACGACCTCGGCCAGCAATGGTATCACGACGGCAAGCTCGAGAAGCGCACCAACACCTTCAACGACTTCGTCGACGTGGCGAAGGCATTGGTCGCACAAGGCTGGACCAGCGCCGGCCGCATCGCGATCGCCGGCCGCTCGGCGGGCGGCGAACTGATGGGCGCGGTCGTGAATTCCGATCCGCAGCTATGGGGCGCGGTGATCGCCGACGTGCCGTTCGTCGACGTCCTCAACACGATGCTCGACGAGACGCTGCCGCTGACGCCCGGCGAATGGCCGGAATGGGGCAATCCGATTGAGGACCCGAAGGCGTTCGAGCTGATCCGCAGCTATTCGCCGTACGACAATGTAAAGGCTCAGGATTACCCGCCACTGTTCATCTCCGGGGGCCTCAACGATCCGCGCGTGACCTATTGGGAGCCCGCAAAGTGGGCGGCGAAGCTGCGCGCGACGAAGACCGATGCCAACGTCCTGCTGCTCAAGACCAACATGGGCGCCGGTCACGGCGGCAAGTCCGGCCGTTTCGAAAGCCTGCGCGAAGCCGCCGAGGAACATGCCTTCGTGCTGTGGCAATTGGGCGTGGAGGAGTGAGCGCGGCATGACGATCGAGGCGATCGTCGCGCGCTACGGTCTCGCCGCGCTGTTCGCGGGCGCCGCGCTGGAGGGCGAGGCAGCGGTGATGGCCGGCGGCATCCTCGCGCACAAGGGGCTGCTGTCGCTCCCGCTCGCGATGCTCGCCGCCGGGCTCGGCTCCTATGCCGCCGATCAGGCGTGGTTCTACGCCGGCCGCCACTTCCGCGACCATCGCTGGATCGCCGCCGCGCGCGCCAAGCCCGCTTTCGCGCGTGCGGTCGCCACGTTCGAACGCCATCCGACCGCCTTCATCTTCGCCTTCCGCTTCCTCTACGGGCTTCGCACCGTCAGCCCGATCGCGATCGGCTCCACGCAAGTGTCGGCGCGGCTGTTCGCGATCGTCAACGGCCTCTCCGCGGCGTGCTGGGCGATGATCTTTACTGGGATCGGCTATCTGTTCGGCCATGGGTTCGAGCAGGTGCTCGGCCGGGTCGCCGCCAACCGCCACCTGTGGTGGGCCGTCGCCGCGGTGCTGGCGGCGGGCATCGCCTTCGCGGGCTGGCGCTGGTACAAGGCGCGCCACGCATGACCTTCACGCAGCCCTTCACCGCGCAGCCTGCCGACATCGACGAGCTCGGCCACGTCAACAATGCCGTCTGGGTACGCTGGATTCAGGACCTGTCGGTCGCGCACTGGCACGCGATCGCGCCGCCCGCGCATCAGGCCGCCTATGTCTGGATGATCACGCGCCACGTCATCGACTATCGCGGCAATGTCGTGGAGGGCGAGACGGTGACCGGCGAGACCTGGGTTCCCGATCCGCCGCGCGGCGCCCGCTTCGACCGCCATTTCCGCTTCCTGGGCACCGACGGCAAGGTCCGTGTCGAAGGCGTGACCACCTGGGCGCTCCTCGACCGCGCCGCCGGCCGGCTGCTGCGCATCACGCCGGAGATCGCCGCACCGTTTCTGGCGTCCAGCCGACCCCCGGCATGAGCAGGGAATGAAAACGCGGGGGCCGTCGCCAGCCCCCGCGCCTGCATTCTCCGTCAGATCAAGCGGCCGCGGGCTGCTTCTCCGAAATCACCTTCAACAGATCGTCGAACGACTTGGAGAAGCTCGCGACGCCCTCGTCGACCAGCGTCCTGGTCACCCCGCCCAGGTCCAGCCCCAGCCGCGCCTGTTCGTCGATCACATGCCGCGCGTCGTCCACGCCCTCGGTCAGCGTCTGCGCCACCGTGCCATGGTCGCGGAACGCGTCCATCGTCTTGGGCGGCATCGTATTGACCGTCTCCGGCCCGATCAGCTGGTCGACGTACAGCGTGTCGGGATAGTCGGGGTTCTTGGTCCCGGTCGACGCCCAGAGCAAGCGCTGCGGCCGCGCGCCCTTCGCCGCCAGCTTCTGCCAGCGGTCGGACGCGATGAACTCCTGATACCAGGCATAGGCCAGCTTGGCGTTGGCGATCGCCACCTTGCCCTTCAGCGCCTTGGCCTCCTCGCCGCCCGTTCCGGCGTCGATCGCATCGTCGATCTTGCTGTCGATGCGGCTGACGAAGAAGCTCGCCACGCTCGCGATCCGCTCCACGGCCAAATCCTTCGACACGCGCTCCTCCAGCCCTTCGACATAGGCCAGCGCGACCTTCTTGTACGCCTCGACCCCGAACAGCAGCGTGACGTTGACGTTGATGCCCTTGGCGATCGTGTCGCGGATCGCGCGCACACCGTCGTCGGTGCCCGGGATCTTGATCATCAGGTTCGGGCGGTCGACCGCCTGCCACAGCCGCTCGGCCTCCTCGGCGGTCTCCGGCCCCTTCAGCGCCAGATACGGCGACACTTCGAGGCTGACATAGCCGTCCCTGGCGTCCAGCCGGTCATAGACGGGGCGCAGCGTATCGCACGCCGCCTGGATGTCCTTCACCGCCTGCGCTTCGTAGCGCGCCATCGGCTCGGCACCCGGATTGGCCTTGTCGAACTCCGCGAACCCGGCGTCATAGGCCTCGCCCGCGCCCATCGCCTTCTCGAAGATCGTCGGGTTGGAGGTGACGCCGGTCAGCCCGTCCTCGTCGACCAGCTTCTGCAGCCCGCCCTGCTCGAGGAACTTGCGGTCGACGAAATCCAGCCACACCGCCGTCCCGGCGTTGCTGAGGTCCTGTAGCTTGCTCATACCGATCTCCGTATCCCGTCGTGTCTGTCAGCGCGCAGCGCGTCGCCGGCCGATATAGGAACCCGCCGTCGCCGCCGCGACCGTCAGCGGCCCATCGCTTCCTTCGCCACCTTTACGACATTCTCGACCGTGAAGCCGAACTTGTCCTGCAGCTTGGCGAGCGGGGCCGACGCGCCGAACGTCGACATCGTGATCTGCCGCCCCTCGAAGCCGACGTAGCGATCCCAGCCGAGCGACCCGGCCATCTCGATCGCGACCCGCGCCGTCACCGCCTTGGGCAGCACGCTTTCCTTATAGGCGGCGTCCTGCAGTTCGTAGCGGTACCAGCTCGGCATCGACACGACGCGCGCCTTCACGCCCTCGGCGACCAGCGTCTCATACGCCTGCACCGCCAGCGACACTTCCGAGCCGGTCGCGGTCAGGATCACCTCGGGCGCCTCGTCGCCGCCCGCCAGCACGTACGCGCCCTTCTCGACCCCGTCCGCACTCGCATATTTGGTCCGGTCGAGCGTCGGCAGCGCCTGACGCGACAGGATCAGCGCCGCCGGGGTGCTCGCGTCCTTCATCACCGCGCGCCATGCCGCCGCCACCTCGTTGGCGTCGCCGGGACGGAAGGTGTCGATGCCCGGAATCGCGCGCAGCGTCGCCAGATGCTCGATCGGCTGGTGGGTCGGCCCGTCCTCGCCGACGCCGATCGAATCGTGCGTGAACACCCACACCGCGCCGATCTCCATGATCGCCGACAGCCGCACCGGCGCGCGCATGTAATCCAGGAAGACCAGGAACGTGGAGCCATAGGCACGCAGGTGCGACAGCGCCATGCCGTTCACCACCGCGCCCATGCCATGTTCGCGCACGCCGAAGTGGAAGTTGGTGCCGCCGTAATTGTCCGCCTCGAACGACGGCGCGCCCTTGATGTCGGTCTTGGTCGACGGCGCGAGGTCCGCCGATCCGCCGAGCAGCCACGGCACTTTCTTGACGATCGCGTTCAGCACCTTGCCGCCCGCATCGCGGCTCGCCACGCCCTTCTCGTCGGCCTCGAACACCGGGATCTCGCTGTCCCAGCCCTCGGGCAGCTCGTCCTTCAGCAGCAGGTCGAGTTCTGCCGCCAGGTCAGCATGTTCGCTGCGATACTTCTCGAACAATGCCACCCATTCGTCGCGCGCCTTGCCGCCGCGATCCTTGACCGCCTTGCCGAACGCCTCCTTCACGCCCTCGGGAACGTAGAAGTCCTCCGCCGGCCAGCCATAGGCGAGCTTGGTCTTGGCGATGTTCTCGGCGCCCAGCGGCTCGCCGTGCGCCTTCTCGCTGCCGGCGCGAGGGCTGCCCCAGCCGATCACCGACTTCACGACGATCAGCGTCGGGCACGATTGCTCGTCACGAAACGCCTGAAGCGCGTTCTTCAATGCGTTGAGATCATTGGCATCGTCGACATGAATGACGTTCCAGCCATAGGCCTGGAAGCGCTTGCCGACATCCTCGTCGAACGCCAGATCCGTGTCGCCTTCGATCGAGATCTGGTTGCTGTCGTAGATCCAGCACAGGTTCGACAGCTTCAGGTGCCCGGCCAGCGATGCCGCCTCGGCCGAGACGCCCTCCATCATGTCGCCGTCGCCGCACACGACATAGACGTCATGGTCGAACAGCGCGAAGCCGGGGCGGTTGTAGCGCGCCGCCAGCCAGCGCTCGGCGATCGCCATGCCCACCGAATTGCCGCATCCCGCGCCCAGCGGACCGGTCGTCGTCTCGACGCCGGTGGTGTGGCGATATTCGGGGTGGCCCGGCGTCTTGGACGACAGCTGCCGGAACTGCTTGATATCGTCGAGCGACATCGCCGGCTTGCCGCTCTTCTCGCCGTCCGCGCCGATCTCCTCGACGCCGGCCAGATACAGCAGCGAGTACAGCAGCATCGAGGCATGGCCGACCGACAGGACGAAGCGGTCGCGGTTCGGCCAGTCGGCATGCGCGGGGTCGTAGCGGAGGAACTGCGTCCAGATCGTCCAGCCGACCGGCGCCAACGCCATCGGCGTGCCGGGGTGGCCCGAATTGGCCTTTTGCACGGCGTCCATCGACAGCGTGCGGATCGTGTCGATCTGCAGCCGCTCCGGGCTGCCGTCCTCGTGGATACCGGCGGGCGAGCTGGCGGTGTCGGTCATGCAATCCTCATGTCGGGAGTCACGGGGTCGAACGCACCGGCACGACGCCGGTTGCCGAGTCCCGCCTCCCTTAACCGCTCGCCTCGGCGCGTTCCAGCCGCGTAACGACACCGCGATCCGCGACATAGGTCGCATCCACCTCGTCGAGAAACAGTCCGTGCCCCAGCACGCCCGGCGTCGCATCCAGCGCGGCGGCCAACGCGCGCGCCGCGGGAAAGGCCGCGAACCGCGCGTCGAGGACGAGGTTGCCGTTGTCGGTCGCCCGCTCGCGCAGCGCCACCGCCGCGCCCAGCGCGCCCAGCCTCGCGGTGACGAATGCTTCCGCGAACGGCAGCACCTCGACCGGCAGCTTCGCCGCGCCGATCGCCGCGACCCGTTTGGAGGCGTCGGCGATCACCACCATCCGCGTCGACGCCGCCGCGACGATCTTCTCGCGCAACATCGCGCCGCCCGCGCCCTTGATCGCCCACAGCCGCGCGTCGACCTCGTCGGCGCCGTCGATCGTCAGGTCGACCGCCGCGACCCCGGCGAAGTCGCGCACGGCGATGCCCAGCGCCGCGGCCTTGCGCGCACTGTCGATGCTGGTCGCGACCGCTTCGATGCGCAGTCCCTCGGCCACGCGCCGCCCGAGCGCTTGAATCGCGAACCGCACCGTCGATCCGGTGCCCAGCCCGACGAGCATCCCGTCGCGCACCTCTTCGACCGCCGCTTCCGCCGCCAGCCGCTTGTCGTCATCCTGCATCCGCGCCTCCGCCCACGACAGCGCGCGAGGACCGTCGATCGTTGCCTGCCTGCTGGTTATCCCAGCGAAGGCCGGGATCTCCCGACGGTGACGCGCACCGCCAGCCAGGCAGCAGATCCCGGCGTTCGCCGGGACGACGAACCCTGGCTAGTCCGGTGACACCGCCCCCGCCCCCGCCCCCGCCGCCGACCCCGCCCGCGCCCGCGCCCGCCCGTTGCCCTCCGCCTCATCCTTCTCGCCTCGGAAAGGATGCAGCAGCTCGCCGCCCATGCCGCCGCGGATCGGCTTGTCGATGCCATACACCGGCGGCCATTGATCCTTCGGCAGGTGAAGCGTCCCGAACACGCGGTCGATCCACGGAAACATCGCGGCATAATTGCGGTCGCGCCCCTCCGCGCCGTTGGTGTGGTGCCAGTGATGGAAGGCCGGCGTCGCCGCGACCTGCTCCAGCCACCCGAACCGCCACCGGACGTTGGCATGGACCAGGAACGACCACACCGTACCGACCAGCGTTACATAGACCGGGATCATCGCATCCGCGCCGCTGGCATGCGTGTTCGCCAGCCCCAGCGCATAGACCGGTACCAGCCCGCACAGCCGGACGAACGTGACGTCGAGCGGATGCGCGCGCGTGTTCGCCAGCCAGTCGAGATGCTCGACCGTGTGATGGATCGCGTGGAAGCGCCAGAGGAACGGGATTTCGTGGCACCAGCGGTGCGCCCAATAGGCGCCGATCTCGCTCACCAGCAACGCCGCGACCAGCTTGGCCGCGAACGGCAGCGAGGCGACCCACGCGGTATAGGCGCCCGGCGTCACTTGCCCCAGCACCACCGCGACCGTCGCCATGATCGGCGCGATGATCACGCCGGGCACCAGGCTGTTGAGGAAGTAGTAGACCAGGTCGGCGGCCCGTCCCGCGACGCCGCCGCGGGACGCCGGTCGGTCGCGCAGGCTGAACAACCACTCGATCGGCACGAACAGCATCGCGAGCAGCACCAGCCACACGCTCAATCGCGCCACGTCGATTGCCACGTCCGACAGCGTCATCGCCCCTTCCCGCCTGCGCCGACGACCGGCGCGCACCTTGTCTCGCGCATCGATCGTCAAGAATCGGTGAAGCGGCGGCGCGCCCGCAAGCACGCCGCCGCCCCACACTTCGTCGAAATCTGATCGATCAGACCATCTGGGGGCGGGTCGCGCCGCTCGCCTTGCGGCGACGGATCGTGGCGCCGACCACACCGAAGCCCAGGATCATCGTCATCCAGGTGTCGGGCTCCGGCACCGCCGCGGTCAGCGACACGTTGTCGAGCAGCAGCGACGGCGGCAGGCCGTTCGGGGTGCCCTTCGCGAGGAACGACAGCGTCTGGCTGGTGCCGCCCGCCACGAAGTCGAGCGAAGCCTTCTTCCAGCCCGAGGCGCCCTTCGGAGCGACGGTCAGCGTCTCGGTCGACTTCACGACGTTGCCCAGCGACACGTCGAAGCGCTGGGTCGTCTGGCCCGGGGTCGTGAACCACGTGACGGCGGCCCAGTCGAAGGTCAGGTTGTAGGTGTTGCCCTGGACCAGCCCGCCGATGACCTGGCTGATCTTGCCGGCGAATGCGGGATCGCCATCGGCCAGGATGTAGTTGCCGTATGCCCAGGTCTTGCCGTTGTCGCCGTTGTAGCCGGTCTCCGAATAATTGCCCTTGAAGTCGCCGAGGCTGGATACGGTGTTGGCCGTGCCGAAGGTGCCGTAGATGTAGTCGTGGTTACCGCCCAGCGAGGTGAAGCCGTCCCCATCCGGGCTGTCGCCCTTGATGAGGAAGTTATAGCCGTAGCCGGTATAGCCGCTGGTCTTCTCGTTCGTCCAGTTGGTGACATTGTTGGTGAACTGGCGGCTGCCATCGACGGTGTTTTGCTCGAAGCCGCCGTTCTTGACCAGGTTCTGCGCCGAAGCGGCACCCGACATCATCATCACGGCGGCGGCAGCCATTGCCAATTTCTTCATGATCGTCCCCTCACGACAACAGCGCCACGCCGTGCCTGTGAGAAATTCGATAGTGTCGCGCGCCGACGACCGTCAACAAGCGACGATCGACCGCTGATTATGCGCCCGATCCCGATTTCAGCCTCTTAGGTAGTAAATGTCTCTTTCTGATACACGCCGGAAAACACCGCTTACCGCCGATTGTACTTTCCGGCATTGCTAAGGAAGGCGTTCACCATGTCGCCGATTACGTCGCCCGGCGTCGCAGCCTCCGACGCGGCGCGCCGGTCCTTGGGTTCGGCGCCGTGATCTTCTTGCGCGGCGGTACGTCCGGCAGGGCGCACGCCGCGCGACAATGCCGCGGTCACGGCCGCGCCCGCGACCGCGGTCAGCGCACCGGCGATCGCCTGCCGCCCCGCCGGCCCCTGCGCCTGCTCGATCAGCTTCTCGCCCGCCTTGCGCAGTTCCTTGGGCACCTTCACCCCCAGCACTTCCTTTGGCAGCTTGCCCTTCTTCTTCTTGGCCATCGTCGCGCGTCTCCTGACTGTCGCAGCGATATAAGACACCGCCGGGGCGGCGCAACCGTCGTGCACATGGCGCGTCTTGCCGCAGTGCGGCACCCGCCCCACATCGCGCGCTGGCTTGCGGGCTGGACGCAGCCGAACAGATATGGAACAGATTCCCCTATGGCATTGACGACGATCTCCGTCCGCGGCGCGCGCGAGCACAATCTCAAGGACGTGAGCGTCGACATTCCGCGCGATACGCTGACGGTCATCACCGGCTTGTCCGGCTCCGGCAAATCGTCGCTCGCCTTCGACACCATCTATGCCGAGGGGCAACGTCGCTACGTCGAATCGCTGTCGGCCTATGCGCGCCAGTTCCTGGAACTGATGCAGAAGCCCGACGTCGACCATATCGAGGGACTGAGCCCCGCGATTTCGATCGAGCAGAAGACCACCAGCCGCAACCCGCGCTCGACGGTGGCGACCGTCACCGAGATCTACGATTACATGCGCCTGCTCTGGGCGCGCGTCGGCGTGCCCTATTCGCCGGTCACCGGCCTGCCGATCGCCGCGCAGACCGTCAGCCAGATGGTCGACCGCGTCATGGCGCTGCCGGAGGGCACGCGGCTCTACCTGCTCGCCCCCGTCGTGCGCGGCCGCAAGGGCGAGTATCGCAAGGAACTGGCCGAGTGGCAGAAGGCGGGCTTCACCCGCGTCCGCATCGACGGCACGATCCACGAGATCGACGAGGCCCCCGCGCTCGACAAGAAGTACAAGCACGATATCGAGGTCGTCGTCGATCGCCTCGCGGTCAACGAAAACGCCGCCACGCGCCTCGCCGACAGTTTCGAGACCGCGCTGAAGCTCGCCGACGGCCTCGCCTATATCGACCCTGCCGATCCGGTCGAGCCGCGCACCCCCGAAAGCGTCGTGCTCGGCGATCACGCGCCCCCGGGCCGCATCGTCTTTTCCGAGCGGTTCGCCTGCCCCGTCAGCGGCTTCACCATCGCCGAGATCGAGCCGCGCCTCTTCTCCTTCAACGCTCCCCAGGGCGCCTGCCCGGCCTGCGACGGGCTGGGCGAGAAGCTGGTCTTCGACGAGGACCTGATCGTCCCCAACCACGAACTGTCGATCAAGAAGGGCGCGGTCGTCCCCTGGGCGAAGTCCAACCCGCCCTCGCCCTATTACATGCAGGTGATGGCCAGCCTCGCGCGCGAGTTCGGCTTCTCGCTCGACACCGCCTGGCGCGACCTCCACCCCGAAGTCGCCGACAAGATCCTCTACGGCACCGAAGGGAAGGCGGTCACGCTCACCTTCGTCGACGGCAAGAAGAGCTACGACGTCAAGAAGCCGTTCGAGGGCGTCATCGGCAACCTCAACCGCCGCCTGCTCCAGACCGAGAGCGCGTGGATGCGCGAGGAGCTGTCCAAATACCAGTCGTCGCAACCGTGCGAGGTCTGCAAGGGCGCGCGCCTCAAGCCCGAGGCGCTGGCGGTCAAGATCGCGCAGCAGGACATCAGCCACGCGACCCGCATGAGCGTGGTCGACGCGCTCGCCTTCTTCACCGACCTGCCCAACCACCTCGGCGACCAGCAGCGCGCCATCGCCGAGCGCATCCTGAAGGAGATCATCGAGCGGCTCGGCTTCCTCAACAACGTCGGGCTCGACTATCTCAACCTCGACCGCACCAGCGGCACGCTGTCGGGCGGCGAGAGCCAGCGCATCCGCCTCGCGTCGCAGATCGGCAGCGGGCTGTCGGGCGTCCTCTACGTCCTCGACGAGCCGTCGATCGGCCTGCACCAGCGCGACAACGACATGCTGCTCGCCACGCTGCGCCGCCTGCGCGACCTCGGCAACACCGTCATCGTCGTCGAGCATGACGAGGATGCGATCCGCATGGCCGATTACGTGATCGACATGGGGCCGGGCGCGGGCGTCCACGGCGGGCAGGTCGTGGCGCAGGGCACCGTCAAGCAACTGCTGAAGTCGAAGACCTCGATCACCGCCGACTACCTCAACGGCACACGGCAAGTCGCCGTCCCGGCCAAGCGCCGCAAGGGCAGCGGCAAGAAGCTGACCGTCCACAACGCCACCGCCAACAACCTCACCGGCGTCACCGCGTCGATCCCGCTCGGCACCTTCACCTGCATCACCGGCGTGTCCGGCTCGGGCAAGTCCAGCTTCACGATCGACACGCTCTATGCCGCCGCGGCGCGCACGCTCAACGGCGCGCGCATCCTGGCGGGCAAGCACGACAAGATCACCGGGCTCCAGCATCTCGACAAGGTCATCGACATCGACCAGTCGCCGATCGGCCGCACCCCGCGCTCCAACCCCGCCACCTACACCGGCGCCTTCACGCAGATCCGCGACTGGTTCGCCGGGCTGCCGGAATCGCAGGCGCGCGGCTACAAGCCCGGCCGCTTCAGCTTCAACGTCAAGGGCGGGCGGTGCGAGGCGTGCCAGGGCGACGGCGTGCTCAAGATCGAGATGCACTTCCTCCCCGACGTCTATGTCACCTGCGACGTCTGCCACGGCGCGCGCTACAATCGCGAGACGCTGGAGGTGAAGCACAAGGGCCACAGCATCGCCGACGTGCTCGACATGACCGTCGAGGATGCCGCGTCGTTCTTCGCCAACGTGCCGCCGATCCGCGACAAGATGGCGATGCTGGTCGAGGTCGGCCTCGGCTACGTCAAGGTCGGGCAACAGGCGACGACGCTGTCGGGCGGCGAGGCGCAGCGCGTGAAGCTCGCCAAGGAACTCAGCCGCCGCGCCACCGGCAACACGCTCTACATCCTCGACGAACCGACCACCGGGCTGCATTTCGAGGACGTCCGCAAGCTCCTCGAAGTCCTCCACGCGCTCGTCGAGCAGGGCAACACCGTGGTGGTGATCGAACACAATCTCGACGTCATCAAGACCGCCGACTGGATCGTCGACCTCGGCCCGGAAGGCGGCGTGAAGGGCGGCGAGATCGTCGCGGCGGGGACGCCGGAGGACGTGGTGAAGGAGCCGCGCAGCTTTACGGGGAAGTATCTGGCGCCTTTGTTGGGGAAGGAAACCAAGGCGGCATGAGCGGCTACCGGCCTGCGTTCGAGGCCGGGCTCCGCCTGCTCGCCCGCGCCAGCGAACTGATGGAGCGTCGCGGCTTCGCGCGACCGGTGCTGGTCGGCGGCGGCGCGGTCGAACTCTACACGCAAAGCGCCGTCACAACCGGCGACTTCGACGTGGTCACGCCGCGTCAGGAGGCGTTCGAAGAAGCGCTACTACAACTCGGCTTCGTGCAGCCCGCCGGTACAGGGCATGTTCCCAACGGCTGGCTGCACCCCGAGTTGCTGCTCGGCTTCGAAGTCGTCGCCTCGACCCTGCTTGACGGGGCCGCCGACCCGAACCGCTTATTGCTGCTTGACATGGGCGACGACGGCCGCGTCTCCATCATCGCGGTTGAGGACGTCATCGCCGATCGCATGGGCCAATATGCCTCGGGGAGCGCCCCCGACATGCTCGAACAGGCGCGCGCGCTCTTCGCACTTCACCGCGATGCCGACGTGCAGTACCTTGACGCGCGTATTCGCTACGAGACGGCAGGTAGTCATGGCATCGCCGACCTTAAACAATCCTGAGGCGCGCAGCTTTGCTGACTTCGCAGAGGACATCGCTAAGCGCCGGCACGACGCTGGCGATGTAGAGGTGCCGCGAAACGAGGGAGATCGACGGACTGTCAGCAAACGTGCGCTATTGAACGCGCTGGAGCGTCTTGGCGCTTCGTGGTGAACGCTTGCGGGATCTCACAAATGCGAAGCCCAATGCTCCTCCGAAACGATGCGGATTGGCGAACCGCTTTCGCGATAGTCGACGGCTTTCACGATCTTCGTACCGAAAGCCGAATGCTTCCATGACTCCGTGGCGTAAGCGCCGATTACCAATACGTTGGTCCGCTTCGTCAGGGTGCCGGCCTCGCCGCCTCGCTTGATGACGGCCTGCTCACAGTCACGGCGACCGCCAAAGCCAAAGGTGCCTGTGAAGCAGTAACGCTGCGCGCGAAACAACAAGGTCGGAGCCGGGTCGCAGAGCGGCAACGTCGATGGCTTCATCACCTCGCCCAACTCGAAATCGCGGCTGGAAAAGCTGTTGAGTGTATCCAGCAACTCCGCACATTCATCTGCATCGGCCACGCCGTCAGCGAGGATCAGGTTCACGCGGTCGTAAAGGCGACGTATCATGGGTTGATCGCTGATCGCCATGTTCGCAGCGAGCCATTTTTGCAGAAACTCGACTTCGCTCTGGTTGATGGCACCGTCAGCTGCAATGCCGCGAGCCAATCCGACGAGTTCATCTACCTGCCGTGACGTGATGCGGTCGGTCCCCAGTAAATTATAGCGCTGCTCGCTCATGCCTATATCCCCCGGACATCGCCTGAGAGTGACAGTGTGACGCCGAGCTCGCAAGTCCGGTCAATGGCCCGCCGCGGCAAAGCCGCGTCGTCGGACGGCGCTCATAGCGCCGCCGGCCGAGCCCGCCGCAGGTTGTCGCGCCGGTAGCTGCGCTACCGGCTTGGCGCGGCGGGCTGTCCTACATCCTCCAACATAAGCCACCCTCCCGCACCCTTTCCGCAGGAGGCGCACCCAAAATGACCGTCATGACCCCGATGGAAGGCATCACCGCCCCCGCCCGCCGGGCCACGACGCCACCCCCCGCCCCGCCCGCTACCGACGCCACCCACTCCCGCCGCACCGACGGCTGGTCCGCCGCCAACCAGCGCACCTTCCTCGAAGCGATCGCCGAGGGCCACGGCGTCGACGCCGCCTGCGCGCGCGTCGGCCTGTCCGCCACCTCCGCCTACGCCTTCCGCCGCTCCGCCAAGGGCGCAACGTTCGCGCTCGGCTGGCGCGCCGCCTCGCTGGTCGCGCGCGAGGTCGTCGCTGAGACGCTGCTGGTCCGCGCGCTCGACGGCCAGACCGACACCTACACCCGCGCCGACGGCACCATCGTCACCCGCCACCGCCACGACAACCGCCTCGCGATGGGGCTGCTCGCGCGCCTCGATCGCCAGGTCGAGGCCGCGCCCGATAGCGATGCGCGCGCCGCACGGCTCGTCGCGCAGGAATTCGACGCCTATCTCGATCTCGTCGCGCAGGACGCCGGCCCGGCACGCGCCGGGCTGTTCCTCGCGCGGCGCTGCGACGCGCTCGCGCCGGCCGCCGGCGACGCGCCCGATCTCGCCCCGCTTCACGCGCTCGCCGCCGCGGATCGCTTCGCGCGCACCGGCCACGCCACCGCCGGCGAGGTGCCGGTTGCCGATCTCGATCCCGCGCAGCGCCGGCACTGGACCGCCGAGCAGTGGGCGCGCGCCGAGGCCGCCGGGCTGGTCGCCTTCGCCGCGCCATCCGCCGATGATCGCGCCCCCGCTTCGGACGCTGCGTCCGGCGCCGCATCCCCGCCCCCGGCACCGTCATCGTCTCAACATTCGCAACATTCGCCGCTGCCGGACGACGAGCCGGTATGGTGGGACGAGGATGTCGAGGACTGGCGCACCGCCTTCCCGCCCCCCGACGGCTTCGACGGCGAATGGGAGGGCGAGCCGGCCGAGCCCGACTACGAACGCTCGCTGACCGAGGCGGAGGCGGCGCGGATGGGGCCGCCGCCCGACCATCTCGACGCGGCGGCGCTGGCGCGGCTCGCCGCCGCGCGCGACCGCTTCTTCGGCTTCGTGCCCCCCGCCGCCGACGCCCCCGCGGTCTCCCTCGCCATCTCCCCCGATGATGCCGCCCTGCCCCGCGCCGCGCCGCGTGACCTGTCTTGCGCCGCGCCGCGTGACCTGTCCTGCACCCCGCCCGGCCTGTGGCCCGGCCTGTCGCTTTCCTCCGGGCCCGCCCCCGCGCCGCGCGCGGCGACGCCCGGCATCCGCTGGTTCGCGGACCCGCCCGACGTCGCCGCGCCTGAACCTTCGACGCGCGGCGACGTTGCCTGCGCACCACCCACGATAGAGGATTCGTGCGACATGAGCATCTTCGGCGCGATCAAGAAGGCGATCTTCGGCGACCATGGCCCGCTCGGCGGCCAGTTCTCGGGCAAGAAGGACGCCCCCGCCGCCCACCCCGCGCCCGCTCCTGCCCCCGCCCCCGGCACCGCGCCGACCGCGGCCCCGGCCCCCTCACCGACCCCGGCACCGGCAACGGCCCCCGCCGCCCCGCAGGCGCCCGTCGATGTCGAGGCGGTGCTGACCGGCATCGCGCAGAAGAAGGGCAATCCCGACCTCAACTGGCGCACGTCGATCGTCGATCTGATGAAGCTGCTCGACCTCGATTCCAGCCTCGCCAACCGCAAGGAACTGGCGACCGAACTCGGCTATACCGGCGAGAAGGACGGCTCGGCGGAAATGAACATCTGGCTCCACAAGGCGGTGATGCGCGAACTGGAAAAGAGCGGCGGCACCGTGCCCGCGGCGCTCAAGGACTGACCGGCCGGCGGACGGCGGCGCTCGGCCGTCGCCGTCCGGCTCCGGATCGTGGCGGAAGATGCCGTCGGTATTGAACGCCACCCGCCGCTCGTCGGCGACCGCATCATGCAGCGCCGCCAGCCGCGGACGGCCGCCGGTATCACCGGTCGTACGTCACTCGCCCGGCGCCCTCGCCTGGATCGCCAGCGCATGAATACGCTCCGCCAGCAGGTCGGCCAGCGCCCGGTTCACCAGCCGCTGCCGCGCGACACGGTTCAACCCCGCGAACGCGGCGCTCTCGACGACGACGCGGAAATGGCTCTCGCCCGTCCCGTCGTCGCCGAGATGCCCGCGATGCTGCGCGCTCTCGTTGACGACCTCCAGCCGCGTCGGGGACAGCGCCTCGGTGAGGCGGCGGGTGATCTGGTCGGCGATGCTGCCGGTAGCGATGTCAGTCATGCGACCCCATATAGCCCGCTTTGTGCGTCAAGCGACGAGTGAGTGCGTGAAGCCCCGTAACGATCGACCCCATACACGTTTCCACGGCCGGGTAGCGGACTCGGACAGGCCCTGCGAACATCCCGGCTGCGCCGAAGCCGGCGAGTTCCGCGCCCCCCCGCTGGAGGGCGCCGGCGCGCACGACGGCCCGCCGCGCTTCCGCTGGTTCTGCCTCGACCATGTCCGCGCGTTCAACGCTGGCTACAATTACTTCGACGGCATGACCGCCGACGAAATCCACCAGGCACAGCGCCCGATGGCGGGCTGGGAGCGGGAAACACGTGCCTTCTCGCGGGGACAGATGGGCGACCAGGGCCCGCGCTGGTCGGACTTCACCGACCCGCTCGACGCGATCGCGGCCAAATACGCCCGCGCCGCGCCGCGCGCCGATGGTCGCCCGCTCACGAGCGAGGACCGCCGCAATCTGGAAACGCTCGGCTTGCCAGCGGACGCGGACCGGTCCGCCTTGCGCAAACGCTATTCGGAGCTCGTCCGACGCTACCACCCGGACCGCAACGGCGGAGATCGCAGCCACGAGGCCGCGCTCGGCAAGGTCATCGCCGCCTACCAGCAGCTGCGCCGCGCCCCCGCCTTCGCATGACCGTCAGATGATATCGAGCACCAGCCCCAGGTCACGCGCCTCGGTCGCCTCGATGTACCAGTTGTTGGGCGCGCGGTCCTTGAGCTCGTCCAGCGACACCTTGCTGCCGCGCACGAGATCGGCGAAGCCTTCTTCCTGGATGCGGATCGAATCCTCGATCTCGTTCAGCTTGGCCTTCAGTACGGGCGCGAGCGTGTTGAGCGGTCCGGACAATTGAATCGTCGAATTCATCAACCGCTCATGGATCATGATCCGCGAGTTGCGCGTCAGAAAGCGCTTGTCGACCGGGAAGGCTGACATGAACGTCGCCCCTGCCGAGTAGACCGCGACCTTGCCGAGGAACAGCGCCTCGCGTCCGGTATATTCGCGCAGAAGGCGGATCGAATCGCCCATCGCCCGGGCCATCTCCGGATCGCCACCCAAGGTCGTGATCGACACCACCACCGGCCCGTCGCCCGGCGCGGCAGCAAGCTGGTCCTTGAAATTGGCGTACATCGTCTCGTCGACGGTGCCGTGGAGCTGGATGTGCGGTACCGCGAGCAGCGGATAGGCGGCGGCGTTGTTGTTCTCGGTCATGCCGCGCACAAGCCGCGAGCGCCGCGCGAGTTCCGCCGCTGTCGTACATCGCCGCGATGCGCATTCAGCCTGCACCGTCGACGAGACGCTCCTTCTCCTGACCGATAACTACATCGGCTGCTCGCGCAGTCCGCAATGTGCCGTCACCAAGGACAGACAAGCCCGCGCGCGATCACGCGCGGGCATCGCTGGCCAGCTCAGTATACGCGCTTCTTCGGCTTGATGTACTCGACGTCGTCGGTCAACGTGTAGTCGTGCACCGGACGATAGTCGATCGCCGTCGCACCGCCCTTGCCACCCCAACCGTCGAACGTCGCGATGGTGTGCTTCATCCAGTTCGCGTCGTCGCGCTCCGGGAAGTCCTCGTGCATGTGCGCGCCGCGGCTTTCCTTGCGGTTCTCGGCGCTCTTCATCGTCACCACTGCCTGACCGATCAGATTGTCGAGCTCCATCGTCTCGACCAGATCGGTGTTCCAGATCAGCGAGCGGTCGGCGACCCCGACGTCGTTCATCCCCTGATAGATCGTCTCGATCTTGCCGACGCCCTCACCCAGCAGCGCGCTGTCGCGGAACACTGCGCAATGGCGCTGCATCGTCCGCTGCATCTCGGCGCGCAGCTTCGCGGTCGGCGTCCCGCCCTTGGCATGGCGGAAATGGTCGAGCCGGCCAAGCGCCATCTCTTCCGAGCCTTTGGGCAGCGGGTTATGCGGCGTATTCGGCTTCAGCGTATCCCTCAACCGCAGCCCCGTCGCACGCCCGAAGACGACGAGGTCGATCAGCGAATTGGAACCCAGCCGGTTGGCGCCATGCACCGACACGCACGCCGCCTCGCCGACTGCGAACAGACCCGGCACCACCGAGTCCGGATCGCCGTCCTTCAGGCGGACGACCTCGCCGTGATAGTTACACGGGATGCCGCCCATGTTGTAGTGCACCGTCGGGGTGACCGGCAGCGGCTGGCGGGTCAGGTCGACGCCCGCGAAGATCTTGCCGGTTTCGGTGATGCCCGGCAGCCGCTCGTGCAGGACCTTGGGATCGATATGGTCGAGGTGCAGGAAGATATGGTCCTTGTCCTTGCCGACCCCGCGCCCCTCGCGCATCTCCATCGCCATCGAACGCGCGACGACGTCGCGGCTCGCCAGGTCCTTTGCGGACGGCGCATAGCGCTCCATGAAGCGCTCGCCCTCGGAGTTGGTGAGGTACCCGCCCTCGCCGCGCGCGCCCTCGGTGATCAGCACGCCCGCGCCGTAGATGCCGGTCGGGTGGAACTGCACGAACTCCATGTCCTGGAGCGCCAGCCCCGCGCGCAGCGCCATGCCGTTGCCGTCGCCGGTGCACGTGTGCGCCGACGTCGCCGACTGGTAGACGCGGCCACCGCCGCCCGTCGCCAGCACCACCGCATGCGCGCGGAAGCGGTGGATCGAGCCGTCTTCCATGCACAAGGCGATCACGCCGCGACACGCGCCGTTCTCCATGATCAGGTCGAGCGCGAAATATTCGACGTAGAAGTCGGCGTCATACTTCAACGACTGCTGGTACAGCGCGTGGAGCATGGCGTGACCGGTGCGGTCGGCGGCGGCGCAGGTGCGCTGCACCGGCGGGCCCTCGCCCATGTTCTGCATGTGCCCGCCGAACGGGCGCTGGTAGATCGTGCCGTTGTCGTTGCGGCTGAACGGCACGCCGGCGTGCTCCAGTTCGTAGACCGCCGCCGGCGCCTCGCGCACCATATATTCGATCGCGTCCTGGTCGCCGAGCCAGTCGGAACCCTTGACGGTGTCGAACATGTGCCACGACCAATGGTCGGGCGAGTTGTTGCCCAGCGATGCGGCGATCCCGCCCTGCGCGGCGACCGTGTGGCTGCGCGTCGGGAACACCTTGGTGATGCAAGCCGTCTTCAGCCCGCTCTCGGCGATCCCCATCGTCGCGCGCAGGCCCGAGCCGCCCGCCCCGACGACGACGGCGTCATAGGTGTGGTCGATGATCTTGTAGGCGTCAGCGAACATCAGGCGGCGGCTCCGAAAGCGACCTTGAGGATCGAGAAGATGGCGGTACCGGCGGTCGCGAAGGTGAAGACCGTCGCCAGCACGGTCAGCACGAAACGGCTTTCCTTGTGGGCGTAATCCTCGATCACGATCTGCAAGCCGAGCCGGAAATGGTAGAAGACGGAGGCGATGAACAGCGCCATCGGCACCGCCACCCACGCCGAGTGCAGCCACAGCCGCACCGTCGCATGGTCGTACGACGGCAACGTGGCGATCGAGACCAGCAGCCAGACGAGCAGCAGGAAGTTGCTGCCCGCGGTCAGCTTGTGGTGCCACCAATGCTGCGCGCCATGCCCAGCGCTGCCCAGCCCCCGGACGCGACCGATCTCGGTGCTCATTACTTCATCCCCACGAAAAGCCAGAACGCCACCGTCAGCACCGCCGATGCGACAAAGGTCAGCACCGCCAGCCGCCGGTTCAGCTTCAGCTCGAACGCAGCGCCGGTATCGAGCACCAGATGGCGGATGCCGCTCATCATGTGCTGGAACACCGACCAGGTCAGCGCGACGCCGACCACCCAGCCGACGACGTTCAACGCGCCGGTCGAGGTGGTGAACACGTCGAGGAACACGCCGTATGCGGCAGGACCGGCCGCGATCGCCGCCAGCCACCACACCAGCAGCAGCGTGCCGACGGTCGCCATCCCGGTGCCGGTAATGCGGTGTACGATCGACACGGTCATCGCCGGAGACCAGCGATAGTGAAATTGCATGGGCCCGCTGAACAGATGCGGGCTGCGCGGGCGGGCAGGTTTCGAAGCCAAGCGCGGGGTTCCTCGGATATGGGCCGGTGCGGGCGGGTTTGCGGGGTCTATGCGTCCGCGCGCCTGATGATGCAAGCGCAGCGGAACGGCGGCGGCGCAAAGTCGATGCCCGCCGCTCCCTAACCGGCTGTTAACGGATGATCGCTACCCAGTCGTCCGTACCCCTTCTCCACGGAGCATGTCTTGCCCAACGATCTGCCGCCGACCGGTTCGGTCGCCGCCACGCTGGACCTCAATGCGCGTTTCGACGTCTTCGATGTAGACGGGGAACTCACCCGCGCGGCGCGCGATGCCTGGGAGACGCTGCGCCCACACGCCCGCCCTATCGCCGCGGCATACTGGGCTCACTGGAAGCGCTGCTTCGGCAGCGCCGCCGAGTATGCGACGCATGAAAACGATCGCATGATCGAACTCGGCATCACGTTCCTCGAGAACCGGTTCCTGCGGACCCGCGAGCGCGCCTGGATCGAAGCCATCGAGCGCTCGGTTGCCAGCGCCTATGTCGCGGGCGTGTCGCCCATGGCGCTGCTGGCGATGATCAGTGCCAGCGACCGCGCCGCGCTCGACGTGCTGATGACCAACCTGCCGGCCGGCGACGCGCGGTTGCCGCAGCAGATCGACACGCTGATGCGTCTGTCGGCGCTCGAAGGCGAGATCACCGTGGCGACCTATGCGGTGTACAGCGCGCATACCGCCCAGGGCGCGCGCGACCGGCTGGCCGCCGACTTCCGGAACGAGATCGCCGCTACCGTGGAGGCGACGACGCACGAGGGTCACGGGCTGCGGACGCAGGCGTCGCTCGCCTCGTCCTCGGCACGCGGCATGCTGGGCAAGACCAGCGAGGTCGCCGCGGCGGCCGAACAATCCGCGGTCGCGATGCGCGACGCCGCATCCACCGCCGCCGGCCTGATCCGCGCGATCGAGGATGCGCGCGCCGAGGTGGAGGTCGCGGCCGACATCGCCACCCGCGCCGCGTCGCAGGCCGGCGACGCTGTGAGCGTGTCGAGCGCGCTCAGCGATCACGCCAAGTCGATCGAGTCGATCCTGGGGCTGATCCGCGACATCGCCGGGCAGACGAACCTCCTGGCGCTCAACGCCACGATCGAGGCGGCGCGCGCCGGCGATGCCGGTCGCGGCTTCGCGGTCGTCGCGCAGGAGGTGAAGAGCCTCGCCAACCAGACCGCGCGGGCCACCGACGACATCGCCGCCAAGATCGCCGCGATCCAGGCGGCCACCCGCGTCACCGTCGATACGTCCGCTTCGATCCGGCAAACCGTTGCCGAGGTGCAGGACTCCGCCACCCGCATCCGCCACGCGATGGAGGCGCAGGCGCAGACCGTGACCGCGATCACCGCCGCCGTCGACGAAACCGCGCTCGCCGCCGACTCGATGTCGCACACCATCGGCACGATCCGGGTCGATACCGAGACGGTCGCCAGCGAGATCGACCGGCTCGGCTCCGGCTTCGATTCGCTCGCTGGCCGGCTAGGCGAGCTCGACACCCGGGCAGGCAGTTTCGCCAGCCGCGTCGCGGCATGACCGCGGCGGGTGGTGCGATGCGGAACCTGATCCACCACGACCTGCGCCCGCTTGAGGAACGCGTCCGCGACTTCGATTGGGACGGCGCGACGGCAGCCGCGTGCCTCGAGATCGCCACCATTCTCGAGAACGCCGGTGGCTATCGACGCGTAGCACAGACCTTCTGGGATCATCTTCTCGCCCTCCCCAGCGTTCCCGATGTCCTGCGGCAACTGAAACCGGCCGAGATCGAGGCGCGGATCCGCGACAGCGCCGAATATTGCAGCCTGCGGTTCACCGATGCCTTTGGCGAGCGCTGGCATGCGATGGTGGTCGCGCAGGTCGACGCGGCGCAGGTGTCGGGGGTGCCGCTGACCCTGCTCCAGTCCGCGCTGTCGCGCGCCTATGGCGAACTGATCACGAT
This sequence comes from Sphingomonas sp. BE138, assembly GCF_031456125.1. Taxonomy (NCBI): domain Bacteria; kingdom Pseudomonadati; phylum Pseudomonadota; class Alphaproteobacteria; order Sphingomonadales; family Sphingomonadaceae; genus Sphingomonas; species Sphingomonas sp. BE138. The sequence goes on from NZ_JAVDUC010000003.1 coordinate 171,193, forward strand.
CGTCGCCGAGAGCGTCGGAGAAGACACGCCGCGACTGGCGCGACTGTGCAACATCGCTCTGCGCATCGCCCTGCTGGAATCGGATCTGATGGCGGGCCGCCTGGGCCAGATCGGCGTGACGCGCGCGCGCGAACGCCGCGCGCTGCGCGCGGACGCTTTTCGCACGAGCATCTCGGCCGGCATCGACGGCCTTGCCGCACGCGGGGTGCAGGTCCGCAAGCAGGCGCATGCCGCGACCGAGTCGGCGCAGGGTATGCTCGACAAGACCGGCGAGGTGGCGCTGGCCGCCGAGCAGTCGGCGCTGGCGATGCGCGACGCGGCCTCGACCGCCGCCGGGCTGATCCAGGCGATCGTCGCCGTCAGGAACGACATGGATTCGTGGAACGCGACGCTCGGCGCCGTGACCCAGCAGTCGGAGGGCGCGGTGAGTGCGACCGGAACGTTGCGCGATCATGCGACGTCGATCGAGTCGATCCTGGGGCTGATCCGCGACATCGCAGGGCAGACGAACCTCCTGGCGCTCAATGCCACGATCGAGGCTGCCCGTGCGGGCGATGCCGGTCGCGGTTTCGCGGTCGTCGCGCAGGAGGTGAAGAGCCTCGCCAACCAGACCGCGCGGGCCACCGACGACATCGCCGCCCAGATCGCCGCGATCCAGGCCGCCACCCGCGTCACCGTCGACACCTCCGTCGCGATCCGCGGCAGCGTCGCGCTACTGCGCCAGGCCGCGGAGCAGGTGAACCAGGCCATGGCCGGCCAGGCGATGACCGTCACCGCGATCACCGCCGCCGTCGACGAGACCGCGCTGACCGCTGACGCGATGTCGAACACGCTCGCCATGATCCGTAGCGATACGCAAAAGGTCGCCGGGGAGATCGTCGAGCTCGGCGACGCGTTCGAGATGATCGCGGAGCGCTTCACGACGCTGCGCCGCGCCGCCGACGACTTCATCGGCGTGGCGTGACCGGCGCGGCGGCGCTACACCGCCGCGCATGACCAACATCCTCATCACCGGGGCGAGCCGCGGCATCGGCGCTGCGATCGCCGACACGCTGGCCGCCGTCCCCGACGTCGTGGTCGCCGGACAGGGCACCGCCAGCGGGATCGCCGCCGACTTCGCCGATCCCGCCGCCCCCGATGCGCTCTGGGCGGCGGCGCTCGATCGGCTGGGCGGGCGCATCGACGTGCTCGTCAACAACGCCGGCGTGTTCGAGGCCAATCCGCTCGACCGCGACGACGCCGAGTGGCTCTCGGGGTGGGAGCGGACGCAGCGCATCAACCTGACCGCCGCCGCGCAGCTGTCGCGCCACGCCGTCCGCCACTGGCAGGCGACGGGCGGCGGGCGACTGGTCAACGTCGCCAGCCGCGCCGCCTATCGCGGCGACTCGCCCGCGCATTGGCATTATGCCGCCGCCAAGGCGGGGATGGTCGCCATGACCAAGACGATCGCGCGCGGCTATGCCCGCGAGAACATCCTGGCCTTCGCGATCTGCCCCGGCTTCACGATGACCGGCATGGCCGACGACTATCTCGCCAGCCGCGGCGGCGACACGTTGCTCGCCGATATCCCGCTGGGCCGCGTCGCCGATCCCGCCGAGGTCGCGACGCTCGCCCGCTTCTGCGCGCTGGAGGCGCCCGCCTCGATGACCGGCGCGGTCCTCGACATCAACGGAGCCAGCTATGTCCGCTGACATCGACAGCTGGCGGGTCACCCTGCCCTGCACCCGCGCGGAGGCGGAGGCGATCGACGCCGCCGACGACCTGGCGATCGACGCAGTGCTGATGACCACCGAGGAGGTCGAGGACGACCGCGAGCGCTGGCGCCTCGATGCCTATTGCGAGCATGAGCCCGACCCCGCGATGCTCGCCGCGCTGATCGCGCTGGTGCCGAGCGCGGCCGGCGCGGCACCGGTCGTTACCCCGCTGACCGCGCAGGATTGGGTCACGATGAGCCAGGCGGGGCTCGAGCCGATCCGCGAAGGCCGGTTCGTCGTCCACACCAGCGCGCACCCGGTCGATGCGCCGGCGGGCAGCCGCGCCTTCCTGATCGACGCCGGGCAGGCTTTCGGCACCGGCCATCACGCCACCACCTCCGGGTGCCTCGCAATGCTCGACGCGCTCGCCGGTCGCCCCATCGTCAACGTCATCGACCTCGGCACCGGCACCGGGCTGCTCGCCTTCGCCGCCGCACATCTGTGGCCCGAGGCCACCGTCACGGCGACCGATATCGACCCCGCCGCGATCGAGGTCACGCGCGAGAACATGGCGCTCAACAACGTCGACGGTATCGAGCTGATCGTGGCCGACGGCGCGCTGTCGGAGGCGATCCGCGCGGGCGCGCCCTACGACCTGCTGATCGCCAACATCCTCGCCGGCCCGCTGATCTCGATGGCGCCCGAGGTCGCCGCGATCGCCGCACCCGGCGCGTCGATCGTGCTCGCCGGCTTGCTGGAAACGCAGCGCGGCGAGGTGGAGCGCGCCTTCACCACCTGCGGCTGCATCGTCGAGGAAGTCGACCGGCGTGGCGACTGGTCGATCCTCCGGCTGACCGCCGGCGCCGAGCGCTTCGTGCCGACGCGCCCGATCGATCCAAGGGGCCGCGACGGCTGGGCGCTCGACCTGTAGCGTGCGGCAGGCGTTGAGACGGTCAGGGCAGATCGCCGCGCGCCTGCTGGGTGCGCTGGCGCTGCTGGCGTTCGTCTATCTGCTCGCCGGCACGACGCTGTCGACGATCCCGCGCCATCGCGACTGGCGTCCGCCTGCGACCGGCGGCGTGACGATCTGGATCGAGGACAACGGCGTGCATACCGGGATCGTCATGCCGAAGCAGGCGGCGGGGATCGACTGGCGCGGCGACTTCCCGGCGCGCGATCTCGCCGACGCGCGCTACGGCGCACATGGCTATGTCGCGATCGGCTGGGGCGAGCGGCAGTTCTTTCTCGGTACGCCGACGTGGTGGGACATCCGGCCCTCGACGATCCTGCGCGCCGCGATCGGCAGCGACAAGACGCTGCTCCATGTCGAGCATGTCGCGCATCCGTTGCCGAGCGAACACGTCCGCCCGGTCGTGCTCACGCCGGACGAATACCAGCGCCTCGTTGACGTGATCCGCGCAAGCCGCGCCTCGGGTACCACGCTTCCCGGCTATGCCGGCTATGACGCCTTCTACCCGGCGCGCGGTCGCTATGATGCGCTCAACACCTGCAATAGCTGGACCGGTGACCGCCTCGCCGATGCGGGCGTCCGCATCGGCTGGTGGACGCCCTTCTCCGCCTCGGTCATGCAGTGGTTCTGACGAGCCCGCTTAGCCGTTGGCCGCGCCGGTCTGGTTGGCGATCTCGCCGCGCGTCGCCGCCAGCGTCGGTGCCGGACCGGTAGCGGGGCGCAAGCCGTCGCGCTCTGCGGCGGGAACGGGCGCGGTCGGATCCGGGCGGAACGCCTCGGGCGCCCGCGTGGTGCCGGGCGTCGGCGCATCCGCTGCCAGGTCGGGCACCGCATGCTCGGCGTTCCCGACCGGCAACAGGCGGTTAAGCCACCCCATGCCGATCGCCGCGCCCACGCCCGCGATCACCGCCCCGACCGCCGTGGCGGCAACGATGGCGCGGGTGTGACGAACTTCCTTGGCCTTCGTGGCCTGCGTCTTGGATGCTTTCTTGGTCATGCCCGCTCCAACGGCTCCATCCTCGCTCACGTTCCCGACACTCTCAGGCCCGACCGGCTCACGCGCCGACCGGCAGGAACTTTCCCGTTTGCTCGTCCAGCCCACGCGCGGTCAGCACGTCCAGCGCCGCGGTCGCTGCGACGAACGCGATCGCGCCCCAGATCGCGCGGTTCCGCGGGGACCGGCGCGCCGCCATCGCCAGCGCTCCCATGTCCAGAGCGTCGCCCGCCACGCGATTCCAGACGGTTGCCGATGCCGCCGGGGCGGCCAGGATGCCGGCCCCCGACACCAGCTCGCGCACGCCGAAGCCCCGCACCAGTCCGTCATGATCCTCCGCGTCCAGCGCGCGCGCGATCCGCTTGGGCGCGAACAGCTCAGCTGCCCCCAGGGCGAGCGAGAAGACACCCAATCCCAAGCTTAGAGCCTTGTAATTCATGTTGTTTCTCCGATCGGACTCGGTCGGCCCGCCAAACGGACGCCGGCTCGGCGTGGTTCCGTGCGCGCGCGTTCGCTGCTAGGGCGTTCGAGTTTCCGATGGAGTAACCCCATGTCGACCCGCGACGACCTCGTCCTCCAGACGCTCGAGCCCGCCACGCACGATCTCGGCGGCTTCAAGGTCTATCGCACCCTGCCTCATCGCGAGCGCACGATGGTCGGACCGTTCCTGTTCTTCGACCAGATGGGCCCCGCACACCTGCCGCCCGGCGACGGGGTCGACGTCCGCCCGCATCCGCACATCGGGCTGTCGACCGTCACCTATCTGTTCGAAGGTGCGTTCCAGCATCGCGATTCGATCGGCAGCGACATGCGCATCACCCCTGGCGCGGTGAACCTGATGACCGCGGGTGCCGGGATCGTCCATTCGGAGCGTTCCCCCGTCGACGTGCGTGCCGGCGGGCCGCGGCTCGACGGTATCCAGACGTGGCTCGCCTTGCCCGACGGGCAAGAGGATCGCGCGCCCGCCTTCGAGCATGTCGCCGCCGATGCGCTTCCGGTCATCGAAGCGCACGGCGCCACCGCGCGCGTGGTGATGGGATCGTTGTGGGGCGCGAGCGCGCCGGTGACCGCTTATGCCGAAACGATCTACGCTGACATCATGCTGGAACCAGGAGCGGCGGTGCCGATCGACGACAGCGCCGACGAACGCGCGATCTACCTGGCGAGCGGGAATGCGACGCTCGACGGCCTGCCGCTCCAGCCGCAGCGGCTGTACGTGCTGCGCCCCGGCATCGCCGCGACCTTGTCCTCGACGCAGGGTGGCCGCGCGATGCTCGCCGGCGGTGCCGCTTTCTCGACCCCGCGCCACGTATGGTGGAACTTCGTCCACTCCTCGCGCGACGCCATCCGCGAGGCCAAGCGCGCGTGGAAGGCCGGCGAGTTCGCCAGCGTACCCGACGATAGCGAGTGGATCCCGCTGCCGGAGGTGCCCAAGGCGGTCAGCTATCCGTGAGCTTCGCGCCGTCGAGCAGCGCATCGCTGCGCGCCTGCTCGGCGGCATCCGCGGCCTTCTGCGCCTTCGTCCGCCCGAACGCCGCGCGGTTTGCGGCCGCCTGCGTCTCCTTCGCTGCGCGCGCCTTGGCCTTGCGCGCCTGCTTGAAGGAGACGATCTCGCCCATGCCTAGCCGCGCACCTGCTTGCCGATCGCATCGAGCAGGCCGTTGACGAACCCCGCCTCGCGCTTCTGATAGAAGGCGTGCGCCACATCGACATAGGAACTGATCGCCGCCCCCACGGGCACGTCGGCGCGCGCCAGCAATTCGTACGTGCCCGCGCGCAGGATCGCCTTCATCGGCTTGTCGAGCCGCTCCAGCGTCCAGCCGGCGGTCAGCCGCCCCTCGACCAGTTGGTCGATCTCGCCGATCCGCGCGCTGACACCCTTCACCACGTCGTCGAAGAACGCGACGTCGGCCTCGGCATATTCGACATCCTCGATCGTCGCGCCCAGCCGATGCTGGTGGAATTCGTGGAGCAGCACCGGGACGGCGGTGCCCTCCATCTCATGCTGGTAGAGCGCCTGGACGGCGGCTAGGCGCGCGGCGGCGCGGGCCTTGGTACGTGCAGCGGTGCGGGACATAAGCCGCGCGCCATAATCGCTCGGCGGCCATTCGTCACCCCCTCACCGCTACTGATCTCGATCAGGCACTTTCGCGGCAACGCTCGCGCGGGCGCCTCGTTCGGCTGTGGGTACCCCAGCCTAGGAGAACGAAGATGGGCCTGTTCACCAAGGATATCGAGACGCTCGACGACCTGTTCCTGCACCAGTTGCAGGACATCTATTACGCCGAAAACCAGATCACCAAGGCGCTGCCGAAGATGATCGAGAAGGCGACCGCGGTCGAGCTGAAGCAGGGCTTCGAGACGCATCTGCGCGAAACGGAAGGCCAGATCGCCCGGCTCGAGCAGGCGTTCGAGGCGCTCGGCCAGAAGCCGAAGGCGGTCACCTGCCCGGCGATCGACGGCATCATCAAGGAAGCCAACGAGGTCGCCGGGGAAGTGGCCGACAAGTCGGTGCTCGACGCCGCGTTGATCGCCTCGGCGCAGGCGGTCGAGCATTATGAGATCACTCGCTACGGCACGCTGATCGCGTGGGCCAAGCAGCTTGGCCACACGCAGGTCGTCTCGCTGCTCCAGGCGACGCTCGACGAGGAAAAGGCCACCGACGACAAGCTGACGACGATGGCCGAGAGCACCACCAACCGTAAGGCGGAACTCGCATCCGCCTGACACCCCGGCGGCGGCGGGCAACCTCCGCCGCCGTCCCTCGTGGCGTTACAACTCGCGCGGATCGGGCCCCATACGCCCATCCGGATCGTCCATCGCATCGACCGCGGCGATCTGCTCCGGGGACAGCCGCACCTGTTGCGCCTCCCAGTTCGACGTCAGGTGGTCGAGGTCCGCTGCCTTCGGGATCACCGAGTAACCCTTGGCGAGATGCCAGGCGATGATGACCTGCGCCGGCGTCGCGCCCACGTCTTGGGCGATACGCACGACCCGCGCATCCTTGAGCGTCGCCCCCTGCCCCAACGGGCTCCAGCTCTGCGTGACGATGCCGCGCTCGCGATTGGCGGCCACGACCTCGCGCTGCTGAAAGGTCGGATGCAGCTCGATCTGGTTTACTGCCGGAACCACCCCCGTCGCATCGATGATCGCATCGAGATGCTCGGGCAGGAAATTCGACACGCCGATCGACCGCGCCAGCCCGCGCTCGCGCAGCTCGACCAGCGTCCTCCACGCATCGACGAATTTGCCGCCGGCCGGATGCGGCCAGTGGATCAGGTACAGGTCCACGTGATCGCGCCCCAGCAGCGCAAGGCTGGCATCCAGCGCCGCCGCGGCGTCGCCATGCTGATCGTGCCACAACTTGGTCGTCACCCACGCGTCGTCATGCGCGAGACCGTCTCCGACGCCGCGCTCGTTGTGATAAAGCGCTGCGGTGTCGATCAGGCGAAACCCGAGATCAAGCCCGGCGCGCACGACCGCGGCGACCTGCGCATCCGGGATCTGGTAGGTGCCCAGCCCCAGCCGGGGCAGGCGGCGTCCATCATTCAGCGTAAGATCCGTCATTCGCGACGAACCATTGCCACCGGGGGCCGGTTCCTTTTCGCGCTTCCCTTTCGCGGCGCGGTATCGCAAGCGCGCGATCATGGTCGAGAAGATCCTTGCCGCCCTTGCGGGCTTCGCCATCGCCGTCATCTCCGCCGGCGGTTACTGGGGTATCGCGCTCTTGATGGCGATCGAAAGCGCGTGCATCCCGCTGCCGTCTGAAATCATCATGCCGTTCGCCGGCTATCTCGTTTCCACCGGCGAGCTGAACCTGTGGCTGGCGGCGACGGCGGGGGCGCTGGGCTGCAATCTCGGCTCAATCGTCGCCTACGAGATCGGACGGCGCGGCGGCCGGCCGATGGCGGAGAAGTTCGGGCGCTACGTGCTGATCGGGCCAGGCGAGCTCGACCTCGCCGATCGCTTCTTCAACCGCTGGGGTACATGGGCGATCCTGATCGGCCGCATGCTGCCGGTGATCCGCACCTTTATCGCCTTCCCGGCGGGGGTCGCACGGATGAAGCTGATCCCGTTCCACGTCTACACGTTCGTGGGATCATGGCCTTTCTGCCTGTTGCTGGCCTGGGTCGGGATGACGCTGGGCGACAAGTGGAACAGCGACCCGCGACTCAAGGCCTTCTTCCATCGCGCCGACGCGGTCATCGGCGTCGTCCTCGTCGCGGCGATCGCCTTTTACATTTGGCACCGTGTCAAGGGGCTGCGCAAACCGTCCTGAAATGTGCGCCGGGTGAAATCGGCGCGTAAAGACGCACGCAAACTGCCGTGGTTCCAAGAAAAACGCAGACACAAAATGTCACGGCGTGACCATGGTTAATGATCGTTAAGCAGATTGACTAACCCATATTGGTGAAGAATGGTTCGCCTCGAACGAGGCGCAGACACCCCCCGTCTGCGCCCGTCGTTCGGAAAACAGTGGGAGAATAGCCCGTGAAGACGGCATTGATCGCGGCTGCCTTGGCGGCAGCCGTATCCACCGACGCGTCCGCTGCCACCATCTTCGGCGTCGACGAAAACAACCGCCTGGTCACGTTCGACAGCTCGTCGCCGAGCACGTTCCTGTCGACCATCCAGATTACCGGCGCGGCGAGCAGCTTCGAGGCGCTCGACTTCCGCCCGCTCAACGGCGTGCTCTACGGCCTGACCGCAAACCGCGTCGTCCACACGATCAACACCACGACGGGCGTCGCCACCGCCGTCAGCGGCCCGCTCGCCATCGACGGCAACGTCTTCGGCTTCGACTTCAATCCGACCATCGACCGAGTCCGGATCGTCAGCAACACCGACAACAACTATGTCTTCAATCCCAACGACGGTTCGCTGACGACCGCGACCGGGCTTGCCTACGCCGCGGGTGACGCCAACGCCGGCAGCAACCCCGGGGTCAGTGCCGCCGCCTATACCAGCTCCGTATTTGGCGCACCGGGCACCACCACGCAGCTCTACGTCGTCGACACCGACCGCGACGTGCTGGCGCGCCAGAACAACAATGGCGGCGTGCTGAACACGGTCGGTGCGACCGGCGTCGACCTCGGCTCGCGCACCAGCTTCGACATCGCGGGTAACGACGCGTTCGTCTTCAACGCCAACACGCTGTACCGCGCCGACCTCGGCACCGGGCAGCTGACCTCGCTGGGGCAGACCAACCGCGCGCTGTTCGGGATCGCGATCCAGGCGGTGCCGGAGCCCGCGACGTGGGGCATGATGATCCTCGGCTTCGGTGTGGTCGGATATTCGATGCGCCGCCGTCGCGCCGTCGTGCGCATGCCGCAGGCGATCTAAGTTGCCGTGACGGCGCGCCGCGGAGCCGCCGCGCGCGCCGTCACGGAAGGTCCGGCGTGTCCTGCTTGGCAGCGGCACGCCGCTCCTTCTTCCAGCGGGTGGCGTTCTGCGCGATACACCCCGTGGCGCTCGCCGCACCGACGGTCGAGCAGCTCCCGACTCCGACGACGCCGACGTCGCTGTTGGCCTGCACCTTCGCGGCCCAGGTCTCGTTCTCGGGGGTGATCTCGAAGTTGCGCAGTTCCTTCGGGATCCGGAACTGCTCCTCGGCCGGACGCCGCGTGCAGACGACCACCTCGTTGCCGGCATTGTCGGTCGGGCACCGCTCGTTGCCATACAGCACGATCACGCCGTTGACCGGCGCGCTGCGCGACACGCCCTCGGCCGCCGTCGTCCGCGACACGCGCGGCACCCCCGGCGACGGCGGACCGCTCTGCGCCACCGCAGGGACGGCGCTGGACAGCAACAGGAACGTGGCAAGACAACGCAGCGACATGCTTCCTCTCAGATCCGCTTGGCGGTGGCGATCGCGACGCGGCATCCCATGCGGATGACCGCGGACATCAACGGATAGGCGGGCGCGTCCTCGGCGCCGTTGGCCAGCGCGGTGTCGCGATGCTCCAGTTCCTCGGCCTGGAACTCGCGGATCGCCTCCGACAATTCGGGGTCGCTGTCGCCCAAAGCGACGAGCTGCTCCTCGTAATGCTTGTCGATCTCGGTCTCGACCGCGGCGGTGCACGCCATCGCCGCCTCCGGCCCGATCGCGGCGGTCACCGCGCCGAGCGCGAAGCCGGCCACGTCCCAGAACGGCTGGAACAACGTCGGCCGGACCCCACGCTCGACGATCATCCGGTCGAAAAAGGCACGGTGCCGCTCCTCCTGGAGCGCCATTGCGGAGATCTTGCGCGCCATCGGCGAACGCTGCCCCATGATCGCGAGCTGGCCCTCGTAGATGCGTGTCGCACCGAACTCGCCCGCCTGATCGACGCGGATCATGGAATGGGTCGCATTAGGCCGGTCGCCGGGTTTCCAGGTCATCCACGCCTCCTCAATTGCACCGCGATCAGCACCGCGCCGGCCAGCGAGATCAGCGCGTTCCATCCTGCCAGCGACACGCCCGCCAGCGACCATTGCGCCGCGTCGCATCGGACGATGGGGGCCGCGAGCAGGTCCTTCAAGGCCTGGTCGGTCGACAGCCCGGACAGGCTGGTCGTCTGCGTGCAGGCGGTGATTCCCTGCCACCAATGATATTCGACCCCGGCGTGGAAGACCCCGATCAACCCCGAGACGGCGATCAGCGCCGCAGCGCCCGCGACCAACGTCGCCTTGACGCGCGGCCCCCCGGTCACGAACGCCAATCCGGCCAGCACCAGCGCGCCGTAGTGCGGCCAGCGTTGCCAATGGCACATCTCGCACGGATACAATCCGCCGATCAGCTGGAACGCCCACGCCCCACCCAGCAGTATCGCCGGGATCAATAGCGCGAGCAGCCGCGCGTTGCGCAAGCCAAGGCCGATCATGTCGAGGCCCCCATCACTTCGCCGCCGGCGTGGCGGCGGCGGTCGGCTTGACCGTCATCGCCTGCGTCACCGCCGCCACCTGCTGCGCCCCGCCCAGCCGCGCGATGGTCTTCAGCGCATACCACAGCTGGAAGTCCGCAATCCCCTGCTTCTTCAGCACCTCCGGCGAGGTCGCGAACCGCGGATCGTCCTTCACGTCCTCTTCCAGCACCGCATTGTCGGGCGACTTGATCTCGTTGATCAGGTGCCGGCGCAGATCGGCCTCGCGGAAGACCGGACGCGACTTGTAATCGGGGTCGGAAATCTGCGGCACCTTGATATCGGGCTCAATCCCGCCTTCCTGCACGCTGCGCCCGGATGGCGTGAAATAGCGCGCGGTGGTCAGCCGCAAGGCGGTTCGCGGCCCCAGCTGAAGCAGCGTCTGCACCGATCCCTTGCCGAACGTCCGCTCGCCCATCACCAGCGCGCGGTGATGATCCTGAAGCGCACCCGCGACGATCTCGCTGGCCGATGCCGTACCCGAATCGGTCAGCACGATCACCGGCAGGCCGTGCGCATCGTCACCCGGGCGCGCGAAGTAGCGCTCGATATCGTCCTTCTCGCGCCCGCGCTGGCTGACGATCTCGCCGCGGTCGAGGAACGCGTCCGATACCTCGATCGCCTGCGTCAGCAACCCGCCGCCATTCTCGCGCAGGTCGATGACGTAGCCCAGCGGGCGATGACCCAGCGACCGGTCGATCGCCATGATCGCGGCGCGCGTATCGGCGCCGGTCTTCTCGGAAAACGTGTTGATGTTGATGTAGCCGACGTCACCCTTCACTTCCCACTTCACCGGGCGCTGCACGATCACTTCGCGCACCAGCGTGACGACGATCGGCTTCTCGCGACCGGGGCGGATCAGCGTCAGCGTGATCTTGGTGCCCGGACGCCCGCGCATCTGCGCGGTCGCTTCGTCCAGCGTGCCGCCGTAGATCAGCTTGCCGTCGATATGCGTGATGAAGTCGCCCGACTTGATCCCGGCGCGCCCGGCCGGCGTATCCTCTTGCGGCGCGACCACCTTCACCGCGCCGTCCTCCATCGACACGGTCAGGCCCAGCCCGCCGTAGTTGCCCTCGGTCTGAATGCGCAGATTGTCGAAGTCGGAGGCGTCGACATAGCTGCTGTGCGGGTCGAGCGCCGCCAGCATCCCGTCGATCGCACCCTTGATCAGCTGATCGTCGGTGACCTTGTCGACGTAATCGGCCTTTACGCGGTTGTAGACGTCCAGGAACTTGTCGAGCTGGCGATAGGTGGCGGTGTCCGACGCGGCCATCGCCCCGGTGGCGACCGGCACGGTGGCGATGGCGGTGACCAGCGCGACGGCCGGGAGCAGCTTTGACTTCATGGCGGGCGAAACTGTTCCTGCGAATGGACGATCCGGCGGTGTAGCGGAAACGTCGGAGCGATCAAAGCACCCGTGCGGCTGAACCGCGCATGAGCGTCGGGCGCGCTCACCCGAGCAGCGGCGTGATCTCCACCGGCCGTCCGCGCCGCCGCAGCTCAACGGTCACGCGTGCGCCGTCCACCGCGGGGGCGGTGCCCAGCGGCGCGCCCGCCGCCACCATCGCACCCGGGCGCACCGCCACCCTGCCCAGCCCGGTCAGCAACGACGCCCAGCCCGCGCCATGGTCGACGATCACGATCTGGCCGAAGCTGCGGAACGCGCCGGCGTAGCGGATTCGTCCGCCGGCCGGTGCGACCACCGGTGTCGCGGCGGGCACCGCGATCGTCAGACCGCGCGCCCGCACGCCATTGCCGGACATCTCGCCCAGCCCCGTCACCAACCGCCCGCGCACCGGCAGGCGATAGGCCCCCTCTGCGCGACGCGATGCGGGCGGCACGGGCGGGACCGCGAGCGCCATGACATCGGCCAACACCGCCTGTTCGCTACCGATCGCGGTCAGACGCTCGGCGGTATCACGCACCGCCTCCTCCATCGCCAGCGCGCGATCGTCGTCGCCGCCGGTCACCGCCGCCAGCTGCTCACGCGCCTCCACCAGCCGCGCGCGGCCGGCGCGCAGCCGCCGCTCGGCGTCCGCGGCGCTCGCCTGCATGATCCGTCCCCGCGCCACCTCGGCGCGCAGCGCCGCTGACCGTGCGCGCAGCACCGGTAGCGTCGCGGCGAACACAGCGCGCGCATGGACCAGATCCGTGATGCTGCCGGGCTGCGCCAGCGCCACGATCGGCGGTCGCCGCGACAGCGCGGCCAACGTCGCGAGCATCCGCGCGACCGGCGCCTCGTGCACCGCCAGCCGTGTTCTCTGGTCCGCCACCCGTCGCGCCAGCGTGGTCGCGCGTGCGCGCAGGATCGCCATGTCCGCTTCCGCGGCGGCAACGCGCGCCGCGACCGCCGCCTCGCGCAGCTGCGCGCGCCGGGCTGGATCGGCCGCGGCATCGGCACGCGCCTCCAGCGCCTGTGCGCGGCGCTTGGCGACAGCGGCGGTGTACGCCTCCGGAGCGGTCGCCGCGGACGAGGCGGCGCCGCCCGCGGCGAATGCCGCCGCCAGCACCCAGGCCCGCCGGCGCTGCATCAGCCTTCGCGATGATAGGGGTGGTTGGCCAGGATGCTGGTCGCGCGAAACAATTGCTCGGCCAGCATGGCCCGCGCCAGCAGGTGCGGCCAGGTCGCGCGCCCGAACGACAGCAGCATGTCCGCCTCCGCGCGCTCGGCATCGCCGAACCCGTCCGCCGCGCCGATCAGGAACCGCGCCTCGCGCGCGCCGTCGTCGCGCCATCGCCCCAGCCGCTCGGCGAACGCCGTCGAGCCGAGGACCTCGCCTTTCTCGTCGAGCAGGATGCGCCGCCCGTGCGCCGGCCGGTCGGGCTCGCGCCCGCCGCGATCGGGCAGCTCGCTGACGCGGGTCGGCCACGCGATCCGCTTCAGATAACGGTCGACCAGCTCGGCCTCGGGCGACCGCCCGATTCGCCCGCGCGCGACGATATGCAGCAGCATCGCAGCGTCAGCGCGAGGCGGACGGTCTCAATTCGGCGCGCCGGGGGCCGCGGGCGCGTCGCCGAACGACCACATCCGCTCGAGGTTGTAGAAGCTGCGCACTTCCGGGCGGAACAGGTGGACGATCACGTCGCCCCCGTCGATCAGCACCCAGTCCGCGCTCGGCAGCCCTTCGATCCGCGCCGGACGGCCGGTTTCACCCTTGATCCGCTCGGCCAGCTTGGCGGCCATCGACGCCACCTGCCGGGTCGATCGGCCGCTGGCGATCACCATGTAATCGGCGATCGACGATTTGCCGGCGAGCGGGATCGAGATCGTGTCCACCGCCTGATCGTCGTCCAGCGATTGCAGGACCAGACGATGCAGCGTCTCGACATCCGAGGAATCGGTCGAGCGGCGGGCGGGTTCGGTGGCGGGCAAGGTTACTCCTGAGGTTGCCGCAACGGCGCGGCGGGTGTCGAGGACGATGATATCGGGTCGGCGTAGCGAACATGCCAGTCGGGATCGGCGGCGCGCAACTGCGTCGCGGATGTCCGGTCGGGGCGGAAACGCAGCAGCACCAGGGCTGGCACACTCCACTCGGCCCAGTTCGTCGCCTGGCGCGCGGGCCGCCGAAAGCGCCGCAGCCAACCCATCGCGGGAGCCGCGAGAGCCTGCGTATCATAGCCCGGCCGGGTCAGCACCGCAATCGGCATCGTGCGCGCGATCGTCCGCCACGCCCGCCACGCATGAAATTGCACCAGATTGTCGGCGCCCATGATCCAGATGAAGCGGTGGCGCGGGTAGCGCCGCACGACCGTGCGCAGCGTGTCGACGGTGTAGCGGCTGTGCAGCCGCGCCTCCAGATCGGTCGCGCGGATCGGCGCGCGACGCGCCATCGTTTGTGCGGAGGCGAGCCGCGCCGCCAGCGGCGCCATGCCCGCGCGCGGCTTCAGCGGGTTGCCCGGCGACACCAGCCACCACGCCTCGTCCAGATCCAGCAGCCGGATCGCCTCCAGCGTGACATGGCGGTGGCCGCGGTGCGCCGGGTTGAACGACCCGCCCATCAGCCCGATGCGGCGCCCCCTCAACCGCGGACCTGACCGGTGCCGCGCCCCAGCCACTTGTAGGTGGTCAGCCCCTCCAGCGCTACCGGCCCGCGGGCGTGCAGCCGCCCGGTCGCGATCCCGATCTCCGCGCCCAGCCCGAACTCGCCGCCGTCGGCGAATTGCGTCGAGGCGTTCCACAGCACGATCGCCGAGTCGACCTCGCGCAGGAAGCGCTCCGCGACGCCGGCATCCTCCGCCACGATCGCATCGGTATGGTGCGACGCATGCGCCGCGATATGCGCGAGCGCCCCGTCCATGCCGTCGACGATCGCCACCGATGCGATCGCGTCGAGATATTCCGTGTCCCAATCCGCCGCCTGCGCCGCCGCGATCCCGCCGCCCAGCGCCTGCGCCGCCGCATCGCCGCGGACCTCGCACCCGCTGTCCGCCAGCGCCGCGATCAGCGCGGCGGCATGCGGCCAGTCGCGATCGATCAGCAGCGTCTCCATCGCGCCGCACACGCCGGTGCGCCGCATCTTGGCATCGACCACGACGCGCATCGCCATCTCGGCGGTCGCGGACGCATGGACGAAGACGTGGTTCACGCCATCGAGGTGCGCCAGCACCGGCACCCGCGCATCATTCTGCACCCGCTCGACCAGGCTGCGCCCGCCGCGCGGAATGATGAGGTCGATCTGCCCCGCCGCGGTCAGCATCGCGCCCACCGCGGCGCGGTCGGTCGTCGGCACCAGCTGCACCGCCTCGGCCGGCAATGCGCCCTCGGTCAGCCCGCGTACGAAGGCGGCGTGCAGCGCGCGATTGCTTTCCACCGCCTCCGACCCGCCGCGCAGGATCACCGCATTGCCCGAGCGCACGCACAGCGCCGCCGCATCGACGGTCACGTTCGGCCGGCTTTCGTAGATGATGCCGATCACCCCGATCGGCACGCGCACCCGGCTCAGCACCAATCCGTTGGGGCGCGTCGTGCGATCGATCTCCTGCCCCACCGGGTCGGGCAGCCCGGCGACCGCCTCGACCGCCGTGGCCACCGCCGCCAGCCGCGCGTCATCCAGCCGCAACCGATCGAGCATCGCCTCCGACAGGCCGCTCCCGCGACCGCGCTCCATGTCGAGCGCATTGGCGGCAAGGATCTCGCCGGCTGCCGCCCGCAGCGACGCCGCCGCCCGGCGCAACGCCGTCGCTTTCGCCGCATCGCTCGCGCGCGCCATGGCGCGGGCGCCGGCCCGCGCGCGGTCGGCCAGTTCGGCGATCAGCGCCGTGGAAGGATCGTGAAGCGACATGCCGTCGCCCCTAGCATGAAGGACCGCCTCTGTCCTGCGCCGAACGCTCCCCGTTTCGGCGTGCCGACCGGTTCGCGCAACGGTATCGTCGCGGTCCACCCATCGCAAACGGCGCGGAAACGCCCCATATAACCCGCATGAGCAATACGACGTTCGATCGCCGCCGATTTCTGACCGCCGCCGGCGGCGGGCTCCTCGCCAGCACCCTGCTGGCGTGCGGCACGCGCCCTGCCGATGCCGCCGAACATTTCGCGGTGACGAAGACCGATCCGCAATGGCGCGCTCAGCTCGGAGCGGCGGCGTTCGACGTCCTGCGCCGCGAGGGTACCGAGCGCCCCTACAGCAGCCCGCTCAACGGCGAGCATCGCGCCGGCACCTTCGCCTGCAAGGGCTGCGCACAGCCGCTGTTCTCGTCGAGGACCAAGTTCGAGAGCGGCACCGGCTGGCCCAGCTTCTACGCACCCCTGCCGCGCGCGGTCGCGATGCGACAGGATTCCACGCTCGGCATGGTGCGCACCGAGGTGCATTGCAGCCGCTGCGGCGGTCATCTCGGCCATGTCTTCGACGACGGCCCGCGCCCGACCGGCAAGCGCTATTGCATGAACGGCGTGGCGATGATCTTTCGCCCGGTATAGACGGACGCCCGCCCCTCGGCACGTCGATCAGTAAGCGGCCGGGACCGCTGCATCGACCGGCACCACCGCCGACGTGGCGATCGTCAGCGGCGCCAGCGTGGTGGCGGGCTCGACCGTCGGCGCCTTGCCCGCATAGATGAAGCCCGACAGCGGGTAGCTGCTCGTGCCCAGCCCGCCGATCCCGGCGAACCACACCCGCACTTCGCTCCAGTCGCCCGCCGCCGACACGTCGACCGCGCGCACGTCGCGCTCGATGCCGCCGCGGTGCGACCAATTGGCGTGGGTCAGCAGCACTTCGCGATCGCCGACGATCCGGCTCACCATCGCGACATGCCCGACCGGCATCGCGCGCGTCGCCTTGAACGCCATCACCGCGCCGACCTGCGGCGTGGCGCCGCGCTCGTAACGGCCCTGCGCCTGCCCCCACCACGTATTGGCATTGCCGCGGATCTCGATCCCCGACACCTCACGCGCAAAGGGCGCGCATTGCAGGTAGCGCGCCTGTGCGGGGGCGCTGGTCATCAGGACGCACGAAACCACCAGCGCAAAACGCGCTGCCAACACCTTGACGTTCACGGAGGACCCCCCGGTCAACAACAGGACTGATGACGGTCGGCTACCCAGAAAGTTTTGAAAGACCAAACACCGCGGGAACCTTTTCGGATGAACCGAACATGACTGGCGACGAACGGAAGCGCGCCGTCGAAACCACGTCAGCAAGCCTGTCCCGGAGTCTTACTGCTTCCTTAAATTACGGCCGAATCGAGGCGGTCCGGTCACATCGGCAGAGCACCGCCACACCGTTCGGCAATCCAGTATGTATCAAGTACGTCGGCGGTGGCCGCCGTTCGAATATCGGGTACAGCTTTCCTGCTTGTAGCAAGCGCCGCCGCCTCCTACACCGCCCTCAATCCGCAACGGGAAGCAGGAGTGCGATGTCGCTGGATCCGGATACGTTCGAGGCGCTGCTGGACACCGTCCGTCGCTTCGTCGCCGAGCGGCTTCGCCCGCTCGAAGCTCAGGTCGAGGCCGACGACGCGGTGCCCGACGCCATCATCGCCGAGATGCGCGACCTGGGGCTGTTCGGCCTGTCGATCGCGCCCGACTATGGCGGGCTCGGCTTGACGATGGCAGAGGAGGCGCGCGTCGCGATCGAACTCGGTCGCACGACCCCTGCCTTCCGCTCCGCGTTCGGCACCAATGTCGGCATCGGCAGCCAGGGACTGGTAATCGCCGGCAACGCCGAGCAGAAGGACGCATGGCTGCCGCGGATCGCGAGCGGCGAGATCATCACCAGCTTCGCACTGACCGAGCCCGATGCCGGCAGCGATTCGGGCAGCGTCACCACCCGCGCCGTGCGGGACGGCGACGTTTACCGCCTGTCGGGCACCAAGCGCTACATCACCAATGCCGACCGCGCCGACCTGTTCACCGTCATGGCGCGCACCGGCGAGGAGCGCGGCGGACGCGGCGTCTCCGCCTTCCTCGTCCCGCGCAATCTCCCCGGCGTGTCGGTCGGCACGCCGGAAAAGAAGATGGGGCAGAAGGGCGCGAAGGTCGCCGACGTCGTGTTCGACGATGTCGCGGTCCCCGTCGCCAACCGGCTCGGTGAGGAAGGCGAAGGCTTTCGCATCGCGATGCGCGTGCTCGATCGCGGGCGGCTCCACATCGCCGCGGTCTGCGTCGGCGTCGCGGAGCGGCTGATCGTCGACGCCGTCGCCTTTGCCGCCGACCGCCGGCAGTTCGGCAAGCCGATCGCCGAGCACCAGCTGATCCAGGCGATGATCGCCGATTCGAAGACCGAGGCGCTCGCCGCCCGCGCGCTGGTGCTCGACACCGCCGCGCGCAAGGATGCCGGCGACGACGTGATCCTGGAGAGCGCCGCGGCGAAATACTTCGCCAGCGAGATGGTCGGCCGCGTCGCCGATCGCGCGGTGCAGATCCTCGGCGGTGCCGGCTATATTGCCGACTATGGGGTCGAGCGGCTGTACCGCGACGTGCGATTGTTCCGCATCTACGAAGGCACCAGCCAGATCCAGCAACTCATCATCGCCCGCGAGACGCTGAAGCGCGGCGGCTAACCGGAGAGAACGCCTTATGGACACGTCCAACCTGTTCCGCCTCGACGGCCGCGTCGCGCTGGTCACCGGCGGCAGTCGCGGGATCGGCCGGATGATCGCCGCCGGCTTCGTCGCGCAGGGCGCGCGCGTCTATGTCTCCAGCCGCAAGGCGGAGGCGTGCGAGGAAACCGCCGCCGCGCTCGGACCCGGTTGCATCGCCCTGCCGCGGGACATCGCCACCGTCGACGGTTGCCGCGCGCTGGCGGCGGCACTGGCCGAGCGCGAGGAGCGGCTCGACATCCTCGTGAACAACGCCGGTGCCGCGTGGGGCGTCGCGTTCGAGGAGTTTCCGGAAGCAGGCTGGGACAAGGTCATGGACCTGAACGTCAAGTCGCCGTTCTTCCTCACCCAGGCGCTGCATGGGCTGTTGAAAGCCGGCGCCGCGCATCAACGGCCTGCCAAGGTCATCAACATCACGTCGATCGACGGCCTGCGCCTCAACCCGTGGGAGACGTACAGCTATCACGCCTCCAAGTCCGCGCTGATCTATCTGACCAAGCGGCTGGCCGCGCGGCTGATCCGCGACGGCATCAACGTCACCTCGATCGCACCGGGCGCGTTCGCCAGCGAGATGAACCGCGCCGCGCGCGACCATGGCGATGCGGTTGCCAGGGCGATCCCCGCCCGCCGCATCGGCGTGGACGAGGACATGGCCGGTACCGCCATCTACCTGGCGAGCCGTGCGGGCGATTATGTGGTCGGCGAGACGATCGCGGTCGACGGCGGGTTGGTCAACGCCGCGCTCGGCGGCAGCATCGACGGCTGATCGCGCGGGAACAGGGTCCGGGCGCGACCCGTTGGTCGGCGGAGGAGAACTGCGATGTCCGACGACGCGATCCGCCCGACCACCGAGACGAAGCGCCCGAACCTGTCGACCGAGCACCAACGCGACGGCGACGCCCGCCGTCCGTCGGACCAGCTCGACAAGGGGCAACCGAACGAGGAAACGATCCCGCGCAAGTCGTCGCTGCTCGGCGACGACTGACGCGCGAGGGCGCGCGACGGGGTCGCATCAACCGACCGTCGTTCGCTGGATCACGAAATGAGACGGCCGGATCGACAAGTCGTGAGCGCTCGTGATCTTGCCCACGCATTATCGAGCCGTACGTGCCCGTCTCCGTTCGTGCTGAGCTTGTCGAAACACGTGCATCCGCCGCGCGCCTGCTCGATCAACAGCCGCCTCGCCGCCCGCGCCTGAAGACGTAACGGATCACCGGCAGCCGCGGTAATGGGCTGCGCTATCCCGGCTGACCGACCGCGCCGCCAAAGAAGAAAGTGGGGAGCTTCTGTTGCCCGGTGCTCCCCGAACCGCTGGAATCCCCTTCTGTTGCCCGGTGGGGTCCGACCGCGCTATTTTGGTGTAACGTCAGGCCGTTAGGCCATCAGTTACGCCGCAATCGCGAGTGCTTCGTTATCGTTGGCACTTGTGTAATGGGCCGTTGCGGTGGTCCCATTCCGAGCGAAAACAGCGCCTTTCAACACACGTCGATCCTGGTTCGGCCCCGTCAGAAACGGTGTCCAGAACACCACCACTTATGGTGGAGCCGCCGGGTACTGCCCCCGGGTCCGCTGCGTCTATTCTACGCCGCAGTTTATCGCCATAGCCGGGTAGAACCCGACCCGCGCCATATAGGGCACGGATCGCGCGAGGGAAAGGGCCACGCGGCCATTTGCGCGCCACAATATCCCTGTATATAGTCGGCTATGCTTACCCAGCGGTCCCGTTACGCCCTGCGTTCGATGCTGTTCCTGGCCGCCGCGCCCGCCGGATCGCCGCCGATCCCGATGACGCGCATCGCCGCCGAGGCGAACGTGCCGCGCAAGTTCCTCGAGCTGATCCTCGCCGACCTGCGCGACGCCGGGCTGCTCCACAGCTACCGGGGCAAGATGGGCGGCTACGTCCTCTCCCGCCCCGCACATCTCATCTCGCTCGGCGAAGTGATTCGCGTTATCGAAGGGCCGCTCGCGCTCGTCCCCTGCGTCAGCCGCACCGCCTATCGACCGTGCAAGGATTGCAAGAGCGAGGCCGACTGCGCGATCCGGCTGGCGATGATGCGCGTCCGTGACGAAACCGCGCGCATCCTCGACGGCACCAGCCTGGCCGACGCGACTGCCGAAAGCCTCGCCGCCGCCTGACGGTCTGGACGGTCGCGCGGCGACTATCTAACCCGGCGGCATGATGCCCGCTTCCCCGATCGACGCGCCGCTGCCCGACACCGAGACCGACGCCGCTGCCGAACTGGAGCGGCTCGCCCGCGAGATCGCGCATCACAACCGCCGCTACCACACCGACGACGCGCCCGAGATCAGCGACGCGGACTATGACGCATTGGTCCGCCGCAACGCCGCGATCGAACACGCCTTTCCCGCGCTGATCCGCGACGATTCGCCCAGCCGCCTCGTCGGCGCCGCCCCCGCCGCGCATCTCGCCAAGGTCGCGCACGCGCGCCCGATGATGAGCCTCGACAACGCCTTCTCCGACGAAGAGGTCGCCGAGTTCGTCGCGCGCGTCCGCCGCTTCCTCCGCCTCGACGCCGACGAACCGGTCGCCCTTACCGCGGAGCCCAAGATCGACGGCCTGTCCTGCTCGCTCCGCTACGAGGGGCGCCGGCTCGTCCAGGCGCTGACCCGCGGCGACGGCGCGGTCGGCGAGGACGTCACTGCGAACGTGCGTACGATCGACGACATCCCCGCCACGCTCCCCGATGCCGCTCCCGACGTCTTCGAGGTTCGGGGCGAGGTCTATATGGAGAAAGCCGCGTTCGCCGCGCTCAACCGCCGTCTCGCGGATGAGGCCGCCGCGTCGGGCAAGGACGCGCGCCAGTTCGCCAACCCGCGCAACGCCGCGGCGGGCTCGCTCCGTCAGAAGGATGCCGCGGTCACCCGCACCCGTCCCCTGCGCTTTCTGGCGCACGGCTGGGGCGAGGCCAGTGCGCTGCCCGGCGATACCCAGTCCGCGATCGTCGCCACGTTGCGCGACTGGGGCTTCCCCGTTGCGGACGCCTTCGCCCGCTGCGACGACGCCGCCGGCGCGCTCGCCACCTATCGCGCGATCGAGGCGCAGCGCGCCGACCTGCCCTTCGACATTGACGGCGTCGTCTACAAGCTCGACCGGCTCGACTGGCAGCAACGGCTCGGCAGCGTCGGGCGCGCCCCGCGCTGGGCGATCGCGCACAAATTCCCCGCCGAGCAGGCGCAAACCACGCTGGAGCGGATCGATATCCAGGTCGGCCGCACCGGCAAGCTCACCCCCGTGGCGCGCCTCACCCCGGTCACCGTCGGCGGCGTCGTCGTCACCAACGCCACGCTCCACAACCGCGACGAGATCGCGCGGCTCGACGCGCGCGAGGGCGACCGTGTGGTGCTGCAACGCGCCGGCGACGTCATCCCGCAAATCGTCGCGGTGCTGCCGCGCGACCACGGCCGCCCCGCCTTCGCCTTCCCCGACCATTGCCCGGTCTGCGGGAGCGAAGCGGTCGCCGAGGAAGGTGAGGTCGACGTTCGCTGCACCGGCGGCCTCGTCTGCCCCGCGCAGCGGCTGGAGCGGCTCAAGCATTTCGTCAGCCGCGGCGCGCTCGACATCGACGGGCTCGGCGAGAAGACGCTCGCCGAGTTCATCGCGCTCGGCTGGATCACCGAACCCGCCGACATCTTCCGCCTCGCCGCGCACCGCGACGCGTTGGTCGGGCGCGAAGGTTGGCAGGCCAAATCCGTCGACGCCTTGCTCACCGCGATCGACGCGCACCGCATGCCGGATGCCGCACGGCTGCTGTTCGGCCTGGGCATCCGCCACATCGGCATCGTCACCGCGCGCGACCTCCTGAAGAGGTACGTCACCTTGCCCGCGCTCGCCGAGAAGGCCGACGAGGTCATCGCCCTGCGCGAGGCCACGCCCCCGGTGCTCGGCGAGACGCCCGAGCGCCACCGCACCCGCCTCGACAAGGCGATCGCCGAACTGATCGGGGTCGAAAACGTCGGTGCCGCGGTCGGCCATGCGCTCGCCGACTTCTTCCACGAACCGCACAATCGCGCGGTCTGGCACGACCTGCTGACCGAGGTCGCGCCCCCGCCCTTCGTCGTCGAGACCCAGGCGTCCGAGGTTTCCGGCAAGACCGTCGTCTTCACCGGCAAGCTGGAGACACTCAGCCGCGACGAGGCCAAGGCGCAGGCCGAAAAGCTCGGCGCGCATGTCGCGGGCTCGGTCTCGAAGAAGACCGACCTGCTCGTCGCGGGCCCCGGCGCCGGTTCGAAGGCGACGAAGGCGGCCGAACTCGGCATCACCGTCATCGACGAAGCCGCGTGGAACGCGATCATCGCCGCGGCGGGCTGACGCGACACGGCGGAGGGCTCGGAACTGAAGCGCGGCGATCGGGCGCTCTTTCCTTCCCTTCCGTTCGAGAGCCGACACTCGCATCTCGAAGCCCCGTCCTCGTCATCCCCGCGAAGGCGGGGATCCAGAACCTCTGACCTCGCGGCTCTACAAGCGACCTCGGCCCGTCTGGATTTCCGCCGCCGCGGAATTGACAGCCAAGTATTCCACGAACGTCAGCCCTGATGTCGCCCGGTCGCAGCCGGTCTTCTCCAGCCCGCCCGTAACGACTCACCTCCACGCGCCGACGCGTCCGCCGTACCCCGAACAAAAAAGGGCGGCCCGCAGGCCGCCCTTTCCCCTACCTATCGGACCCTCATGCCCCGGCGGGCGACGGGCTGCCGAACGGTCCCGACGGACGCTTGGTCTTCGGGATCGACGTCCCCACCGCCGGTACCGAGGGCGTCTTCGGCCCCTGATCGCGACGATCAAGCTCCTCGCCCGCGATCAGGCGCTTGATCTCGTCGCCGCTCAGCGTTTCATATTCCAGCAGCGCGCCGGCCAGCAGGTGCAGCTGGTCGAGATGCTCGGTCAGCACGTGCTTGGCGCGGTGCAGACCACCCTCGACGATCGCCTTGATCTCGTCGTCGATCAACTGCGCGGTCGCGTTCGACATCCGGACCGGCTGGCTCGAGGAATACCCCAGGAAGCTCTCGCCCTCCGGCTGCGCATATTCGACCGGGCCGACCTTGTCCGACATGCCCCACTTCGTGACCATGTCGCGTGCCAGACCGGTGGCGTACTGGATGTCGCCGCTCGCGCCGCTCGACACCTTGTCGTAGCCGAAGATCACCTCCTCGGCGATCCGGCCGCCCATCGCCACTGCCAGGTTCGCGTACATCTTGTCGCGATGATAGCTGTAGCTGTCACGCTCCGGCAGGCGCATCACCATGCCCAGCGCACGGCCGCGCGGGATGATCGTCGCCTTGTGGATCGGGTCGGACGCCGGCTCGTGCAGCGCGACGATCGCGTGGCCCGCCTCGTGATAGGCGGTCATGCGCTTCTCGTCCTCGGTCATCACCATGCTGCGGCGCTCGGCGCCCATCATGACCTTGTCCTTGGCCTCTTCGAACTCGGCGTTCGCGACCAGCCGCTTGCCCTTGCGCGCCGCCATCAGCGCCGCTTCGTTGACGAGGTTGGCGAGATCGGCGCCCGAGAAGCCCGGCGTGCCGCGCGCGATCGTGCGGGCATCGACGTCGGGCGCCAGCGGCACCTTCTTCATATGCACTTCGAGGATCTTGACGCGACCATCGATGTCCGGGCGCGGCACCACGACCTGCCGGTCGAAACGGCCCGGGCGCAGCAGCGCGGGGTCGAGCACGTCGGGACGGTTCGTCGCCGCGACGATGATGATGCCTTCGTTCGCCTCGAAGCCGTCCATCTCGACCAGTAGCTGGTTCAGCGTCTGCTCGCGCTCGTCGTTGCCGTTGCCCAGCCCGGCGCCGCGGTGACGACCGACCGCGTCGATCTCGTCGATGAAGACGATGCACGGCGCGCTCTTCTTGGCCTGTTCGAACATGTCGCGCACGCGGCTCGCGCCGACGCCGACGAACATTTCGACGAAGTCCGAGCCCGAGATCGTGAAGAACGGCACGCCCGCCTCGCCCGCGATCGCGCGCGCCAGCAGCGTCTTGCCGGTGCCCGGCGAGCCGACCAGCAGCGCACCCTTCGGGATCTTGCCGCCCAGCCGCGCGAACTTCGTCGGATCCTTCAGGAAGTCGACGATCTCAGTCAGCTCGGCACGCGCCTCGTCGATGCCGGCGACGTCGTCGAACGTGACCTTGCCTTCCTTCTGGGTCAGCATCCGCGCACGGCTTTTGCCGAAGCCCATTGCGCCGCCCGCACCGCCGCCCTTTTGCATCTGGCGCAGCACGAAGAACGCGATGCCCAGGAACAGCAGGAACGGCAGCGACTGGTACAGCAGCACCATCCAGATCGACGGCCCTTCCTCCGGCTTGCCGGCCACCTCGACCCCCGACTTGCGCAGCCGGTCGATCAGCCCGGAGTCCTGCACCGGATAGGTGCGAAACTTGTCGCCGCTCGAAAACGTGCCCGAGATCATGTCACGGCTGACGTTCACGCTCTTCACCGTGCCCTCGTCGACCTTGTCCAGGAAGGTGGAGTAAGCGATCGTATTGCCCTGTGCGGTGCTCGTCCGCCCGTCGAACAGCGTCACGACCACCGCGAGCGAGAGCAGTACGCCGACCCAGATCAGCAGGCTCTTCATCCACGGGTTCGGACCGCCCGAACCGTTATTGTCGTTGCCGCCGTTGCCGGGCTGCCTGTCGTTGTCGTTCATCGGCTACCTTTCCGTCGGCTACAATGTAGGCGCGAAGGGGTTAATGGCAATGGAACAACTCGGGGATCAGAGCGATCGACGCGGTGGCGCGATCGAAAAGATCCACCCCGCCGGTGCAGAACGAACCAGAATGCCGGCCTGCGTGGCGCTCCGTGCGGCGTCCAGCGCGTCGAGCAGCGCCTCGACATTGGCCGAATCGGGGTCGAACGGCGGCGCGGTCACCGCGAGTCGCGCGCGCGTGTCGTGCAGTGCGCGGCGCACGAGCCGGCGGCGCAGCTCGCGCGGCTCGTCGGCGATCGCGAACCCCTCGCCCGGCCCCCGCCACCGCGCGGCCCATGCGCGCTCCGTCGCCGCCGCGATCACCTCCTCCGCCTCGGCCAGGTAGCGCGCGGACGCCGCCAGCGCGCCGGCGTCCAGCGCGGGCGTGGCGGACAGCACGGCGCGGATCGTCGTGCGGTCGTGCCGCGGATCGTCGTTGGAGGGATCGTCGACGAACGGCGTCCCGCTCTCCTGGACCAGTGCGCGCAACTCGGCGCGCCGCCATCCCAGCAGCGGACGCAGCACCGCGGCGGCACCGTCCATCCGCACCGGCCGGATCGCCGCCAGCCCGCCCAGCCCCGCCGCGCGGTTCAGCCGCATCAGCAGCGTTTCGGCTTGGTCGTCGGCATGATGCGCGGTGAACAGGAACCGCGCACCCGCCTCCGCTGTCCAGGCCCCGAGTGCGGCATACCGCGCCGTTCGCGCGCGCATCTGGATGCTGTTGCCGGTGATCGGCGCGCCGGGCAGCAGCGTGGCATGGGGCACGTCCAGCATCGCGCAGACGTCCGCGACCATCGCCGCCTCCACGTCCGATCCGGCCCGCAGGCGGTGGTCGAACGTCGCCGCGATCACCCGCCCCGGCCATGCCGCCGCAGCCAGCCGCAGCATCGCCATGCTGTCCGCGCCGCCCGATACCGCCAACGCATACCGTTCGGCACCGACGTTGCCGAAACGCGTGAACAAAGCGTGCGCAGCGTGGTAAAAACGCGCCACTGCCGGTTCCGGCAGCGCCCGCAGCGTCACCTCACTTGCACTTGGCGGCGATGCGGGCCTTGGCGACGTCCGCCTTCATCTTCGCCGAAATCGTCGCGCCATAGACGTCGGTCAGCTCGCCATAGACCTTGCAGGCGTCCGGCGCCTTGTCGAGCTTCACCAGCGCGCTGCCGAGATAGTAAAGGCTGTCCGGCGCACGCTCGCCATCGGGGAACTTCTTGTAATTGTCGTAGAAAGCGATCGAGGCAAGACTTGGCTTGCCATCGTCGAGATACGCGCGCCCGATCAGATTCTGCGCATAGCTCGCGCGGCGGCTCTTGGGATGATCGGCAACGACCTTCTTCAACGCCGTCACCGCCTCGCCGTACCTCTTGGCCTCCCACAACCGATATCCATAAAGATACCCGTCCTCCGCCGCGTCGCCCGTGCTCGGCTTCGTGACGGACGCGGTAGCGGCTGATTTGTCAGCGGGTTCAGGCGCTTCCGGCACGGTCACGTCCGGACCGCCGACCGGCTGCACCGGCGTCGCGGCGGGCGGCGGCGCGGCGAGCTTCGCGTCGGTCGCCCTGCGATAGTCGGCGAACTGCTGCTCCAGCTGCCGCACGCGATACTCGTTCTGCTCGATCTGTCCGGTCATCGACGCCAGCTGCTGCTCCAGCGACGTCACCCGCGCGGTCAGGTCGGTGATCGCGCCCGAGGCCGGCACCCCGGCGGCCTCCACCGAGGTCGGCGCGGTCGGCGCGATCTGCGGCTCTACCATCATGCCCGCGCCGCCCGGGAAGACCTTGCGCTGCACCGCGCGCATCTCGCTCTCCAGCTTGTCGACACGCGCCTCGACCGGCGCGTCGCGCTGCGCCAGCGCCGGGCTGCTCAAGGTCACGGCGATCGCGGCGCCCAGCAAAAATCTCGTCATCCCGTCTTCCCCCGATGCGCCACGGCATCGGCCATCGTCTTGAACCATCGATGCTTTCGCCAGCCTGAAGCCGGCGAGCGCACCGTCACTCCCCCGCACTCGCCTGGAACGCGGGCGGCACCGACGCCCCACCTGCTCCCGACGTCGCGGTCGGCGGGGAAGCGGTCGGTGCCGGCGCGCCCGAGAAGCGTGCCGCCAGCGCCGGCGCGCTCACCCCGACGTCCTTCATCGCGCGCTTGCCGTCGCCGAGCGGCGGCAGGGCGCGCCCATCGACCGTGATCTGCAACTGGTCCGGGCGGCCGATATTCAGCATCGGGCGGTCGGCGCCTTGCGGCACGTCGAAGGTCTGCCCCGGCTGCAACGTGCCGGTGAACAGCGTCTTGTTCGCGCCGTCGTAGACGCGCATCCACACCTCGTTCTTCGCCGTCAGCACCACCTTGCCCGCGGACGGCGTCGGGCTCGGCGGCGGGACCGGAGCGCTCCGCGCGACCGCCGCCGGGCTGGCCGCCGCCACTTCCGGCGCTTCCTGCGTGCCGCGGAACATACCCGTCGACAGCCACAATATGCCGAGCACCAGCACCGCCAGCGCCACGCCCGCGGCGACGATCACCAGCCCGCGCGACGGCCCGCGCGAAGGATCGGCGATCTCCTCGATATGATGCTGGCGCATCGGCATGGCGCCGCGTGCCAGTTCGCCGCGGATCCCGCGCCCGATCTCGGCCTGGTCGAGCCCGACCGCGCGCGCATAGGCACGCGCGAAGCCCGAAGCATAGGTCGGCGACGGCAGCAGATCGAGCCGGTCGTCCTCCAGCGCCTCCAGGAAGCGCTGCGTCACGCGGGTTCGCGCCGCGACCTCGGCCACCGACAGTCCCTGCGCCTCGCGCGCGGCACGCAGCCGCCCGCCCACCGTGGCGGGCTGCGCAGCACCGACCGGGGTCGCCGCCTGCGCGGGATGCTCGCCTTCGCTCATTCCTGTCTCCGACCCCGCATGTGCTGCTCTCGCCTTCGCATCGTCTTTCAAAGCGGTGTCGACGTGTCAACCGATCGCACCGCTCCGCGCTGGCTCAATCCGTCCGATCGCTACGCCAGTTCGACGCCCTGCGCCGCGGCCCATTGTCCCAGCGTGCCGCGCACGTCGCGCGGCGGCGCGGCGAGCAGCTGGTTCATGAACGCGGTTAGCGCGGCATGATCCAGCGAGCGGATCATCGCCTTGACCGGGCCGACCGCGGCGGGAGTGATCGACAGCCGGTCGATCCCCAGCCCGATCAGCGCCATCGCCTCCAGCGGGCGCCCGCCCATCTCGCCGCAGACCCCGACCGGCACCCCCGCCTGCGCTGCCGGCACCGCGACGCGGCGCAGGAAGCGCAGGATCGAGGTCGACAGCCAGTCGTAGCGCTCGGCCAGCTTCGGGTTGGCGCGGTCGGCGGCAAAAAGGAATTGCGTCAGGTCGTTGGTGCCGATCGAGAGGAAGTCGACGTTGGGCAGCAGCAGGTCGAGCTGGAACGCCAGCGCCGGCACCTCGAGCATCGCCCCATAGCGGACCTCCTGCGGCAACCGCTTGCCGCGGCCGTGGAGAAAGTCGCGCTGCCGCTCGAACAGCGCGCGCGCCTCGTCGAACTCCCACGCTTCCGACACCATCGGGAACATGACGTTAAGCGTCCGCCCGGCCGCGGCCTCCAGCAGCGCGCGCGCCTGCGCCTTCATCAACCCGTCGCGCTCCAGCGCGAGGCGGAGCGCGCGCCAGCCCATCGCCGGATTCTCCTCGTCCTCGGCATGGACAAGGTACGGCAGCGCCTTGTCGCCGCCGATATCGACGGTGCGGAAGATCACCGGCCGCGATCCGGCGGCGTCGAGCACCTCGCGGTACAGCCGCTGCTGGCGCTCGCGCTGCGGCAGGGTCGCGGAGACGAGGAACTGGAATTCGGTGCGGAACAGTCCGATCCCGTCCGCGCCGGTCACGTCGAGCGCCGCCACGTCGTCGCGCAGCCCGGCGTTGACCATCACCGTGACGCGGTGGCCGTCCTTCGTCTCGGGCGCGACGTCACGAAGCGCGGCATAGGCGGCCTTGCGCTTCTGGCGCGCGCCCAGCTTGGCGTCGAACGCCTCCTCCATCGGGGGGGTCGGGCGGACGGTGAGCGTCCCCTCGGTCACATCGAGTAGCAGCAGGTCGCCCTCGCCGATCAGCCGACGGACGTCGCGGACCCGCCCCAGCACCGGCACTCCCATCGCCCGCGCGACGATCGTGACGTGCGCGGTCAGCGACCCTTCCTCCAGCACGACGCCCTTCAGGCGGCGGCGGTCGTACTCCAGAAGCTCCGCCGGCCCCAGGTTGCGCGCGATCAGGATCGTGTCCTGCCGCAACCCCAGCTGCGCCGCCGTTCCCATCTGGCCGGAGACGATCCTGAGCAGCCGGTTCGACAGATCCTCCAGATCGTGCATCCGGTCGGCGAGCAGCGGATCGTCGATCTCGCGCATGCGCTGGCGGGTGCGCTGCTGCACGCGTTCGATCGCCGCCTCGGCGGTCAGCCCGCTGTCGATCGCTTCGTTGATGCGCCGTGCCCAGCCTTCGTCATAGGCGAACATCTTGTAGGTGGCGATCACCTCCTGATGTTCGTCGCCGACGCCGAATTCCGCCTCGCGCGCGATCCGGTCGATCTGCTCGCGCATCTTGTCGAAGGCGGCATAGACGCGGTGGCGCTCGGCCTCGGTATCCTCGGCGACGGTGTGCTCGATATGGATACGCGGCTGGTGGAAGACCGCGCAGCCCGCCGCCATGCCGTCGACCAGCTTCTGCCCCGGGATGCGCGTCGGCGCGGTCGATTGCGGGCGGTCGCGCGGGCTGGCTTGGTCGATCAGGCCGGCATTGGCGATCAGCTCGCTCAGCACCATCGCCACCGTCTGCAACGCCTCGATCTCGACATCCTCGTAGCGGCGCGGATCGGCGTGCTGGACGGCCAGCACCCCCACCGCACGCTCGCGCCGGATGATCGGGACGCCGGCGAAGCTGTGGTAGCGGTCCTCGCCGGTCTCAGGCTTGTAGGCGAAATCGGGATGGCTGGCCGCCTCGTCAAGGTTCAGCACCTCGTTGTTCTGCGCGATCGTGCCGACCAGCCCCTCGCCCAGCGCCAGCTTCGTCACGTGCACCGCCGCCGGATCGAGCCCGCGCGTCGCGAACAATTCCAGCACGCCCTCACGCAGCAGGTAGATCGAGCACACCTCGCTATCGAGCGCCTCGCCGATGATCTCGACCACCGAGTTCAGCTTGGCCTGCGCGTTCGATCGCGCCGCCATCACGTCATGGAGATTGACGAGGATCTCGCGGGCGGAACGGGCGGCGGACACGGGCATGACCCATGTCGCTATCAGACCTGTGGCTTGGGTGCCACGCAGCAATTTTCTTTTATGGTCGCGGTCCGGTCGTCCGGCGCGCGAATGTTGCGAAAGTTGAGACGCCGGCGGGACTTCTCAACATTCGCGCGCCTCCATCATGCACCGTCCATGACACGGTCGGGCGCCTGTAGGACAGCCCTTCGGTCAATCGAACAGACCGTCCTGCGCGCCCGCCGGCGGGTTGAGACCGAGATGCTTCCATCCGCCCGCGTTCAGCACGCGCCCGCGCGCGGTGCGCGCGACGAGGCCGAGCTGAATGAGATAGGGCTCGATCACCTCCTCGATCGTGTCGCGCGGCTCGCTCAGGCCGGCCGCCAGCGTCTCCACCCCGACCGGCCCGCCGCGGTAAATGTCCGCGATCATCGTCAGATAGCGGCGATCCATCGCGTCGAGTCCGAGCTTGTCGACCTCCAGCCGGTCGAGCGCGCGATCCGCGATCGCCGCATCGACCACCGCAACCCCGGCAACGTTGGCGAAGTCGCGCACGCGCCGCAGCAACCGTCCGGCGATGCGCGGCGTCCCGCGCGCGCGCCGCGCGATCTCGATCGCGCCGTCGCGCGCGATGCCGAGGTCGAGCAGTTGCGCGGCGCGCGACACCACGCGCTCCAGTTCGTCGACCGTGTAGAATTGCAGCCGCACCGGGATCCCGAAGCGATCGCGCAGCGGCGTCGTCAGCAGGCCCTGCCGCGTCGTCGCACCCACCAGCGTGAAGCGCGGCAGGTCGATGCGCACGCTGCGTGCCGACGGCCCCTCGCCGATCATCAGGTCGAGCGCGCGGTCCTCCATCGCCGGATAGAGCACTTCCTCCACCGCGGGTTGCAGGCGGTGGATCTCGTCGATGAACAGCACGTCGCCGTCCTCGAGATTGGTGAGCAACGCGGCGAGATCGCCCGACTTGGCGATCACCGGACCCGACGTGGCGCGGAAGCCGACCCCCATCTCGCGCGCGACGATCTGGGCCAGCGTGGTCTTGCCGAGCCCCGGCGGTCCGAAGAACAGCACATGATCGAGTGCGTCGCCGCGCCCCCTGGCGGCCTCGATGAACACGCGCAGGTTCTCGCGCGCGGCCTTCTGCCCGACGAAATCGTCGAGCGTCTTGGGGCGCAGCGCAGCGTCGACATCCTCGACACGGCGCGCGGGCGAGATCAGGCGATCGTCGTCGGTCACGCTTCGTTCCGTAGCGAAGCCGGCCGGGGGAACAAGCCCTGTCGACGCTTCCCGCGTCAGGCGAGGCGATCGATGATACGCCCCTGCCCGATCGATGGCGCGCCGCCATAGGTCACCGCGCCCGCCGCCATGCTGCTGCGCAATTTCTCCATGACCCGGTCGAACTGATCGAGCTGATCGCTGGCGGTACGGATCAGGCTGCCGGTCGAGCCGGCATCGTCGCGGACCGCCACCGCCGCCTTCGCCGGCGATGCCGCGGCGACCGGTGCCGCCGACGTGCCCGCCGCCTGCGCAAGCGCCGGCCGCGCCGTCGCGGCGAGGCGCGCGGTCGACAGGGAAGCGGCAATCGGAGACAGGCTGGTCACGTCACGTTCCTTCGTCCTACGTCACCCGCGACGCAGACGGCGTCCGTCCTACACCGTCAAACCTTTCGCAAAGATGAGTGGCCGGACAATCCGCCGGGCTGATAAAGGCTGCCCGCCTTCGTGGTTAACGCGTGGCGTTGTAGCGCAGCTGGTCCTGGGTCAGCTGGAAGCCGACCAGCGCCTCGAACGTCGCCGACGCCACCGCCTGTCGGACGGTCGGGTCGGCGAGCGGATCGACCGCGGCATCCTCGTCCCCGGCCTTGCGGCGGCGGGTCAGGCGGTCGCGAACGTCCTGCGGCAGCGTCGCGGCGCTGCGCGCGACCGCGCTGCTCGCCTCGGCGCTGGTGGTCGCCAGCGACTGGCCGGCGTCGAAGTGCAGCCCGACCTGCGAGACGCGCTTGGCGACGACCTGGCTGCCACCGCGCGTCACGACGATGAAATAGGGAAGCGTCACGTCGCGCGCGCCATCGGTGCGGGTGCGGCGTGCGCGCACGTCGAAGGTGACGCGGGTCGAGACGTCCTCGCCCTGGTCGTTGCAGGTCGAGCGCACGTTGCTGATCGTCGCGACGACATCGATCGCGCTCGCCGCGCGGCTGGCGGGCGGATCGAACAACGTCACGTCGCCGGTGCCGGCGGGGACGCCCACGGTCGGGCACGCGCTGCGCACCGCGGTGATGCCGGCGCCGCCGCCGGACACGTCGATCTCCCCGCTTTTCGCGCAACCGGCCACGAGCAGCAGGACCAGCGGAGCGGCGATATAGCGAGCGTTCACGAACACAATCCCGGGCAATTGGGCAGGAGGCGATACGGCGCCGCGAAACGGCCCCGGGTCGTCGCCAGCATAGGAACCGTCTATCGCCGGAGCAAGCATTCGCGTAGAGCCGCGAACATGGCCGACACCGTTCCCGATCCCGCCACCCCGCCCCGCCGCCCGCTCGAACTGCTGATCGCCGCACCGCGCGGGTTCTGCGCGGGCGTCGATCGCGCGATCCGCATCGTCGAGCTGGCGATCGAGAAGCACGGTGCGCCGGTCTATGTCCGGCACGAGATCGTCCACAACAAATTCGTGGTCGACTCGCTGAAGGCCAAGGGTGCGATCTTCGTCGAGGAACTGGACGAGGTACCGGACGGGGCGCCGGTCGTCTTCTCGGCGCATGGCGTGCCGAAGTCGGTGCCGGCCGCGGCGCAGAACCGCGGGCTCGACTATCTCGACGCCACCTGCCCGCTGGTCTCCAAGGTCCATCGCCAGGCCGAGCGGCTGGTGGCGGCGGGCCGCCACATCGTCTTCATCGGCCATGCCGGCCACCCGGAGGTGATCGGCACCTTCGGGCAGGTGCCCGAGGGCGCGATGTCGCTGGTCGAGACCGTGGCGGACGTCGAGGCGCTGGTCGTCCCCGATCCGCAGAACCTGTCGTTCCTGACGCAGACCACGCTGTCGGTGGACGACACCGCCGCGATGGTCGAAGCGCTCCACCGCTGCTTTCCCGCGATCCAGGCGCCGCGTGGCGAGGACATCTGCTACGCCACGTCGAACCGACAGGCGGCGGTCAAGGCGATCGCCGATGCGTGCGACGCCGTGCTGGTGATCGGCGCGCCCAATTCCTCCAACTCGCTGCGACTGGTCGAGGTCGCCGAGCGGCAGGGCATCCGCGCCGCGCTGATCCAGCGTGCGGCCGAACTCGACTGGTCGTTCCTCGACGGGGTCGGCACGCTCGGCATCACCGCCGGGGCGTCGGCGCCCGAGCTGCTGGTGCGCGAGCTGGTCGACCGGCTCGCGACGCGCTTCGACGTGACGGAGCGCGAGGAGGAGACCACGCGCGAGACGATCGCGTTCAAGCTGCCGCGCGAGCTCGATACCGCCGCCTGATCCAGCATCCGTCATGGCCGTCTACACGCACGTCTCCGCCGAGTCGCTCGCCGACTTCCTGCGCCGCTACGATGCCGGCGAACTGATATCGGTGAAGGGGATCGCCGAGGGGGTGGAGAATTCCAACTACCTCGTCGACACCAGCACCGCGCGCTTCATCCTGACGCTGTATGAAAAGCGCGTGGCGGCGGGCGACCTGCCGTTCTTCATGGCGTTGCTCGATCATCTCGCCGCGCGCGGGCTGGCGGTGCCGCCGGCGATTCCCGATCGCGACGGCGGCGTCATCCAGACGCTGGCGGGCCGGCCGGCGTGCCTGATCCGCTTCCTGCCCGGCGTGTCCGTCTCGCACCCCACGCCCGCGCAGGCGCAGGCCGCGGCGCGCGCGATGGGTGAGATGCACGCCGCCCTCGCCGATTTCGCGCCGACGCGCGCCAATTCGATGGGGATCGCGACATGGCGGCCGTTGCTGGAGCGGTGCGGCCGCGACTTGGACACGATCCGGCCCGGCCTGTTCGACCGGGTCGACGCCGCCCTCGCACGCGTCGAGGCGGCGTGGCCCACCGGGCTGCCGGTCAGCGCGATCCATGCCGACCTGTTCCCCGACAACGTGCTGATGCACGGCGACGAGGTGACCGGGCTGATCGACTTCTATTTCGCCTGCACGGACCTGCGCGCCTATGACCTGGCGGTGATGCACTCGGCGTGGACGTTCGATGCGCGCGGCGAGCATCCCGATGCGGCGGTCGGCGCCGGGCTGCTCGCCGGCTATGCCGAGACGTTCGCGCTGAGCGCGGCGGAGCGCGCCGCCTTGCCGCTGCTCGCCGAAGGGGCGTGCATCCGCTTCCTGCTCAGCCGCGCGTGGGACTGGCTGCACACGCCCGCCGACGCGCTGGTGATGCGCAAGGACCCGCTCGCGTATCTGCGCCGGCTCGACTGGTATGCGGCCCATCCCGAGGCGTTCGCATGACCGAGCTGACGCAGGTCGAGCTGTTCACCGACGGCGCGTGCAAGGGCAATCCCGGCCCGGGCGGCTGGGGCGCGGTGATCCGTGCCGGCCGCCACGAAAAGGAACTGGCCGGCGGCGAGCCGCTGACCACCAACAACCGCATGGAACTGACCGCCGCGATCCGCGGGCTGAACGCGCTCACCCGGCCGTGTCGCGTCACGCTGTCGACCGACAGCCGCTACGTCATGGACGGGCTGACCAAGTGGATCCACGGCTGGCAGAAGAACGGCTGGAAGACCGCCGACAAGAAGCCGGTCAAGAACGCCGACCTGTGGCAGGAGCTGCTCGCCGCCGCGCAGCCGCACCGGGTGGAGTGGAAGTGGGTCAAGGGGCACGCCGGCCACCCGGAGAACGAACGTGCCGATCGCCTGGCGAGCGATGCGGCGACCGCGGCGGGGCGCACCCGCGTCTAGCCCGACCAGCGCTAAGTTGCTGCGCCCGCGAACAAAGAAGTTGCGCTTTTATGAAGAATAGGTTTCATTTCGACTCGCTCGCCGCACGAGCGAGTGACCGAAAGTTGCGCCGCCGCCTTTGAAGGCGGCCGGGGCGACCTGTGATCCTGAGCTCGAGAGGATGCTGACGGGTTGGTGACGGCGAGCAGCCGTCACCCTGTTCGGTATCGGGGATCAGGGGGACAGGTTGGTGACAGCGACACGGCGCGCGGTTCTTGGAAAATTGGGGATGGTGGCGGGGCTCGGCCCCATGTTGGGGGCGATGCAGGCGTTGGGCATCGCCGGCATCGCGCATGCCGAGGAGTGGGCGCCGCTGCCCGCCGAGGTTGGTCGCGGGCGGCACGTCGTGGTGCTCGGTGCCGGTATCGCGGGGCTGACCGCGGCCTATGAACTGGAACAGGCGGGCTTCCTCGTCACCTTGCTGGAGGCGCGCGACCGGGTCGGCGGGCGCGCCTGGACGGTGCGCGCCGCCGACCGGATCGAGATGATCGGCGAAGCGGATCAGGTCGCGCGCTTTTCCGACGGCATCTATTTCAACGCCGGGCCGGCGCGCATCCCCAGCTTCCACCAGGGGCTGCTCGGCTATGCCAGGAAGTTCGGCGTACCGATGGAGGTGGAGGTCAATTCCAGCCGCTCGGCCTATATCATGGGCGACGACGGGTCGAAGATCCGGATGCGCACCGCCATCAACGATATGCGCGGGCGGATCGCCGAGCTGCTGGTCAAGGCGATCGACCAGGGATCGCTCGACAAACAGCTCACCGCGATCGACCGCGAGCGGCTGATGCCGTTCCTCAAGGCATACGGCGATCTGGATGCGGCCAACAGCTTCACCGGCACCGAGCGGTCGGGCTTCGGCACCGCGCCGGGCGCGGGCGTCACCTTCGCATCGCCGTCCACGGCGATGCCGCTCGACCAGTTGCTCGCCAACCAGCGGCTGCCGATGACGCTGTTCGAGGACAATCTGTACATGCAGGCGACGATGTTCGAGCCCGTGGGGGGCATGGATCGTATCCATGCCGGGTTCGACCGCCATCTGCGCCGCCCGGCGCTGTTGGGCGCGGAGGTGACGCAGATCCGTCAGGGTCCCTCGGGCGTCGACGTCGTCTACCGCGATCGCATGAGCGGCGTGGTGAGCCGCGTCGCCGCCGACTATCTGATATGCACCATCCCCTTCCCGGTTCTGGCGACCATCGACACCGACTTCTCGCCGCGGCTGAAGCGGACGGTGGCGGAGGTGAAGTACGATTATTCGAACAAGGTCGCGTTCGAAAGCCCGCGCTTCTGGGAACGCGAGCAGATCTACGGCGGCATCTCGTTCGTCGGTGGGCCGACCACGCTGATCTGGTATCCTTCGGCCGGGCTGCACAGCGAGCGCGGCATGATCCTCGGCTGCTACAGCTCCGGCCCGAACGCCGCCGAGTTCCAGAAGCGCCCGATCGCCGAGCAGATCGCCTTCTCGCGCGGCGTGATCGACCGGCTCCACCCCGGGCATGGCGCGGATTGCGTCAACGGACTGGCCGTCAACTGGCACAAGGTGCCGTTCAGCCTGGGGCCGTGGCCGGACTGGAACGCGGGCAGCGCGAACGGCCGGCAGGAGGGGCATATCGACACCCCGGCGTTCCGCTTCCTGCAGGAGCCGGAAGGCCGGATCTATTTCGCGACCGCCGCGCTCAGCCAGACGCCCGGCTGGCAAGAGGGCGGCATCCAGTCCGCCAGGCGGCAGGTGACCGCACTGGCGCGACGGGTCGCGGCTGACGGCGCACCCCGCACCCGGCGCGCGGCGTGACCCGGACACGCGCTCCCGTGCGCGGCAGCAGGTCGGGCCGCCTCTCGCGTCGATCGCGCCGCCTGGATCATCAAGAACCCGACTAAGGCCCCCGGCGACCGTAACGACAATAGTCGCATGGGGTGCCGGAAGTATTCATGACAAACTTGATGCACTACCGTCTACCGGATCTCGC
The DNA here is from genome assembly GCF_031456125.1 of Sphingomonas sp. BE138. NCBI lineage: Bacteria > Pseudomonadati > Pseudomonadota > Alphaproteobacteria > Sphingomonadales > Sphingomonadaceae > Sphingomonas > Sphingomonas sp. BE138. The sequence continues at coordinate 208,614 of NZ_JAVDUC010000003.1, forward strand.
CCGGTGGACATCGGCATCGCGCACCTAATGCATAGCACTGAGCGATATTTTTAGCTGGTTCACTGCGCCAAATTTGTTTTGTGCCGAATCACAATGTATCTTGCCACACGCTGAATCATTGCAAATAGTTGGCAGGTCGAATGTGATGGCGGGGCAGCAACGAATCAGCGATTACAAGATATTATAATCATAAGCACCGCCCCGTTCGGAGAGGATCCTGTTTGTCTGCACTCGACAAGGGGGATTGGGATGATTCTACGTCATGGCGTGTCTTATGCAGCGTTGTCGGCATATTATCTGATTTCAATCGCGACGCCTGCTTCTGCTCAGCAAGCGGCACCATCGCTGATGCCGGTATCGGCCACCGTCGACCCCGATCCGATCGCCGGCGCGGAGCCGCAGGATGGCACAGAGGTGATCGTCACCGGCACGCGCGCGACCGGCATCACCGCGGCCGAAAGCGCCACCCCGATCAAGGTGCTGGGCGAGGAAGCGCTGAGCCACGTCGGCCAGCCGAACCTGAACCAGGTGCTGACGCAGCTCGTACCGTCCTTCGTGGCGCAGGCGTTCGGCGGCGACACCGCCAACCTGACGCTGTCCGCCCGGCTGCGCGGGCTCAGCCCGAACCACGCGCTGGTGCTGGTCAACGGGAAGCGCCGCCACGGCACGTCCAACCTGGCGGTGCTCGGCGGACCGTTCCAGGGTGCGGCGACCGCCGACCTCGACCTGATCAGCCCGTCGTCGATCAAGCGCATCGAGGTGCTGGAGGACGGCGCGGCGGCGCAATACGGCTCCGACGCGATCGCCGGGGTCATCAACATCATCCTGAAGGACGACAGCGAAGGCGGCGACGGCTATGTCACCGCCGGCCGCAACTACGATGTCGGCGGCGACACGCTGGCGGGGACGCTGCATCTCGCGACGAAGCTGGGCGACAACGGCTTCCTGAACGTCACCGGCTTCCACCGCTTCCACGACTTCACGCAGATCGGCGGGCTCGACCGGCGCGTGACCGACAGCAACGGCAACCTGCTGACCGCGACATCCAACCCGGCGCTGTCCGCGGTCCAGCGACAACTCTTCCCGTTGATCGACAAGTTCCCGTACGTGAACCGCATCAACGGCGACGCGCAATCATCGCTCACCAACCTCCAATACAACAGCTCGTATGATTTCGGCAGCGTCGAGGTGTACAGCTTCGGCACCTATTCGAAACGGATCGCCAGCGCCTACCAGAACGTCCGCGTGCCGACCCGCGTCTCGCGCACCGTCGCCGGGGTCACCACCTATTTCGATCCGGAAGGCGACAATCCCGCAAACGGGTTCAGCCCGCGCCAGAAGATCCGCGAGGACGACATGGCGTTCACCGGCGGCGTGCGCGGCGATGCCGGCGGCTTCCACTACGACCTGTCGACCACCTTCGGGCAGGACAAGGCGCTGGTCTATACGATCGATTCCGCCAACGCCTCGCTATACGCCGACACCGGCTTCACCCCCACCAGCTTCTACAACGGCCTGTTCAAGTCGACCGAGTTCACCGTCAACGCCGATGTGCGGCGCGAAATCGAGGCGGGTCTCGCGACGCCGATCACGCTGGCATTCGGCGCCGAATATCGCCGCAACCTGTACGAGATCGGCTCGGGCGATCCCGGATCGATCTACAAGGAGGGCGGGCAGTCCTATCCTGGCTTCCGCCCCTCCGATGCCGGGGTCCATGCGCGCACCGGCACGTCGCTCTACGTCGACGTCGCCGCAAACCCGGTCGAGGCGCTGAAGGTGGACGTGGCGGGCCGCTACGAACATTATTCCGACTTCGGCAGCCGCTTCATCTACAAGGGTACCGGTCGCTACGACGTCTCGGACGCCTTTGCGGTGCGCGGTACCATCTCCACCGGCTTCCGCGCACCGACGCTGGCCGAATCCTTCTATTCCGCCACCAACGTGTCGCCGACCGCCGCCTTCGTCCAGCTGCCGGCCAATTCCGCCGCCGCCAAGCTGATCGGCTTTCAGAACCTCAAGCCCGAGAAGTCGACCAACTATTCGCTGGGGACGGTGATCCGGCCAACCCCCGCGCTCACCATCACGCTCGACGCCTATCAGGTGCGCATCCGCGACCGCATTCTCGGCACCGGGTCGATCTTCGGCAGCGGCGGCGCGGTCAATTTCCCGGTCGTGACGCAAGCGATCATCGCCAACGGCAACGTGCTGGATCCGACCGTCAGCCAGACCGGCATCAACATCTTCACCAACGGCGCCGACACGCGCACGCGCGGGGTCGACCTGGTGGCGACGTATACCACCGACTTCGGCGATTACGGGCGGGCCAACTGGACGATCTCGGGCAATTACAACGAGACCAAGCTCACCCGCCTCATCGCGGCGCCGTCCAGCCTGACCGATCCCACCACCGGGCAGGCGACTCCGCTGTTCAACGCCGGTGCGCAGTCGAACATCGAAACCGCCTCCCCGCGCGTGAAGGTGATCACGTCCGTCCTCTACAGCATCGAGAAATTCTCCGCGACACTGCGCGGGACGGTCTACGGCAAGACCTCGGCACAGCTCAGCCCGGACGGCGGCGTGTTCTACGAACAGGCGATCGGCACGACCTTCATCGGCGACATCGAGCTGAACTACGATATCACACCCGACCTCAGCCTCGCGCTCGGCGCCAACAACGTCTTCAACAAGCGCCCGCCGACCGTGCCGCTGGTGCCCGGCACCACCAACCAGACGCTGGTGAACGGCGGCAACGTGCTGGATGCGCCGCTGACCTTCAGCCCCTACGGCATCAACGGCGGCTATTATTACGCGCGCCTCAACATCAACTTCTGATACGTCCCGGCGGGCGTCCGGCCGGGCGCCCGCCGATCACGACCGTCCTGAAAGGATCCGCCATGTCGCCTCGCCTGCTCGCCGCCGTCGTCTCCGTGCCCGCGCTTGCCGCCGCGTCCGGGATCGCGACCGGCGCCGCCGCCCAGACCGGCGCCGTCACGCGCCACGCCAATACGCCGCCCGGCCTCATCCTTCAGGGGGTGACGGTCAAGCCGGGGGCGACGACCTTGTACCTGTCGGGGCAGCTCGCCGCGCTGCTCGACCCCGCCAACAAGAAGCCGCCGGCGCAGCTGACCAGCGACGACTATGGCGACACGAAGACACAGACCGTCAGCATCCTGAACAAGATCAAGGGCATCCTGGCGGCGCGCGGCTTCGCGATGTCCGACGTCATCAAGATGACGGTCTTCGTCGCGGGTGATCCGAAGCTCGGCGGCAAGATGGATTTTGCGGGCATGAACGACGGCTTCAAGCAATTCTTCGGCACCGCGGAGAACCCGAACACCGTCGCGCGCTCGACGGTGCAGGTCGCCGCGCTCGCCAGCCCGGCCTATCTCGTCGAGATCGAGGTAACCGCGGCCAAGTGAGGACGCCGCGATGATCGACCGCCGCACCTTCGCGATCGGTGCCGGCGCGGGCATCCTGCTGCCCCGTGGCGCGCGCGCGCGACCGATGGACGCGGTCGCGCAGGTGCGCGCGCTGGAGCGCGCGATCGGCGGGCGCATCGGGGCGTTCGTGCTCGACGTCGGCAGCGGGCGCAGCGTCGGATGGCGCACCGACGAGCGCTTCTGCCATTGTTCGACCTTCAAGCTGTCGCTGGCGGCGATGGCGCTGCAGGAAGCCGACGCCGGGCGGCTCGACCTCGACGAGCCGTTGCGCTTCGGTCGCGGCGACATCGTCGGTCATTCGCCGGTGGTCGCGGCGCATCTCGACGACGGCCACCTGCCGATCGTGCGGCTGGCCGAGGCGGTACAAGTCACCAGCGACAATGCCGCGGCCAACGTCCTGTTGCGCCGGCTCGGCGGCCCCGCGGCGCTCACGCGGTTCTGGCGCGGCACCGGCGACGCGGTGAGCCGGATCGACAGCGACGAACCCGGCGTCAACGTGATCCCGCCGGGCACGCAGGAGAACAGTACGACCCCGCGCGCGATGGCGCACACGGTGGGACGGATCGTGCTGGGCGACGTCCTCACGCCGGGCAGGCGCCGCCTGTTGCAGGGGTGGATGGCGGCGACGCGCAGCGGGCTGGCGCGGATCAGGGCGGGTGCGCCCTCCGGCTGGCGCGGCATGGACAAGACCGGCACGGGCATGCGCCGCGGCGTCGGCAACAAGACCAACGACCTCGCGGTGCTCGTCCCGCCCGGCGGCGGCGCGCTGGTCGTCGCCGGCTATGTCGAGCATCCGGCCTACAGCGAGGATGTCCGCCCCGCCCACGAACACGCGCTGCGTCGGCTCGGCGAGATCGCGGTGGCGTGGCACCGCGGCGCGTCCACGTAAGTGGATCGGGCCTTAGCCTGACACCGGCCGCAGCGTCTCCAGCCGCTCGCGCCACGCCGCCGGCAGCGGCACCGGGCGGCGGTTCGCGCGGTCGACATAGACGTGCGTGAACACCGCCTCCGCCGCCGCATCGTGCGCACCGGCGGTGAACGCGCCCAGCCGGTAGGTGACGCTCGACGTCCCGAGCCGGTCGAGCGCCACGCCGATCGCGACCGGTTCGGGATAGCTGACGGAGCGCGCGTAGCGGCACTGCGTCTCCACCACCAGGCCGATCGGATCGCCGTGCGCGACGTCGAGCAGCCCGGCCGCGATCAACCAGTTGTTCACCGCCGTGTCGAACCAATGGTAGTAGATCGCATTGTTGACGTGGCCGTAGGCGTCGTTGTCGCTCCACCGGGTGACGATATCCTGCCACCAGCGATAGCCGTCGCGCGGCCGCAGCGCTTCCCTTGCCATAGTCTCTCCTTTGATCCGCGCGTGTAGCCGGCTATTCCGGGCTGATGAAGCCGCACCGGCCACGGACGAGAGGATGGACGCGCGCATGAAGATCGAGGCCGCCGTCCTGCGCCGGCGCGGCGCACCGCTGCCCTATGCCGACAGCCGCCCGCTCGTCGTCGAGACGCTGGAGCTCGACCCGCCGGGCAAGGGCGAGGTGCTGGTGCGGATCGCCGCGGCCGGGCTGTGCCATTCCGACCTGTCGGTCATCAACGGCGACCGCCCGCGCCCGCTGCCGATGGCGCTGGGGCACGAGGCGGCGGGGACGGTCGCGGCGCTGGGCGACGACGTCGACGATCTGGCGGTCGGCGACCATGTCGTCATGGTGTTCATGCCGAGCTGCGGGCATTGCCTGCCGTGTGCGGAGGGACGGCCGGCGCTGTGCGGCCCCGGCGAGGCGGCGAACGGCGACGGGCGGCTGCTGTCGGGCGCCACCCGGCTGCACGACGCGGACGGCGCGGTGCATCACCACCTCGGCTGCTCGGCGTTCGCCACGCATGCGGTCGTCTCGCGCCGCTCGCTGGTGAAGGTCGATCCGGCGCTGCCGCTGGCGGAGGCGGCGTTGTTCGGGTGCGCGGTGCTGACCGGAGTCGGCGCGGTGGTGAACACCGCCGAGGTGCGCGCCGGGCAGACCGTCGCGGTCGTCGGGCTCGGCGGGGTCGGGCTGGCCGCGGTGCTGGGCGCGCTGGCGGCGGGCGCGGCGCAGGTGATCGCGGTCGACCTGATGGACGACAAGCTGGCGCTCGCCCGCGATCTGGGCGCGACCGCGACGGTCAGGGCGGGCGAGGAGGCGGTCGCGCAGGTCCGCGCGCTGACCGGCGGCGGCTGCGACGTGGTGCTGGAGATGGCGGGCTCGGTCCGCGCGCTCGACAGTGCGGTGGCGATGACGCGGCGCGGCGGCACCACCGTCACCGCCGGGCTGCCGCCGCCCGACGCCGCACTGCCGGTGAACGTGGTCGCGCTGGTAGCGGAGGAGCGGACACTGAAGGGCAGCTACATCGGCACCTGCGTGCCGTCGCGCGACATTCCCCGCTACGTCGCGCTCTACCGCGCCGGGCGGCTGCCGGTCGACCGGCTGGTGAGCGGCTACCTGTCGCTGGACGACATCAATCGCGGCTTCGACGACCTGCACGCCGGTCGCGCCGTCCGCCAGATCGTGAGGTTCGACGCATGACCAGGGTTTCGTCGCGCAATCCCGCCACCGGCCGCGTGATCGCCGAGCACGACCTGCTGTCGGGCGCCGCGATCGACGCTGCGCTGGAGCGGGCGTGGCGCGGCTGGAAAGCGTGGCGCGACCGGCCGGTCGAACACCGTGCCGGGCGACTGCACGCGCTCGCCGCGATCCTGCGCGAGCGCAGCGACACGCTCGCCGGCCTGATCGTCGCCGAGATGGGCAAGCCGATCGTGCAGGCCCGCGCCGAGGTCGAGAAATGCGCCGGGCTGTGCGACTGGTATGCGCAGAACGGCCCGGCGATGCTGTCCGACGAGCGGTTGCCGGTCGAGGACGACGGCACCGCGACGCTGGTGTGGCAACCGATCAGCCCGATCCTGGCGGTGATGCCGTGGAACTTCCCGCTGTGGCAGGCGCTGCGCGCGGCGGTGCCGATCCTGTTGGCGGGGAACGGCTTCGTGCTGAAACATGCCGACAACGTGCTGGGCTGCGCGGCGGCGCTGGAGCAGGCGGTCGCGGCGGCGGGGGTCGACGACGGCGCGTTCCTCCACCTGCCGATCGCGCAGGACGATCTCGCCGACGTGATCGCGGACCGCCGTATCGCGGCGGTGACCGTCACCGCCGGCATCGCCGCCGGGTCCGCGATCGCGGCGGAGGCCGGACGGCACCTGAAGAAGTCGGTGCTGGAGCTGGGCGGGATCGACCCGTTCGTGGTGCTGGCCGACGCCGATCTGGAGGCGGCGGCGCAGGCGGCGGTCAAGTCGCGCTTCCTGAACACCGGGCAGGTCTGCATCGCCGCGAAGCGGCTGATCGTCGAGGCGGGCGTCCACGACGCCTTCGTCGCACGCGTCGTCGAACTCACCGCGGCGCTGGTCGTCGGCGATCCGACCGACGCAGCGACGTTCATCGGCCCGCTCGCCCGCGCGCGCGGCCGCGACGATCTGGATCGGCAGGTGCGCGCCAGCATCGCGGCGGGCGCGCAGTTGCTGCTGGGCGGCGAGGCGCTGCCCGGCCCCGGCTCCTATTACGCGCCAACCGTGCTGTCCGGCGTCACCCCCGGCATGTCCGCGGCGTGCGAGGAAGTGTTCGGCCCGGTCGCCGCGATCCTGCGCGCCGACGATGCCGACCATGCCGTGGAACTGGCGAACGGCACCGACTATGGCCTGTCGGCGGCGCTATGGAGCAGCGACCGCGAGCGTGGCCAGTCGCTGGCGCGCCGGATCCGCGCCGGCGCGGTGTTCGTCAACGGCATCTCCGCCTCCGACCCGCGCGTGCCGATCGGCGGGGTCGGCAAGTCCGGCTATGGGCGCGAGCTGTCGTTCTTCGGCCCGCGCGAGTTCGCCAACGCCAAACTGGTCTGGGCGCGCTGACGACGGAGAACACTAACCGCGGTGCTTGGCCGGCGACGGCTTCGCGGTTTAGGCTGCGGCGATGACCGATCCGCTGCGCCGCGCCCGCCATCTGCCGATCCTCGCGTTGCTGCTGACCGCTGCCGCCGCGCCGGACGCGTCGACGGCGCGCTGGAAGGCGCAGGCGGCGCGGGTCACGATCACCCGCGACGACTGGGGCATCCCGCACATCCACGGGCGCAGCGACGCCGATGCGGTGTTCGGCATGTCCTATGCGCAGGCGGAGGACGATTTCGCGCGGGTCGAGGCGAACTACCTGACCGCGCTGGGCCGCACCGCGGAGGCGGATGGCGAGGCGGCGGTGTGGGCGGACCTGCGCCAGCGGCTGTTCGTCGATCCGGACGCGCTGCGCGCGCAATATGCCGCCAGCCCGGCGTGGCTGCGCGCGCTGATGGACGCGTGGGCGGACGGGCTCAACTTCTATCTGGCGACGCATCCCGCGACCAGGCCGCGCGTGCTCACCCGCTTCGAGCCGTGGATGGCGCTCAGCTTCACCGAGGGGAGCATCGGCGGCGACATCGAGCGGATCTCGCTGTCCGACCTCCAGACCTTCTACGGACGCCCGACCCCGCCGACCCCCGAGGAGCGCGGCTCCGTCCCGCGCGAGCCGTCCGGATCGAACGGCATCGCCATCGCGCCACGGCTGACCCGCAACGGCCGGGCGCTGCTGCTCATCAACCCGCACACCAGCTTCTACTTCCGATCGGAGGCGCAGCTGTCGAGCGACGAAGGGCTGGACGCTTATGGCGCCAGCACCTGGGGGCAGTTCTTTGTTTATCAGGGGTTCAACGCGCACGCGGGGTGGATGCACACCTCGTCCACCGTCGACAACGTCGACCAGTTCGCCGAAGCGGTGACGCTGCGCGCGAACGGTTGGGCCTATCGCTACGGTGCGGAGATGCGCCCGGTGACGCGGCGCGAGGTGACGATCCGTTTCCGCCGCCGCGACGGCAGCCCGGGCGAGCGGCGCTTCGCAACGTGGCGGACGCACCACGGCCCGATCGTGGCGGCACGGGACGGGCGCTGGATCGCCACCGCGCTGATGTGGCGGCCGGTCCCCGCGCTCGAACAAAGCTGGCTGCGTACCAAGGCGACCGACCTCGCCGGCTATCTGGCAGTCGCCGAGCGCAAGGCCAATTCGTCGAACGACACGTTGTTCGCCGACGACAAGGGCGAGATCGCGTTCCTGATGCCGCAGTTCATGCCGATCCGCGACGATCGCTTCGACTATACCCGCCCCGTCGACGGCAGCGATCCCGCCACCGACTGGCGCGGGCTCCACGCGCTGTCCACGTTGCCCAGCGTGGCCAACCCGCGCGTCGGCTGGCTCCACAACACCAACGACTGGCCATGGAGCGCCGCCGGCCCCGACAGTCCGCGCGCCGCCGACTATCCGCGCTACATGGACCAGGTCGGGGCCAACGCACGCGGCGCGCACGCCGACCTGCTGCTGACCGGCAAGCGCGGCTGGACGCCCGAGCGGCTGCGCGCCGCCGCCTACGATCCGTACCTGCCCGCGTTCGCGCGGCTGATACCGGGCCTCGTCGCCGCGTGGCGGGCGCTGCCGGCAACCGATCCGCGCCGGCGTGCGCTGGCGGAGCCGGTCGCGGCGCTGGCGCGCTGGGACCATCGCTGGGGCTATGATTCGGTCGCCACCAGCCTGGCGGTGTTCTGGGGCGACCAGCTGTGGCGCGAGGTCGGCGACATGGCGCAGGCAGAGCGGATCAACGTCCCCGACTATATCGCCACCCGCGTCACCCCCGCCGCCAGGCTCGCCGCACTGGACGCCGCGGTCGCGCGGCTGTCGCGCGACTTCGGGACGTGGCGGACGCCGTGGCGCGCGATCAACCGCTTCCAGCGGCTCGACGATGCGATCCGGCCGCACTTCGACGATGCGCGGCCGTCGATCCCGGTCCCCTTCACCTCCGCGCAATGGGGCAGCCTCGCTTCCTTCGGCGCGAAGGCCTGGCCGGGCACCAGGCGTTACTACGGCACCAGCGGCAACAGCTTCGTCGCGGTGGTCGAGTTCGGCCCGCGCGTGAAGGCCAGCGCGGTGATGGCGGGCGGGCAGAGCGGCGACCCCGCCTCCCCGCACTTTGCCGACCAGATCGATCGCTATGGCACCGGTCGGCTGCGCCCGGTCTATTTCCACCCGGACGAGCTCGCCGGGCACGTCGAACGCCGCTATCGCCCCGGCGAATAGCGGCCGCGCGGGTGCCATTCCGCGCGCTGGCGCGTATGCGGAAGTATGGAACAACAAGCTCTCGTCATTGCGCTGATCGGCGCGCTGGGGATCGGCGCGCAGTGGATCGCCTGGCGCACCGGCTGGCCGGCGATCGCGCTGATGCTGGTCGCCGGCGTCGTCGCCGGGCCGATCCTCGGGCTGATCGACCCGCACCGCACCTTCGGCGACCTGCTCGAGCCGCTGGTCTCGGTCGCGGTCGCGATCATCCTGTTCGAGGGCGGCTTGAGCCTCAACTTCCGCGAGTTGCGCCGCACCGACGGCGCGGTCGCGCGGCTGCTGGTGGTGGGGGTGCCGGTCGGCTGGCTGCTGGGATCGCTGGCCTGCTATTATGTCGGCGGGCTGGTCTGGCCGGTCGCGGTGCTGTTCGCGGGTATCCTCGTCGTCACCGGCCCCACGGTCGTCCTGCCGCTGCTGCGCCAGAGCAACATCGCGGCGCGCCCGCGCGCGATCCTGAAATGGGAAGCGATCGTCAACGATCCGATCGGTGCCTTGTGCGGCGTCGTCACCTTCGAATATCTCCGCCGCTCCGGCGAAGGCGTCACGATCCCCGGGCTGCTCGCGTCGCTGCTGGCCGCCAGCGTCGTCTCCGGGCTGATCGGCTACGGCGCGGCGCGCGCGGTCGGCTGGGCCTTCCCGCGCGGGCACGTGCCCGAATATCTGAAGGCGCCGGTGCTGCTCGTCGCGGTGATCGCCACCTTCGTGGTGTCGAACCTCGTACAGCAGGAAACCGGGCTGCTCGCGGTGACGGTGATGGGCGTGGCACTTGCCAACATGCGGCTCGATTCGCTGCGCGACATCCACCCGTTCAAGGAAAACGTCACCGTCCTGCTCATCTCCGGCGTGTTCGTGCTGCTTTCGGCGACGCTGAACCTGGCCGTGCTGGAACGGTTCGAGTGGCGCTTCCTCGCCTTTCTCTTCGCGTTGCTGTTCCTCGTCCGGCCGGCGACCGTGCTCCTCAGCCTCGCCTTTACGCGCGTGCCGTGGAACGAGCGGTTGCTGGTCGCCTGGATCGCGCCGCGCGGGATCGTCGCGGTGGCGATCTCCGGGCTGTTCGCGCTGCGGCTCGGCAACCTCGGCTATGACGACGGGTCGATCCTGGTCACCTTGTCGTTCGCGGTCGTGGTGGCGACGATCATCGCGCACGGCTTTTCGATCGGGCCGGTATCGCGGCTGCTGAAGGTAACCGGCGCGGCAGAGCGCGGGCTGCTGATCGTCGGCGCGACGCCGTGGAGCAGCGGGCTGGCGACGCAGCTGCGCCAGCTCGGCGTGCCGGTCACCATCTGCGATACCAGCTGGCAGCGGCTGGCGCCCGCCCGCCACGCCGGGCTCCCGACCTACCATGGCGAGATCCTCGCCGAGGCGACGGAGGATCGGCTCGACCTGTCGCAGTTCGAGGTGCTGGTCGCGGTCACCGACAACGAGGCATATAACGCGCTGGTCTGCAACGAGTTCGCGCCAGAGATCGGCCGCGACAACGTCTACCAGCTCGGCGCCGGGTCGCGCGGCGACGACGCCAGGGCGCTCCCTGCGTCGCTGCGCGGACGCGCGCTGTTCACCAGCGGGCACGGGGTCGAGGAGATCATGCGCCGCGTCGCGGACGGCTATGTCTTCCGCAAGACCCGGATCACCGACAAGTTCGACTTCGACACGGCCCGCGCCGACATGGCGGACGAGGCGGACATGCTGCTCCTGCTGCGCAAGGGCGGGCCGCTGCGCTTCTTCTCGCACGCCAGCCGCCCGACCCCGCAGTCGGGCGACACGATCATCAGTTTCGGTCCACCCGCCGCCGCGCGCCGCGGGCAGCAGGAGGCAGCGGCATGAGCAAGACGATCAACACGGCGACCGCCACGCTCGCCCTGATCCTGGCGGCCTGCTCGCCGCCCGCGCAGCAGGCCTCGCGCAACGACACCGCGCCCGATAATGCCGCCGCCGCCATCGTCGCCAACGATGCCGGGGTCGCCGCACCGACCAAGTCGATCCTGCGTCCCGAGGTCGCCGAACCGGAGCCCGAGGAAGCGGCGTTGCAGCCGCTGGACGTCGTCATCTCGTTCGACGAGCGCGGCACCGCGCTTCCCGACGCATCCAGGGCCAGGCTGGACGACATGATCGCCAGCCCGACCTTCCAGGCCGGCGGCACCGTGACGGTGCGCGGCCACAGCGACACCCGCGGCGGGGACCGCGCCAACCTGGCCGCGTCGCGCCGCCGCGCCGAGCTGGTGCGCGCCTATCTGATCGGAAAAGACGTCGATCCTGCCCGGCTGACGGTGATCGCGCTGGGCGAGACGACGCCGCTGGTGCCCAACGCGCACCCGGACGGCAGCGACGACCCCGCCGCGCGCGCCCGCAACCGGCGCGTGGAGGTGCACGTCGCGCTCCCCGCTACCGCTTCCCCGGACGGAGCGCCCGACGATGGCGCCGACGGGAATGCGTCATAGGCTTTCCCGGCCGTCAGAACACCACCGCCGCGTCCGGCGCCTTGGCGGTCGCGAACATCCCCGTGACGCGCCACTGGCGCAGGTCGATCGTGGCGAGCCGGTCGTCCTCCAGCGCCGCATGGAGCGTGTCGCCGGCCAGCGTCAGCCCGGCCGCCCCCGCCGCCAGCGGCAGGCGCGCCTGCTCCGCCAGCGTGACCGGGTCGAGCCGCGACAGGCTCTTGTCGGCGAAGTTGGAGACGATCACCCCACCGTCGCGCTGCGTCACGACCCGCACCGCCTCGCCGCGCATCCGGCGCTGCGCCCGCTCCGCCAGCGTCGCGGCATCCAGCGCGTGGATCGTCCCGTTCGGCCGGTCGACGACATACAGCGTCCGTTCGTCCGGGCTGAGCGCCAGCCCCTCGGGCGCGGTGCCGATGCGCTTGCGCACCGGCGCGACGTCGACGTTCTCGGGATCGACCATGATGACCGCGCCGCTGAGCGTATCGGCGACATAGGCGCGAGCGCCGTCGCGGCGGATCACCAGATAATGGCTGCGCACCCCGCCGACCGGAACCAGCCGCGACGGCGCGGTATCGGTCGCCGGATCGTCGAACCGCGCCAGCACGCTCTCCTGCTCGGACAGGGCGTAGAGGCGGCCGCGATCGTCGAGCCGCACGGCGTGCAGCCGGCCGAACGGCGCAAGGTCGATCGTCCGCGCCAGCGCGCGCCGGTGCAGGTCGATCACCCAGATCGCGCTCCCGCCCGCGCCGGGCGCCTTCCAGCTTTCGACCCCGTAATGGCCGACATAGGCGAAGCGGCCGGCGGCATCGCCGGCGATCTCGTGCGGTTGCCTGCCCAGCACGACCGCGCCGATCGCCCGGCCGCCGGGCAGCGCATAGAAGCCGACCCGCCCCGCGCCCTTCTCGACCAGCGCCAGCGTCTGCCCGGCCGCCGGGGTCTGCGCCGCCGCGCGCCCACCCGGCAGCATCGCCGCAAGCGCACCGCCGACCGCCATCCGCAGACCCGCGCGCCTATCCATCAACGTCATGTTGCGCTCCCTCCTGTGCGCCCGCCCCCGCCTTCGCCCCCGCCCGATCCACCGCCAGCTGCCGCTCCGCCGCGGCGATGACGATGTCGAGATCGGCGGCTTGCAGGTGGCTGTCGGGATCGACGTCGTCGCCGTCGTACAAGGTCGCGCGGAAAGCACGCAGGTGCGCGATCGCCTGTGCCAGCGTCGTCGCGTCGACGCGCATCGCGCCGTCTGCGGCCCGCATCGTATCCGGAAGTGTCGTGTCCATGACAGCGCAAGCGCGCGCCGACGCGCCGCGTTCCCCCTCGCCGACCCGCCGCGTCGGCGCGCGGCACGAGTGCAAGGATTGCAGCCGGGGTTGATCTATTTAAACGGAAGCGAAACGCCGCCGGAACGTTCCATGCGCACCCACGGGCAACAGCCCCAAGCAGGACACGACGCCGATGAGCAAGACGATCGCCGACCTTCTCAACGATACGCTGGTGGAAGCGGGGGTGAAGCGGATCTGGGGCGTGACCGGCGACAGCCTCAACGCCTTCAACGACAGCATGCGCCGGTCGGGCATGATCGACTGGATGCATGTTCGCAACGAGGAGGCGGGCGCCTTCGCCGCCGGTGCGGAGGCCGCCGCCACCGGCGCGCTGGCGGTGTGCGCGGGCAGCTGCGGCCCGGGCAATCTGCACCTGATCAACGGGCTGTTCGACTGCCACCGCAACCACGTTCCCGTGCTGGCGATCGCCGCGCATATCCCGTCGAGCGAAATCGGCCTGACCTATTTCCAGGAAACGCACCCGACCGAGCTGTTCCGCGAGTGCAGCCACTTCTGCGAGATGGTGCAGGACGCGCGGCAGATGCCCGAACTGCTCCACCGCGCGATCCGCACCGCGATCGGGCAGCGCGGGGTTGCGGTGCTGGTGATTCCTGGCGACGTCGCGCTCCAGAAGGCGCCCGACACCCGCGCCGTCCCCTTTCCCGCGCTCGCCGCGCCGCGGCTCGTTCCCGACGCCGCGGCGCTGCATCAGGTGGCGGCGCTGGTCAACGAATCGAAGGCGGTCACGCTGCTGTGCGGATCGGGTGTCGCGGGCGCGCACGACGAGGTGGTGGCGCTCGCCGCCGCGCTGAAGGCGCCGATCGTCCACGCGTATCGCGGCAAGGAGTGGATCGAATACGACAATCCCTACGATGTCGGCATGACCGGGCTGATCGGCTTCTCCTCGGGCTATCATGCGATGATGGAATGCGACACGCTGCTGATGCTCGGCACCGACTTCCCGTATCGCAACTTCTATCCCGACAAGGCGAAGGTGGTGCAGGTCGATCGCGATCCGGGCGCGCTGGGCCGGCGGGTGCCGCTCGACCTGGGCGTGGTCGCCGACGTGAAGGAGTTCGCCGCCCGCCTCGCCCCGCTCGTCCACCCCGACCGTGACGACGGCTTCCTCGACAAGGCGCGCGCGCACTATCGCGACGCGCGCACCGGCCTCGACGAACTCGCCAGTCCGCGCGACGGGGAGAAGCCGCTCCACCCGCAATATGTCGCCGCGACCATCGATCGCCTCGCCGCGGCGAACGCGGTCTTCACCGCCGACGTCAGGACGCCCGCGGTATGGGCGGCGCGCTACCTGACGATGAACGGACAGCGGCGGCTGATCGGCTCGTTCAACCACGGGTCGATGGCCAATGCGCTGCCGCAGGCCTTGGGCGTACAGGGCGGGTTCCCGGGGCGGCAGGTCGTCTCGCTGTCGGGCGACGGCGGGCTTGCGATGCTGATGGGCGACATGCTCACCGCGGTGCAGATGGACCTGCCGATCAAGATCGTGGTCTTCAACAACTCGACGCTCGGCTTCGTCGAACTGGAGCAGAAAGCCGCCGGCTATGTCGACACCAACGTGTCGCTGAAGAACCCGGATTTCGCCGCGATCGCGCGCGAGATGGGCTATTTCGGCGCGCGCGTCACGCGCTCCGACGCGCTGGAGGGCGCGCTGCGCGAGGCGTTCGCGCACGACGGCCCGGCGCTGGTCGATGTCGTGACCGAGGGGCTCGAACTCATCATGCCGCCCAAGATCCAGGCCGAGCAGGCGAAGGGCTTCAGCCTCTATGCCGCGCGCGCGGTGCTGAGCGGGCGAGGCACCGAAGTGATCGAGCTCGCCCGGGCCAATCTGTTCCGGTGAGCGCCGCCGCCCGGCCGGCCGCGGCGCGTGCGCGCCTGCGCCCGGTGGCCTTTGTCGTCCGCTGCACCGGCTCGGCGCTCCTCGCCGCGGTGACGGCGGGGGCGCTCGGGCTCGGCCATCCGGTCTGGGCGGTGGTGTCCGCGCTGGTGGTGTCGCAGGACAGCGCCGGCGACACAGGTCGCGCGTTCCTGTGGCGCGTGGCGGCCACCGTCGCGGGCGTGCTGGTCGCGGTGGCGGTGGGCAGCACGATCGTCGACCCCTGGCCCGAACACCCGGTTCAGCTCGCGACGGCGGTGGCGATCTGCGCGGGTATAGCGCGACGCTGGCCGATGCTGCGCGTCTGCATGTGGACCGCCCCGATCGTGCTTATGACCGCAACACCGGACGGCGGCGTCGGCCACGCCGCGATCGAGCGCGGCAGCGAGGTCATCGTGGGCGCGGCGCTCGCCACCGCGCTGCACTGGATCGTCGACCGGGCGCTCGGCCTCGTGTCCGGTCCTCCGAGCACCGGCCGCGCGCCGCCGCGCCGGGCCTAGGCGCGCCGTGAGCGCGCGCGCGGGGCCAGCCGGTCCAGCGCATCGCGATTGTCGCGCCCCCATCGGTACAGCAGTTCCACCGGTTCCACGAAGCGCCGCCCCAACTCGGTCAGCCGGTACTCGACCATCGGCGGGATCGTGCTCTGCACGTGCCGCGACAGCAGCCCGCTCGCCTCCATGTCGCGCACGGTCTGCGTCAGCATCTTCTTCGAAATGCCCGGCAGGCTGCGCTGGAGCACGCCGGTGCGCGCGGCGCCGTCATGGCGCGCGTGCAGCGTGTGCAGCACCATGCTGGTCCACTTGGTCGCGAACAGCTCCAGCACGCGACGCGGCGCGCAATCCTCGCGCCATTCCTCTTCCGGCGATCCGGGCTGCATGCGGTTACCTTCCGGTGCCTGGGGGTGTGAACGGTGCCGTCTACAAACGCGGCGCCACGGTGCCTAGCTCCCGTGTCGATCGAGGAGACGCACATGACGAAGACGGCATTGGTGGTGGGCGCAAGCGGGATCGTCGGCGGCGCGACGGTCGACCTGCTGGCGGCGAAGGGGTGGACGGTCCACGGCCTCGCGCGCCGACCACGCGCACGACCGGGCGTGACGCCCGTTGCCGCCGACCTGCAGGACGCGGCCGCGACCGCGGCGGCGCTGCGCGACCTCCACCCCGATGCGGTGTTCATCACCACCTGGGCCCGGCAGGACAGCGAGGCGGAGAACATCCGCGTCAACGCCGCGATGGTGCGCAACCTGCTCGACGCGCTCCCCCGGCCCAGCGGGCCGCGCCACGTCGCGCTGGTCACCGGGCTGAAGCACTACCTCGGTCCGTTCGAGGCCTATGGCAAAGGGACGCTGCCGCAGACGCCGTTCCGCGAGGAACAGGGGCGGCTCGACGTCGAGAACTTCTATTATGCGCAGGAGGACGAACTGTTCGCCGCCGCGGCGCGCGACGGCTTCAGCTGGAGCGTGCACCGGCCGCATACCGTGATCGGGCTGGCGGTCGGCAACGCGATGAACATGGGCACGACACTGTCGGTTTATGCGACCTTGTGCCGCGAGCGCGGGCGGCCGTTCGTCTTTCCCGGCTCGGCGGCGCAATGGTCGGGGCTGACCGACATGACCGACGCGGGGCAGCTTGCCCGCCACTTGCTGTGGGCCGTGGAGACCGACGCCGCGCATGACGAGGCGTTCAACGTCGTCAACGGCGACGTCTTCCGCTGGGAATGGATGTGGGGCCGCATCGCGCAATGGTTCGGGGTCGAGCCCGCGCCCTTCGACGGCACCGTCCGCCCGCTGGAGCAGCAGATGGCCGGTGATGCCGACCTGTGGCGCACGATCGTGGCGCGCGAGGGGCTGACCGAGCCGGATCTGGACCGTCTCGCCTCGCCCTGGCACACCGACGCCGATCTCGGTCGCCCGATCGAGGTGGTCACCGACATGAGCAAGAGCCGCCGGCTCGGCTTTACCGGCTATCAGCCGACCGACGATGCCTTCTTCGCCTTGTTCGAGCGGCTGCGCGCGGACCGGCTGATCCCGTAGCGCCGCCGCCCGCGCCGGTTCATCGCTGGCCGTCCGAAGGTGCGGCCGCCGCGGGATTGTCGCGCCGGATCCGCTCCGCCAGCACGGTGGCGAAGGCGACCCACGCCACGAAGGGGGTCGCCAGCGCCGCGGCGGGGCGATCGACCTTCGCCGCCGCGACCGTCAGCGCCGCGCCCGATGCGACCATCGCGCCCGAGGCGACCGCACTTCCGCCCAGCTGCCGGCGGCGGAAGAACAATTCGGTCCAGCCGCCGATCATCGCGATATTGGCGGCCCACAGTCCCAGCGCGACGTTCCGGCGCGCCGTCGCCGGCGCGCGGAGCAGCCGGTAGCCGCCCACCGCCAGCCCGGTTTCCAGCACCGGCCACACCGCCCCGAACGCCGCGTCCGGCGGCGTGAAGCCGGGCTTGTCGAGCCGGTGGTACCAGCGCCGGATCCGCGGATGCGAGGGATCGGGCGCGTTGCGGCGGCCGACCAGCGCACTCGCCCCCACCGCCGCGCCGACCACCGCCAGCGCCGGCAGCGGCGACATTCCGGTCTCTGCAGGGGACGGGGCAGCAGCGGGCGGGGCCCCGTCGCCACCCGGATAGGGCGACAGGTCGGGCTCGATGCCGTTGCCTCCGAATATTGACCCGGTCGCCTTGCGCACCGCCGGCCGGCTCGCCACCGCCAGCGCGGCGTGGAGCAGGCGGATGCCGGTGCGGCTCTGCGGGTGCAGCAGCCGCGGCGCGATCTTCGGCACGCCCTGCGCGTCCTCGACCATCGGCCGCATCGCACGCTCGTACGCCGCGAAGGCGCTCGCCACGTCGGCGTTGCGGATCAGCTCGCCGGCCAGGACATAGGCGCCGGTGATCGCCAGCGTCGTCCCAATCCCGGCGATCGGCGTCGCGCACCACGCCGCATCCCCGGTCAGCGCCACCCGGCCCCGCGACCAGCGCGGCATCCGCACCTGCCGCAACACGTCGAAATAGAAATCCCCGGTGCGGTCCAATCCGTCCAGGACGCGCGCCGCCTCCCACCCGGCATCGGCGAAGCGCTGGCGCAGCCACGCCTTCTGCCGCTCCGCATCCCAGTCCTGCTCGCCGGCCGGGGATTGCTGGATCGACAGCATCGCGCGCGTCGTCCCGTGACGATCGGGCCGCAGCGAGATGCTGCGCCCGCCCGGCGCATTGTACCAGCGCCACAGCCGGTCGTCGTCCGCGGTGCGCGGGATCGTGAAATAGGCGATCGTCAGATCCATCCAGCGCGGCTCGTTCTCGTCCGGAAAGACCAATCCGCGCGTCGAGGAGCCCACGCCCTCGGCGACGATCACCGCGTCGAAGCGCGCGGTCGCGCCGCTGGCGAAGGTGACCCCGGCACCCGCGCCGTCGTGCGTGATCGCCGCCACGCTGTCGCCGAAGCGGTACGTGGCGTGCGCCGCCGCCGGTTCGTACAGCAGCCGCGCGAGATCGCCGCGCAGGATCTCCAGTTCGGCGGTCGGCCCGTCGCGGCCGCCATGCGCGACCGGGAACAGCGCCGCCGCACCGCCGTCGGCGTCGACCCAGGCGGTCCCCTCCTCGCCCGTCCCGCGGTCGAGCGCGGCCCGTTCCAGCCCCATCCGCCGCAACACCTCGCGCCCCGCGCCGCGCACGTCGATGTTCTGACCGCCGTCGCGGAACGCCGGCGCACGCTCGACCACCGTGACGTCGAACCCGTGGCGGCCGAGCCACCATGCGACGGTGTTGCCGGCGACGCTGGCACCGGTAATCAGGACGGAACGGGGCATGCGGGGCGATCTCCTTTGCGCCGCCCCAACGATCGACCGCCGATTTGGCCGCGCGGGCGTGTTCCTGCGCATGGCTTTGCGCTACGGGGCCGCCATCACTGCCCCGCCACCACTGCCCCGCCACCACAGCAAGGAACGCCCGATGACCGACGCCGCGACCGCCTGGGATGGCGACAAGGTCCGCATTTGGCTGGAGCGCCGGCAGGCGGCGGCGCGGCTTGATCAGGCGGCGGCGGACCGGCGCGGCTATGCGGCGCAGGACGATTACGACCAGGCGGCGGCCGAGGAATGGGCGTGCCGCGCGCTACAGGCCGGCGGCCATGCCGGTGACCGCGATGCCTTCGCCGCGCACGTCAAGGCGCTGCTCGCGCAGGACGAATATCGGCAGACCGGCATCAACGACGACCGCCGCTTCGAGCGCCACGTCCGTGCGACGCTGCGCAAGGTCGCAAGGATGACCAAGGCGAACGACGGCTTCGCCAACACCCTGCGCTACCAGGACTGATCCCCATCCCCTCCAGCCGGACACGACCGACCCATGGCACGCCGTTCCTCCAAGCACGATCCCTACCCGCCCGCCGCGGATGACGAGGCCGCCGCCGCCCCGCCGCCGTGCTGGTTGTGCGGCCGGCCGCTCGGTGCGACGATCGTCTGGCATCATCCCGTGCCCAAGAGCCGCGGCGGGCGCGACGTGGTGCCGATGCACCCGATCTGTCAGCAGACGCTGACCGCCAACTTCACCAATTCCGAATTGCAGCGCCACGGCATGGACGTCGACGCGCTGCTGGCGAACCCCGACGCGCAAGTTCGTCGACTGGGTGGCGAAGAAGGACCCCGACTTCACCGCCACCATCGCGAAGAAACGGCGCTAGCCGCCTCCACGTCAGTGGATCAAACTCTGGCGCGCCGGCGCTGCCTTCAGCGCCGCGGCGATCGCGTCGCGCAGCGGCTTGGGCCGGTAATCATCGTCGAACGGCAGCGGGCGCAGCGGCTGGCGATCGTCGCGCGGCGAGAAGCCCTGCAACCAGCTGTAGCGATCGACCAGGCCCCAGCAGATCAGCTCGTCGAGCTGCCGATACGACAGCATCAGGTCCAGGTAGCCCTTGCCCACCGCCGCGACCTCCGCGTCGCGCGCCGCGATCGATCCGGCCAGCCGGCGGTCGCTGACGTCGAATTCGGTGATCGCCAGCCGATATCCCATCGCGGTCACCGCATCGAGGAACGCGCGCCACTCGCGCTCGCGCGTCCGCGTGCGCGCCATGTCGCCGCCGGAGCCGGTCGCGCTCTGCTCGGTGCCGATGTGGCTCTGCACCCCCAGCGCGTCGACCGGCACGTTCTCGCGCCGGAACCGCTCCAGCAGCCGCAGCACTCCGGCACGGTGCGCCGCGGAGCCTTCGCCCCACGACATGAAGTCGTTGTAGACGCGCCGCGCGTGCGGCGCCCGCCCCCGGGCGGTCTCGAACGCGATGCGCAGCGCCTCGAACCCCAGCTTGCGCTGGAACACCGTGTCGCGCGGCGCGCCGGTGGCGGGATCGACCGTTTCGTTCACGACGTCCCACGCATGCACCTGCGGCCCGAAATGCCCGACGACCTCGCCGACATACCGCTCAAGCCACGCCGCCAGCGCCGCCGCGGGCGCGTCCGCATAGCGCTGCTCCAGCCATCGCGGCACATATTGCGGCGTGTTCCACAACAGCGTGTGACCGCGCAGCCGCTTGCCGTGCGTGCGCGCCCAGTCCGCGATCCGGTCGCCCGGCGCGAAATCGCGCGCGTCGGCCACCCGTGCGATCACATAGGGCTTCATCTCGTTCTCGGCGACGATCGCGCCCGCCTCGCGCGCGACGACCGCCATCATCCGCGGATCGGACAACATCCCCGTCAGCGATCCCGGCCGGCCGCCGCCGACCGCCGTGCCGAACGTCACGCCCTTCGCCGCCGCGAGCCGGGCCAGCGGCGGCGTATCGCGCACCGCCGCGGGCAATGCCGCGACCGCGATGCCGCCCAGCAGGTCGCGCCGCGAAGGATGGCGTCCGGTCATATCGCTTGCTCCCCACGGCTTGCCCCGCGCCGCGGCACGACGCTAGCCGCGACGCCGACGCAAGTCACGGCGTCGCGGCGCGAAAGTGCCCGATCGTCAGACCCCTACAGCGCCGCCAGCGCACCCGCGGCGATGACGGGGCCGGTCGGCTGCCCAGTCGGCGACCCGCCGCGCGGCTCGACCGAAATCGCCAGCGAGTTGCCCGCGCGCGGCACGTTTGCCGCCGCCAGCGCGATCGTCCGCACCCCGTCCGTCGCGATCACGCCCAGCGACACCGGCTTGCCGCCCGGTGGCAGGCGCCACAGCTCCGCGACCCGCCCGTCAGGCACGGACACCGCACCCGCCAGCCGCACCGTCCGCGCCTCCGGCCGGACGATGGCGACCGGTGCCGGCGTCGCGCGTCGTTCCGACCAGTCGAGCTGCGCGACCAGCACCGGCGTCGCCCGCGGCGCTTGCACAGGCGGCGACAACGGCGGCGAGGCGACCCGGGCCGGCGGGACCAGCAGCCACGCCGCGCCCGACGCCGCCAGCGCGCCGAGCGCGGCGCCGATCCCCGCCGATCGCCAGTCGACCCCGCGCCGCCGCGGCGCGATCCGCGGCAGGTCGATCATCGCTTCGATCCGCGCCGCCAGATGCGCGGGCGGCGTCACCTCGCGATACCGGTCGAACAGACCCGCGAACCGCGCCTCCCACCACGCGACCTCGTCCGCGAAGGCGGCGTCCTGCACCCGGCGTGCCTCGGCACGCGCGCGTTCGTCGTCGGGCAGCAGCCCCAGCACCAATTCGGCGGCCAGGATGCGATCGTCAGGCGTCATCGCTGAGACACTCCCGCAGCCGGAGCAGGGCGCGCCGGATCATGCTCTTCATCGTCGGCAACGGCACTCCCGCGCGTTGCGCGACATCGCCGTAGGTCAGCCCGCCGAGGAACGCGGCGCGGATCGCGTGGCGCGGGCGCTCCTCCAGCCGGTCCATGCACCGGTCGAGCCGCTGGCGCTCCTCGATCATCGACAAGGCGGCGTCGGCCAAAGGCGCGTCGTCGGCCGCCTCGTCCTGCGCGCCCTCCGCCGGGTCGAGCGTCGGCGTCCGCCCCTGCGGCGAGCGCCGCCAGTCGAGCGAACGGTTGCGCGCGATCGTCGCCAGCCACGTCACCGGGTGGCTGCGCGCCGGCTCGTAGGCGGCGGCGCGACGCCAGACGATCAGGTACACCTCCTGCAACACGTCCTCCGCGGCCTGCCTCTCGCCACAGATACGGAGGCAGATGCCGAAAAGCTTCGCCGAGGTCAGTTCGTAGACGCGCCGGAACGCGGCGCGGTCGCCGGTCCCGCACTGCGCCAGTGCCGCCGCCAGTATCGCCCGGCGCGGATCGGCCGCGGGCGTTTCGATGCCTGTCACCTCGTCACTCCGCCCTGTCGGCCGACCTTGTGCATGTTTATTTTCGCCGGCGCTGCATCCTGATCCAGGTTCGTTCCGTACCTTCGTTTACCCAATTTGGGGAAGACGCTTCGTGTCATTCCCCGGGGGTTTTTGGGAGTTGCGATATGACCATGCAGGACGCCCGAACCGAGCAGGATCTTCTGATCGAAACATTCGACGGCCGCGCCCGACGACGCGAGAACCGGCGCGCCTTCTTCACCGCCGCGCTGGGCGCGGCCGCCGTCGGCAGCGCCTTCGTCTATAGCGATCCGGCGCTGGCGCAGACGGCGGTCACCGATGCCGACGTCCTGAACTTCGCGCTGAACCTCGAATATCTCGAGGCGCAATTCTACCTCTACGCGGTGAACGGCACCGGGTTGACCAGCGACCTGACCGCCAGCGGCGGGGGCGCCGCGGGCGGCACCGTCACGGGCGGGGCGCGCGTGGACTTCCTCACCGATCCGCTGGTCGGCGCCTATGCGCGCGAGATCGCCGCCGACGAGCTGGCGCACGTCAAGTTCCTGCGCACCGCGCTCGGCACCGCGGCGGTGGCGATGCCCAACATCAACATCAGCGGCGACGCCAACGGCCCGTTCACCGCCGCCGCGCGCGCCGCCGGGGTCGTCGATGCGACCGGGACGTTCAATCCCTATGCCTCGCCCACCGACTTCCTGCTCGGCGCGTTCATCTTCGAGGACGTCGGCGTCACCGCCTACAAGGGTGCCGCGCCGCTCTTGACCAACAAGACCTTCCTGGAGGCCGCCGCCGGCATCCTGGCGGTTGAGGCCTATCACGCCGCGATCGTCCGCACGACGCTGTATTCCAAGGGCGTGCAGGGGCTGATCGACGCCACCGAGAAGATCTCGGCCGCGCGCGACACGCTCGACGGGTCGCCCGCCGACGACCCGGTCCGCGGCATCGGCGGCGACGACGATCAGGGGATCGCGCCGTCGGGCAGCGGCGACACGCTGATCGCCAACCTTTCCCCGCTGAACAGCAACGGTCTGGCCTACAGCCGCACCCCCGGCCAGGTGCTCAACATCGTCTATCTCAGCGCGGGGGCCGCGACGATGGGCGGCTTCTTCCCCAACGGCGTCACCGGCAACATCAAATCGACCGGCTGAGCGGGCGTGCGCGCTTCTCCTTCGACGATGTTTCTTCCCGACGCTTTTCAAGGAATGTTCCCATGATCGATCCCCACAAGGCTCTCGACGTCCTGGCCGCTGCCGAGGCGCGACGTGCCGCCCGACGCGGTTTCCTGAAGGCCGCCGGCGGCGGCGCCATGCTGATCGGCGGCGCCTCGCTGCTGTCGGCCTGCTACGGCGACTATGACGAGAGCGGCCCCGCCCCGACGCCAAGCCCCAGCCCGACCCCCAGCCCCACCGCCGCGATCACCGACGTCGACGTGCTGAACCTGGCGCTCAACCTCGAATATCTCGAAGCGCAATTCTACCTCTACGCGGTCAACGGCACCGGGCTGACCGCGGCGCAGACCGCCAGCGGCTCGGGCACCGCCGGGGGCACCGTCACCGGCGGCGCGAAGGTCGACTTCTCGGGCGACCGCAACGTCGGCGCCTATGCGCGCGAGATCGCGGCGGACGAACTGGCGCACGTCGTCTTCCTGCGCCAGGCGCTCGGCTCCTCGGCGGTCGCGATGCCCAACATCAACATCGACGGCGGCGCGAACGGCGCCTTCACCGCTGCGGCGCGCGCGGCGGGGGTGATCGGGCAGAGCGAGACGTTCAATCCGTATGCGTCGCCCGAGAACTTCCTGCTCGGCGCGTTCCTGTTCGAGGATGTCGGCGTCACCGCCTACAAGGGCGCCGCACCGCTGCTGACCAACAAGACCTATCTGGAGGCGGCGGCCGGCATCCTGGCGGCGGAGGCCTATCACGCCGGGATTGTGCGCACGGTGCTGTATGCCAAGGGCGTGCAGACCCCGACGCTGATCACCGCCACCACGCGCATCTCCGACGCGCGCGACCTGCTCGACGGCACCCCCGCCAACGACGACATCCGCGGGATCGGCTCCGACGACGATCAGGGGCTGGTCGACAGCAGCAACAACGCCAATCTGGTGCCCGCCAACGTCAACGCGATCGCCTACAGCCGCAGCAGCCAGCAGGTGCACAACATCGTCTACCTGAACGCCACCGGCGCCAACCGCGCCGGGGGCGGGTTCTTCCCCAACGGGACGAACAACGCCAACGCCTCGCTGCGCGTCGGGCTCTGACCCGCGACACAAGGCCCCGGCCGTCCGTCGCGGCGGCCGGGGCATCGCGCCTGCAATGAATTGTCGCGGAGCCTAAGCGGTGCAACATCGGTTATGTCGCGCGCCCGGCGCACGATGCGGCCCGGCGCTGAGGAAGGACGCCGTCGATGCAGGCCGCTGACGTGTTTACCAAGCTCGACCTCGAACTGCGCCCCGATCCGTCGCGCACCGTCCTGCGCCCGTTCAGCTTCGGCTACCCCGATGCCTTCGCCGCCTGGCGTGTGTCGCGCGCGCAGGCGGTGGTGGACCGCATCGCCGCGCTCGACGGCCCGATGCGCGCGCGGATGAAGCAGTTGCTGATGGCGCCGATGAACGCGCGCCACCACAATGCCGAGCAGGTGCTGCTGCGCCGCTTCGAGGAGGTAAAGGGCGACCTCCGGGTCGGCGCCGTCGACGCCGACACGCAACTGCTGATCGGCGCCTATTTCAGCCAGGAATATGCGTTCGAATCCGCCGCATTGTTCAACCCCAGCGTCGTCACGCTGCCCGACGAGGAGCAGGACGATGCCGAGGGCGGGCTGCGCTTCATCATGTCGCTGCGCGGGATCGGCGAAGGCCACATCTCGTCGGTCACCTTCCGCACCGGCACCTGGGGCCCCGGTGACCGGCTCATCCTCGATCCGCCCAGCGACCAGGGCGTGCCGCCGCAGATCGAGCGCCACGACGACGAATGGGTGCGGCTGGTCTGCGCCGACAGCCGCGACGTGTCGGAGACGGTGATCTTCCCGATGCTGAGCAGCCAGCGGCAGGGCATCGAGGACCTGCGCCTCGTCAACTTCACCGACCATGACGGCGTGCGCAGCGTCATCGGCACCTACACCGCCTTCGACGGCCAGCACGCCCGGCAGGAGCTGTTGCGCGGCGTCGACCTGCGCACCGTCGAGATGCGCCCGCTGAAGGGCGCGATGACCGCCTACAAGGGCATGGCGCTGTTCCCCCGCCGCGTCGGCGGGCAGTTCGTGATGCTCGGCCGGCAGGACAACGAGAACATCTGGCTGCTGCGCTCCGACGATCTGCATCGCTGGGAGACGGGCGCGCCGATCATGCGGCCGAAATATCCGTGGGAGTTCGTGCAGCTCGGCAATTGCGGCTCGCCGCTGGAGATCGACGAGGGCTGGCTGGTCCTCACCCACGGCGTCGGCATGGTGCGCGGCTATTGCATCGGCGCGTGCCTGCTCGACAAGGACGATCCGTCGCGCGTGCTGATGCGCACGCCCTCGCCGCTGCTGTTCCCCAGCGCCGAGCAGCGCGGCGGCTACGTCCCCAACGTCACCTACAGCTGCGGCGGGCTGCTCCACGACCGCCGCATCCTGCTGCCCTACGCGATCGGCGACGAATATACCGCGTTCGCGACCGCCACGGTCGACGACCTGTTGTCGGTGATGGTCCCCGCCTGACCCGCACCGCGCGAGGGAGGACGCGTTGAACGATCGCGCGCGACGATCATTGGAGCCGTCGACGATTCCTTGACCACGCGGAGCGACGCTCATGAAGACCAGCGGCAACACGATCCTGATGACCGGCGGCGGCAGCGGCATCGGCGAGGCGCTCGCGCATCGCTTCCACGACCGCGGCGACACCGTCATCATCGCCGGCCGCCGCCAGGACGCGCTCGACCGCGCGGCGGCAGGGCGCGAGCGTATCCACACCCGCGTCCTCG
This sequence comes from Sphingomonas sp. BE138, assembly GCF_031456125.1. Lineage (NCBI taxonomy): Bacteria > Pseudomonadati > Pseudomonadota > Alphaproteobacteria > Sphingomonadales > Sphingomonadaceae > Sphingomonas > Sphingomonas sp. BE138. The sequence goes on from NZ_JAVDUC010000003.1 coordinate 235,091, forward strand.
ACGTCGAGGATCCCGCCGCGGTCGACGCCTTCGCCAAGGCGGTGGTCGCCGACTTCCCGGCGCTGAACGTGCTGTTCAACAACGCCGGGATCATGAAGTTCGAGGATCTGACGCAGCGCCGCGACCTGTCGGACGCCGCCGCGACGGTGGCGATCAACATCCTCGGCCCGATCCGGCTGACGGACGCGCTGATCGATCATCTGGTGCAGCAACCCGATGCCGCGATCGTCACCGTCACTTCCGGGCTCGCCTTCGTGCCGTTGGTCGCGGCGCCGACCTATTCGGCCAGCAAGGCCGCGATCCACTCCTACACCGTTTCGCTGCGCACGCAGCTGGACGGCAAGGTCGAGGTGATCGAGCTGGCGCCGCCGGGCGTCCGGACCGACCTGACGCCCGGACAGGCCAACCGTCCCGGCTACATGCCGCTCGACGCCTTCGCCGACGCGGTCGCCGCGCAGTTCGCGCACGTGCCCACCCCGCGCGAGATCCTCGTCGACGAGGTGCAGTTCCTCCGACAGGCCGAGCGTGAGGGCCGCTTCGACGAAACGCTCAAGACCCTGACCGAACGCGCGGCGCAGCAGCGCGCGGCAGGCGGCGAATAGCCGGAACCCATCGCGACGCTGGCGCGCTTGCCGCCCGTCCCCCCAATCGGAGAAGTTCATGAGCATCGCTTCCGCGCTCGGCCTCGGTGGCCGCAAGATCCGCTATGCCATCGTCGGTCTCGGCGACATTTCCCAGGAAGCGCTGATGCCCGGCGTCTCGCACACCGGCAATTCGGAGATCACCGCGCTCGTCTCGGGCGACCCGGAGAAGCTGTCGGCGCTCGGCGACCGCTACGACGTCGCGCACCGTTATTCCTACGAGCAATTCCCCGAGCTGCTCGCCTCGGGCGAGATCGACGCCATCTATCTCGCCACGCCCAACTGGCGCCACGCCGAATTCGCGGTCCCCGCGCTTGAGGCCGGCATCCACGTCCTGTGCGAAAAGCCGCTCGAGGTCTCTGCCGCGAAATGCCGGCAGATCATCGCCGCCGCGGAGCGCAGCAGCGCGAAGCTGATGACCGCCTACCGCCTCCACTTCGAGCCTGCGACGCTCGACGCCATCAAGCGCATCCGTGCCGGCGAGCTGGGCGAGCTGATCGCCTTCACCTCGATCTTCGCGCAGATGGTCGACCCCAAGAACCACCGCGCTACCAGCGGGATCGAGGCCGGGCCGCTGTTCGACATGGGCCCGTATCCGATCAATGCGATCCGCTACCTTTTCGGCGCCGAGCCGATCGAGGTCGTCGCCGCCGCCGGCTCGCGCCACCCCGGCTCGGGGATCGCGGGCGATTTCGACGACACCGTCGCGGTCACGCTGCGGATGCCGGGGAACCGCCTCGCCCAATTCACCGTCAGCTATTACGCCAATCAGGTCGACAGCCTCGTGATCGCCGGCACCGAGGGCTCGATCACCATGAGCCCGTGCTACGGCTTCGGCCAGGGGCTCGAGCAGGACCGCCAGATCGGCGAAAAGAAGACGCACGAGACCTTCAAGGCCACCGACCAGTTCGGCGGTGAGCTGCGCTATTTCTCCGATTGCATCCTCAACGATGCACCGGTCGAGCCGGACGGCGAGGAGGGACTGGCCGACCTTCTGGTGATCGAGGCGATCGTCACGGCGCTGAAGGAAGGCGGCCCGGTCAGGATCGAGCCGCTCGACCGCACCCGCCGCATCGATCCCGCCGCACAGGAGCAGACCCTGCGCACGGTCTCGATCCCCGATCCGGTCAACGCATCTAGCCCGACGCGCGACTGATCGGGCGCGCCCGACACACCGTTCGTGCCGAACTTGTCGAAGTACGTGCCGGGTGGCACGCCCTTCGACTGGTTCGGCACGGATCGCGCGACATGATCGCGCGCTACGTCGCCAGCCGCCCATCCCCGACCGCATCCGCATCGAACGAGAACAGCACTTTCGGATCCGCCACCGGCACATCCCTCGCGATCGTCGCCGGTGCGATGCGATGGACCAGATGCCGCAGCACCGCGATCCGCGCCTTCTTCTTGTGGTCGGCGCGCACGCAATGCCAGGGTGCGATCGGCGTGTGCGTGCGCAGCAGCATGGTATCGCGCGCCGCCGAATAATCGCCCCAGCGATCCTGCGCGACCGCATCCATGTCCGACACCTTCAGCTGCTTGAGCGGATCGGTGCGCCGCGCCTTCAGTCGCTCGGCCTGCTCGTCCTTGTCGATGTCCAGCCAGATCTTGATCAGCCGGATGCCGCTCTCGACCAGCATCCGTTCGAAATCGGGCGCGTCGCGCAGGAACTCGGCCTGTTCGGCCGCGGTCGAGAAGCCCATCACCACCTCGACCCCCGCACGATTGTACCAGGACCGGTTGAAGATCACGATCTCGCCCGCCGCGGGCAGATGCGCGACATAGCGCTGGAAATACCATTGCGTCCGCTCGCGATCGGATGGCTTGGGCAGCGCCACGACGCGCGTCAGCCGGATCGACAGGTGCTCGACGATGCGCTTTATCGTGCCGTCCTTGCCCGCGCTGTCGCGCCCCTCCAGCACGATGACGACCCGCTCGCCCGACGCCGCCATCGCCACCTGCGCCTCGACCAGCGCCAGCTGCGCCTGTTCCAAATCCTCGTCGTACGTGTCGTTCGCCATGCCTTGCTCCTTCAAGCGAAGAAGCGGCGATCCGTGCGGTTCGTTCCTCACGCCCTCCACCGCGGAACCTCCCGCGAACATTCCGGTTCTTTGCTCATGTCCGGCGCGCTGCGCCGGCGCCACGCAGAGGACCGAAATGACCCGCAAGACCCTCAGCCTGTTCAAGACCGCCAAGACCGCCCCGGCCACGCAGCGCCGCGTGAACGACGATCCGCTCCACGGCCTGACGCCGGTCGAACGCGCGATGGCGCAGCGCCTGACCACCGGCCGCGCCTGAATCCGGACTCCTGACTGCCGCAAGGGCCGCGCCGTACTGCAACGGCCCTTGCGCACCGGTCGTCCGGTCGGCAGTCCGCCGGCATGACCGCCTCCCCGGGCCTCCTGATCGCCGCTCCCGCCTCGGGTGTGGGCAAGACGACCGTCATGCTCGGGCTGCTTCGCGCCTTCCGCGATGCCGGCGTCGCGGTCCAGCCGTTCAAGAGCGGCCCCGACTACATCGATCCCGCCTTCCACCACGCCGCGAGCGGACGGCCGTCGTTCAACCTCGATAGCTGGGCGATGCCGGGTGCATTGCTCGACACGCTGGCCGGGTGCGGCGACGACGCTGCGCTGGTGGTGGCGGAGGGCTCGATGGGTCTCTTCGACGGCGTGGCGTGTGCCGGGGCCACCGGCACCGGGGCCAGCGCCGACATCGCCGCGCGCATGGGCTGGCCGGTCGTGCTCGTCCTCGACGTGTCGGGTCAGGCGCAGTCGGCGGCCGCGACCGCCTCCGGTTTCGCGCGCTTCGACCCCGCGGTGCGCCTCGCCGGCGTGATCCTCAACCGCGTCGCCAGCCCGCGCCACGAACGGCTGGCGCGCGCCGCCTTCGATCAGGTCGGCATCCCGGTCTTCGGCGCGCTGCCGCGCAGCCCCGAGCTGCGACTGCCCGAACGGCACCTCGGGCTGGTGCAGGCCGCCGAGCACGCCGATCTCGACCGCCGCATCGCGCTCCACGCCGTGCTGCTCGCCCGGCACGTCGACCTTGCCGCGCTCCGCGCCGCCGCCGCCGCGATCCCGCGTGCGCCCGCCGCGGCGCCGCGCCTGCCCCCGCCGGCGCAGCGGATCGCGCTGGCGCACGACGCCGCCTTCTCCTTCGTCTACCCGCACGTGCTCGATGGCTGGCGGGCGGCCGGCGCGCAGATCGCCCCTTTCTCCCCGCTCGCCGACGAGCCCCCCGCCGCCGACGCCGATCTCGTCTGGCTGCCCGGCGGCTATCCCGAGCTGCACGCCGGCGCGCTGGCCGCGGCGACGCGGTTCCGCACCGCGCTCCACGCGCATGTCGCCGCCGGGGGCGCGGTGCACGGCGAGTGCGGCGGCTACATGGCGCTCGGCGCGGCGCTGATCGACCGCGACGGCGTGTCGCACCGCATGGCCGGGCTGCTCGGGCTGGTGACCAGCCATGCGCAGCGCCGGCTCCACCTCGGCTACCGCCGTGCGCTGCTGGCCGCGCCGATCGGCGCGCTCGCCCCGGACACCGAGCTGGCGGGGCACGAATTCCGCTATGCCACGATCGTCGCGCAGCCCGACGCCCCCCTCGCCCGCGTGCAGGACGCGGAGGGCGCCGACCTGCCCGACGCCGGATCGCACCGCGCACGCGTGACCGGCACCTTCTTCCACCTGATCGCCGCCACCTGACCATCCGTGGACAGCGGCCTCGCCGCTTGGCAGAAGGCGCGCACGCCACCTCCCGCGGAGTTTCATGATGTTCCTGCGTCTCGCCGCTCTCCCCCTGCTCGCGCTCGCGGCGGCGCTGCCCGCCCAAACTCCCGCACCGCCGATCGTCGCCCCGGTCGCGCCGATCGCGGAAGCGACGCTGAAGGAGGTGACGAAGGAGCTGTCCTCCGACGCCTATGAAGGCCGCGCGCCCGGCACCGCCGGCGAGGAGAAGACCGTCGCCTATCTCGCGAGACGCTTCGCCGCCGCCGGGCTGAAGCCGGGCAACAAGGGCAGCTGGTACCAGGACGTGCCGCTGGTCGAGCTGACCGCGAAGAACGTCTCGCCGCTCGTCTTCACCGGCGCCGGCGCGCCGCTGAGCCTGAACTACGGCCCCGACATGGTCGTCGGCACGTGGCGGATCACGCCGCGCGTCGAGGTGAAGGACTCGCCCGTCGTCTTCGTCGGCTACGGCATCAATGCGCCGGAGAAGGGCTGGAACGACTATGCCGGCCTCGACGTGCGCGGCAAGACGGTGCTGATCCTCGTCAACGATCCCGACTGGAAGACGCCCGGGCTGACCGGCGCGTTCGGCGGCCGCGCGATGACCTATTACGGCCGCTGGACCTATAAATACGAGGAAGCCGCGCGCCAGGGCGCCGCCGCGGCGATCATCGTCCACCAGACCGAGCCCGCCGCCTACGGCTGGAACGTCGTCCAGTCGAGCTGGACCGGCGCGCAACAGGTCGCCGATGCCGCCGACAATCACGCCGGGGACAGCGCCGCGATCGGCTGGATGCAGGAGGCGCAGGCGCGCCGCCTGTTCGAGCGCGAGGGGCTGGACTTCGACGCGCTCGCCGCCGCGGCCGGGCGCAAGGGCTTCCGCGCCCGCCCGCTGGGCGGCGTGCGCGCCTCGGTGTCGTTCGACGAGGAGGTACGCCGCCACCGGTCGCGCAACGTGATCGGCATCCTGCCCGGCACGACGCGCCCGAACGAATACGTCCTCTATTCCGCGCACTGGGACCATCTTGGCCACTGCGAGGCGGCCCCCGACGGCGACGACATCTGCAACGGCGCGATCGACAACGCCACCGGCACCGCCGCGCTCGTGGCGCTGGCCGAGGCGAACGTGAAGGCCGGGCCGGCCCCGCGCAGCCAGGTGTTCGTCGCGGTGACGGGCGAGGAAAGTGGCCTGCTCGGCTCCGAATATTATGCCGCCAACCCGGTCTATCCGCTGGCGCAGACGGTCGGCGGCGTGAACATGGACGCGCTGTCGCTCGCCGGCCCGGCGCGCAACGTCGTGGTGGTCGGCAAGGGCAAGTCCGATCTCGACGCCGATCTCGCCGCCGCGCTCCGGACGCAGGGCCGCACCGCCGGCGACGAGCCGACCCCGGAGAAGGGCTTCTACTACCGCTCCGACCATTTCAGCCTGGCCAAGCGCGGGGTGCCGATGATCTACTTCGATGCCGGCGACGATCTGGTCGCGGGCGGCAAGGCGGCGGGCGCCGCGGCGGCCAGGGATTACGAGGAACACCGCTACCACGGGCCGAAGGACGAATACGACCCGAACTGGAACTGGGCCGGCACCGTCAAGGACGTGCAACTCTATTACGGCATCGGTCGCGCGCTGGCGGAAGGCAGCACCTGGCCCAACTGGGTGGCCGGCGACGAATTCCGCGCGATCCGCGACAAGAGCCGCAGCCTTGCGGCGGCGAAGTGAAGGGCATGACGATGACGACGACCAACACCCCGCCCGCCGAATGGGCGCCGCACGCCGCCGTCTGGATCGGCTATCCCAGCCATCCCGAATTGTGGCTGGAGGACCTCGACGACGCGCGTGACGAGGTCGCCGCCTTCGCGCGCGCCGTCCATGCCGATGGCCGCGGCGAGCAGGTCGTGCTGGTCGCCGCCGACGCGGAGGCCGCCGCCGACGCGCGTACCCGCGCGCCGTTCGCGCAGGTGGTGGTGGAGCCGTTCGGCGACATCTGGCTGCGCGACACCGCGCCGATCCTGGGCGGCGACGGCAAGGCGCGCGACTTCGGCTTCAACGGCTGGGGCGGCAAGTACGACCTGCCCGGCGACGACGACATCGGCGCGCGGCTGGCGCGGCACCGGGGGCTGACGATCCTGCCGTGCGACTGGATCCTGGAGGGCGGCGCGATCGACGGCGACGGCACCGGCCTCGTCGTCACCACCGAGCAATGCCTGCTCAACCCGAACCGCAACCCGCGGCTGTCGAAGGCGGAGATCGAGCATCGCCTTGCCGCCGACCTCGGGCTGACGCGCGTGCTGTGGCTCGGCAACGGGCTGCTCAACGACCATACCGACGGCCACGTCGACAACCTCGCGCGCTTCGTGGCGCCGAACCGGCTCGCCGTGCCGCGCGCCGCGGAGAACGACCCGAACTGGCAGGTCTATCAGGACGCCGCGATTCGCGCGCGCGCGATGGGCATCGACGTGGTCGAGGTCCCCTCCCCGGGCCGCGTGCTGCGCGACGAGGAGGTCGTGCCGGCCAGCTACATGAACTTCTATATCGGCAATGCCGCGGTGGTGGTGCCGATCTACGGCTCCGAGTATGACGACGCCGGCGTCGCGGCGATCCGCGCGCTGTTCCCGGACCGCGAGGTCGTGGGGCTGCGGGCGGATGCGATCCTGACCGGCGGCGGGAGTTTTCATTGTATTAGCCAGCAGATCCCGGCCTAGCCGTACCCGCGCCAGCGCGGGCACGGCGATGCGCGGCCCCGCCGCGCGTCCGAGGTAAAGGCGGCGGCTTCGCCGTCGCCCCCCTCCACCTACTGTCGCCCGCCCCCTCCCGTCATTCCCGCGAAGGCGGGAATCCAGAACCTCTGACCGTACTGACTCCTGCGAAGACCTGCGCGTCTGGATCCCCCGCCTCCGCGGGGATGACGGCACAAAGGACCGGCTCACCAGCCACAGCGGCACGTCCCCACTCCACCCGTCATTGCGAGCGTAGCGAAGCAATGACGGAAACGAGCCCCCTACCCGATCGCAATCACCCGGTCGCCCAGCCGCTCGGCCTCCGCGGCGTCATGCGTCACCATCAGGATCGGCACCGTCCGTGCCTCCCGCACCCGCTCGATCGCGCGCATCGCATCCTCGCGCCGCACCGGGTCCAGCGACGACAGCGGCTCGTCGAGCAACAGGAACGCCGGTTCGCTCAGCAGCGCGCGCCCGATCGCCACCCGCCGCGCCTCCCCGCCCGACAGCGTCCGCGGCCAGCGTCGCAGCAGGTGCGCGATGTCGAGCGTCGCCGCCACCTCCGCCAGCCGCGACCCGTCACGCGCACCATAAAGAAGGTTGGCCTGCACGCGCCGATGCGGAAACAATCGCGCATCCTGAAAGACGTAGCCGACCCGCCGGCGCTCGGGCGGCAGGTCGATCCCCGCGGCGGCATCGAACAGCACCCGCTCGCCGACCCGCACATGCCCATGCGCCGGGCGCAGCAACCCTGCGATCATGTCGAGCAGGCTCGTCTTGCCGACGCCCGACGGCCCGACCAACACCGTCAATCCGTCGCCCGCGCTGAAGCACGCCCCGACCGTCGCCTCGCCGCGCCGCGCATGGACATCGACGTCAAAGGACATGCACGCCCCGCCCCGCGCGCCGCACCAGCGCCTCCGACACGACCAGCGCGACCAGCGACAGCGCGACCGACACCGCCGCCAGCTGCCACACGTCCGCCTCGCCGCCGGGCCGCTGGAGCGCGGCATAGATCGCGAGCGGCAGCGTCTGCGTCTCGCCCGGCACGTTCGAGACGAAGGTGATCGTCGCCCCGAACTCGCCGATCGCCCGCGCCAGCCCCAGCACCACCGCGGCGGCGATGCCCGGCGCGGCGAGCGGCAGCGTCACCGTGGCATAGGCGCGCCACCGCGACGCACCCAGCGTCCGTGCCGCCTGCTCCAGCCGCCGGTCGACCGCCTCGATCGACAGCCGCATCGCCCGCACCATCAGCGGCAGCGCCATCACCCCCGCCGCGATCGCCGCGCCGGTCCAGCGGAACAGCACGCTCACCCCGAACCAGCGCTCCAGCACGCCGCCGATCGGCCCGGCGGGCGCGAAGGCGAGCAGCAGCAGCCAGCCGGTGACGACCGGCGGCACCACCAGCGGCAGGTGCACCACGCCGTCGAGCAGGACCTTGCCCGGGAACCGCCACCGCGCCAGCACCCACGCCAGCACGAACGCGACCGGCAGCGCGCCCAGCGTCGCGGTCCCGCCGACCAGCAGGGTCAGGCGGACGATCGGCAGCAGGTCGCTCAACGCGTCGCGAAACCGCGCCGCGCCAGGATCGCCTGGCCGGCGCGCGACAGCAGGAAGCGGCGAAAGCCTTCCGCCTCCGCATCGCCGGCGGTGCGCAGCCGCGCGATCGGATAGACGATCGACGCATGGCTGCGCGTCGGGAACACCCCCGCCAGCTGCACGCCGGGCGCGGCGCGCGCATCGGTGGCATAGACGATGCCGTAGGGCGCCGCGCCGCGCTCGACCAGCGCCAGCGCCGCGCGGACGTTCTCGGCCCGCACCACGCGCGGCGCGACCGCGTCCCATGCGCCCAGCCGCGTCAGCGCCTCGCGCCCGTACTTGCCCGCCGGCACGCTGTCGGGATCGGCCATCGCCAGGGCGCCGCCGCCGAGGATGCGGGCCAGCGCCGCGCCCTTGGTCGCCACGACCCGCGGCAGCCCCGCACGCGACACCACCACCAACCGGTTGCGCGCCAGCACCACGCGCGTGCCCGGGGCGATCAGTCCGCGCTTCCCGACCTCGTCCATCCAGTCGCTGTCCGCCGACGCGAACAGGTCCGCGCGCCCGCCCGCCACGATCTGCCGTGCCAGCGCCGACGATGCCGCGAACGACAGCCGCGGCCGCGCGTGCCCCGCCTTCGCCCACGCGTCGGCGGCATCGGTCATGGCTTCCTGCAGGCTGGCGGCAGCCAGCACCAGCGGTCCCGGCTTCTGCGCGGCGGCAGGACCGGTGATCGTTACTAGGGCGAGCAGGGCGAAAAGGAAGCGCATCGCGGCGGTCATGGCATTGCTGCACCCGGGAGACAATCGCCGCGACCGCGTGGAACCGACGTCGCTGTTTTCGCGGGTGCCGGCGTGCGTGGCCCGTCATTTTCGCGCGTGTCGCGGCACTGCGCGGGCACGATCCGTCCCCGCGCGCAACCGGCTCAGCCCTCGTCGCCCATCCGCAACGCCGCGATGAACGCTTCCTGCGGGATGCTGACCGAGCCGTACTCGCGCATCTTCGTCTTACCCTTCTTCTGCTTTTCCAGCAGCTTGCGCTTACGCGTCGCGTCACCGCCATAGCATTTGGCGGTAACGTCTTTGCGCATCGCGGAAATCGTCTCGCGCGCGATCACCTTGCCGCCGATCGCCGCTTGGATCGGGATCTTGAAAAGGTGGCGTGGAATCAACTCCTTGAGCCGCTCGCACATTCCGCGCCCACGCGTTTCGGCGGTGCCGCGATGGACGATCATCGACAGCGCATCGACCGGCTCCTCGTTGACGAGGATGCTCATCTTCACAAGATCACCCTCGCGATAGCCGATCTGGTGATAATCGAAGCTGGCATACCCCTTCGACAAGGACTTCAACCGGTCGTAGAAATCGAAGACGACTTCGTTGAGCGGCAGTTCATACGTCGCCTGCGCGCGCCCGCCGACATAGGTCAAATTCTTCTGGATGCCGCGTCGATCCTGGCACAACTTCAGGATCCCGCCCAGATACTCATCGGGCACGTAGATCACTGCTTCGATCCACGGCTCGCTGATCGATTCGATCTTGTTGGGATCGGGCATGTCGGCGGGATTGTGCAGGTCGATCTGCCCGCCGCCGTGCGTCAGCTGGATCTGATACACCACGCTCGGCGCGGTGGTGATCAGGTCCAGGTCATACTCGCGCGTCAGCCGCTCCTGGATGATCTCCAGATGCAGCAAGCCGAGGAAACCACAGCGAAATCCGAAACCCAGCGCGGCGCTCGTCTCCATCTCGAAGCTGAACGAGGCGTCGTTCAGCCGCAGCTTGGAGATGCTCTCACGAAGCTTCTCGAAGTCGTTGGCATCGACGGGGAACAGCCCGCAGAACACCACCGGCTGCACTTCCTTGAACCCCGGCAGCGCCTCGGCCGCCGGCCGCTTGGCGTCGGTCAACGTGTCGCCGACGCGCGCCTGCGCGACGTCCTTGATCTGCGCGGTGATGAAGCCGATCTCGCCCGGACCCAGGTCGGCAAGTTGTTCGATTTTCGGGCGAAAACAGCCGACGCGGTCGATCAGGTGCGTCGTCCCGGCCTGCATGAACGTGACCTGCTGCCCCTTGCGCAGCGTTCCGTCCACCACGCGGACGAGGATCATGACGCCCAGATACGGATCGTACCACGAATCGACCAGCATCGCCTTGAGCGGTGCGTCCGCGTCGCCCTTGGGCGCCGGAATCTTCTGCACGATCGCCTCGAGGATGTCGGCGATCCCGATCCCCGACTTCGCACTGGCGAGCACGGCGTCCGACGCGTCGATGCCGATGACATCCTCGATTTCCGTGCGAACCTTCTCCGGTTCGGCAGCAGGCAGGTCGATCTTGTTGATTACCGGCACGATCTCGTGATCGTGCTCGATCGACTGATAGACGTTGGCCAGCGTCTGCGCCTCGACGCCCTGCGCCGCATCGACCACCAGCAACGCCCCCTCGCACGCCGCCAGGCTCCGCGAGACTTCGTAGGCGAAATCAACGTGTCCCGGCGTGTCCATCAGGTTCAGTGTGTAGATCTCGCCGTCCTTCGCCTTGTACGACAGGCGCACCGTCTGCGCCTTGATGGTGATCCCGCGCTCCTTCTCGATCTCCATGTTATCAAGCACCTGTTCGCTCATCTCGCGGTCGGACAGGCCGCCGGTCGCCTGGATCAGGCGGTCGGCGAGCGTCGACTTGCCGTGATCGATGTGCGCGATGATCGAGAAATTGCGGATGGTGCTGAGCGGGGTCGTCATGATCCTCGCGCGCCTAGCGCAGCCGCGCTCGCAGGGCTAGGGCCTGTCCTGCATCGCGCCGCGGATCGCCGCCAGCGCATTGAGATAGCGCCGCGTTCCCTCGCCCCCGATCAGCACCCACGGCACGCCGCGCCGTTCCAGCTCGCGCCGCGACAGGTCGAAGAAGCGCTGGCGATCGCGCGCCGCGCCGAACATCCGCGTCCCGTCCTCCTGCCACGGCAGGTCGATGTCGAACAGCAGGTAGAGGTCGGCCGTACCCTGCCACTGCCCGAACCACGGATCGCGTCGCCCGAACATCATGTCGGCCCATACCGCGCTCATCAGCGGATCGGTGTCGAGAATCACCGGCCGCGTACCACCCTCCATCGCCTTGCGCGCCTTGGCATCCTGCGTCTGCGCGATCACCACCAGGTCGGACATCGTCAGGTCGGTGCCGTAGGTCTCGCAATAGGTGCGGCCGAATTCGGCGACGCAGACCGAGTCGAAATGCTGCGCCAGTCGCGGCGCCATCGTCGACTTGCCGGTGCTTTCCGGCCCGTGGAGACAGACGGATCGCAGCGTCATGCCGGCGCCATCCGCCACCGCGCGCGGTCTGCGCGACACCAGCTCGCCAGCCCCCAGACCGCCAGCACGAGGTAGATCAGGTAAAGCCCCGCGAACAATTCCAAGCCCTTGACCGCATAGAGCGGCACCGACGCGACATCGACCGCGATCCACAACCACCAATTTTCGAGATAGCGGCGCGCCATCAGCAGCTGTGCCGCAATGCTCCCCGCCGCGATCCCGGCGTCCCACCACGGCAGCGCGGCGTCGGTCCACCGGTGCATCGCACCACCCCACGCCACCCAGCCGAGCACCACCACCCCGGCCCAGGCGATCCGTCCACGCGCGTCGAGCGTCCTGACCGCCACCGCGCCCTGCTGCGCCTGTGCGCGTCGCCAATGACGCCAGCCATGGACGTTGGCCGCCAGGAAGAACAATTGCAGCAGCGCGTCGGAATACAGCCGCGCCTCGAACACCACGACGCCCAGCAGCGCGACGGACCCGATCGCGGTCGGAAACGTCCAGATGCTGCGCTGCGCCGCCAGTGCGACGCACGCGATCCCGAGCAACGTGGCGATCCATTCGGCGGGCGACATCGTCCGCGAGCCTACCCGCGACGGCATGCGAAAAACAGCTGCGATTCCCCGCTTGCGCTCCGGATTTCCGCTGATATAAGCCGCGCCCTGTCGACGGTACATCCGCTCGACACCCTGGTCGGGGAATAGCTCAGCCTGGTAGAGCACTGTGTTCGGGACGCAGGGGCCGGAGGTTCGAATCCTCTTTCCCCGACCATTTCATTCGCCGCGCGGGCGCGGCACCAATCATCCGCTGATGCGTAAGGACGGCTCACCTTCAGGAGCCTCGATCCGATGAGCGGACCCCAGCTTTTCCAACCCCTTGATGTCGGCGGCCTGACACTGTCGAACCGCATCGTCATCGCGCCGATGTGCCAATATTCGGCGGTCGACGGCTGCATGACCGACTGGCATCTGATCCATCTCGGCCACCTGGCGCTGACGGGCGCGGGCGTCCTGACGATCGAGGCGACCGCGGTCGAGCCCGAAGGGCGCATCAGCTACGGCGACGTCGGGTTGTGGGACGATGCGACCGAGGCGGCGATGGCACGGGTGCTCGAGTCGGTACGACGCCATTCCGACATGCCGATCGCGATCCAGCTCGGGCACGCCGGGCGCAAGGCATCGACCGATCTGCCGTGGAAGGGCGAACGCCAGCTTCCGGTCGACGGTGCGCACGGCTGGGAAACCCTTGCCCCCTCGCCGCTGCCCTATGCCCCCGAGCAGCGGGCGCCGCTTGCGCTCGACGCGGCCGGGCTCGCGCGCGTCCGGGATCGGTTCGCCGATTCGGCACGCCGCGCCGCGCGACTGGGGCTCGACGCGATCCAGATCCATGCCGCGCACGGCTATCTGCTCCACCAATTCCTTTCACCGCTCTCCAACCGGCGCGAGGATGCCTATGGCGGATCGCTGGAGAACCGGATGCGCTTTCCGCTGGAGGTCTATGACGCGGTGCGAGGCGCCTTCCCGGCCGACCGGCCGGTCACAGTGCGCGTCTCGGGCAGCGACTGGGTCGAGGGCGGCTGGGACGAAGCGCAGACGATCGCCTTCGCGCAGGCGCTGGAGGCACGCGGATGCGCCGCGATCCACGTCTCGAGCGGCGGGCTCGATCCGCGGCAGCAGATCCCGGTCGGCCCCAGCTATCAGGTGCCGCTCGCCCGCGCGGTCAAGCGGGCGGTGTCGATCCCGGTGGTCGCGGTCGGGCTGATCAGCGACTACCAGCAGGCCGAGGCGATCGTCGCGACCGGCGATGCCGACATGGTCGCGCTGGCACGGACGATCCTCTACGATCCGCGCTGGCCATGGCATGCCGCCGCCGCGCTCGGCGCGCGGGTGAAGGCGCCCGACCAATATCTCCGCTCGCAACCGCGGCAGTACAAGCACCTGTTCGACGTGGAGGGCAGCGCGGAGAATTGACGCTGCCGGCGCGCGCTCAATAGGCGCGCGCCACCGCGAACTCCACGCCCTCGACCATCGCGTCCTTGATCGCGCTGTCGGAGAAGATCGCCAGCGACTCGATCGCGCGCTGCCCATAGTGGCGTGCACGGGCCAGCGTGTCGTCGACCGCGCGAGTACGGCGGACCAAATCGATCGCATGCGCGAAATCGCTGTCGCTCGCACGACGCCCTTCCACCGCGTCACGCCAGAAGATGCGGTCCTCGGCCGTACCGCGGGCATAGGCGAGGATCACCGGGAGCGTCATCTTGCCCTCGCGGAAATCGTCGCCGGCGTCCTTGCCCATCGTGCCCGCATCGCTGGTATAGTCGATCGCATCGTCGACCAGCTGGAAGGCGATGCCCAGGTTGCGACCATACGAATCGAGCGCCTGCTCCTCGGCCGCGGGGCGATCCGCGACCACCGCCGCGATCCGGCACGCGGCCGCGAACAGCGCCGCGGTCTTGGCGTGGATGATGTCGAGATAGCGTTCCTCGGGCAGGTCGACGCGCCGCGCGGCGGTCAGTTGATCGACCTCGCCCTCCGCGATCACCGCGGAAGCATTCGACAGGATCTCGAGCGCGCGCATGCTGTCGCCCGCCACCATCAGCTCGAACGAACGCGAAAAAAGGAAATCGCCCACCAGCACGCTGGCGGGATTACCCCAGATGATGTTGGCGGTCCGCTTGCCGCGGCGCAGGTCCGACCCGTCGACGACATCGTCGTGCAGCAACGTGGCGGTGTGGATGAACTCGACCGCGGCGGCGAGCAGGTGATGGCGATCGCCCGCATAGCCGACCAGCTGCGCGCCGGCGAGCGTCAGCATCGGGCGCATCCGCTTGCCCCCGCCCGCGATCAGATGCCCGGCAAGCTCCGGAATCAACGGTATGTCGGATCGCATCCGCTCCACGATCACGGCATTGACGTGATCCATGTCGGCGGCGACCAGCCCGATCATCGGATCGAGCGAGGGCGGGTGCCCGGGAAGTCGGTGCAAGGTAGCGCTCATCTGTTCCTGCCCTTACGGGGAGGCACGCGCGCAACGCAAGCGCGGGCTGCGATGACCCGCATCGCTTTTGCCGGGGGAAGGCATGATGACCGACGACGTTCTGAAGGGCTATCGCAAGAGCATCGACAATATCGACGCCGCGCTGGTGTGTCTGTTGGCGGAACGGTTCAAGGTCACCCAGGCGGTCGGGGCGCACAAGGCCGCCACCGGCCTGCCCGCCGCCGACCCCGGTCGCGAGGAGGCGCAGATCGCCCGGCTGCGCCAGCTGAGCGAGGAAGCCGAACTCGACCCGGAATTCTCGGAGAAATTCCTGCGCTTCATCATCGACGAGGTGATCCGCCACCACCGCGCCGCGGCCGCCGGCTGACGCGTCGATTCGGTCAGCCCGCGCGCAACGCCGCCAGGCGGACGATCACCGCGTCTGCGAGTTGCTTCAGGTGCATCTGCTCGTACGCGCCGAAGCCGGTGCGCGGGCGGCGATCGAAGACGCAGAAGGTGCCCAGCGGCATGTGCCCGGCATCCACCAGCGGCGCGCCGGCGTAGAAGCGCACCTGTCCGCCGTCGATCAGTACCGGATTGTCGGCGAAGCGCGGGTCGGCACGCGCATCCTCGACGCAGAACACCGCACGCGGGGTGATGATCGCATGACCGCAAAGCGACATGCGGCGGCTGTAGGTCCGCGAGGTGATGCCCGTCGCGGCGATCAGATACTGCCAGTCGCGCGACAGGATCGATACGGCCGCCATGTCGGCGTCGAGCTTCCGCCGCGCATTCGTGACCAGTTCCTGCAGCACCGAATCGTTGCGCGCCTCCAGCGCACCGGAGGCAAGCACTGCCCGCTCGCGCGCTTCTTCGTCGTCGGGAAACGGCGCTGGCGCGTAAACGGTGACTCCCATTCCCTCCGGTCCCCTGATCGCCGATCACTTACCGCAGTCACGAAAAATTCCCATCCGCAACAAACGCCGATTTGGCATCCATTGCTATGGATCAGCGAGCATTTCCGCAACGTTTTGGTTATATCTGAAATAGTTCTTGTAAGAAAAAGCGCATCGCCGCCCAACTGCGCCGATCCGCCGCGGCATTGTAGCCGAACCCCGCTCCGGCCTCGCGCAGCAATACGTCGGTAAAGCCGTGCCCGGCGCCGCCATATGCGTGGATCTGCCAGTCGGCGCTTGCCTGGGTCAGCTCTTCGCCCAACGCGACGACCGCCTGCGGCGGCCCGAGCGGATCGTCCCAGCCATGGCAGATCAGCAGCCGCGCGGTCACCGGCGTGACGCTGTCGTAATCTGGCCGGTCGTAGACTCCGTGGAAGCTGACGCCGCCACGGATCGCGAGCCCGGCTCGCGCCATGTCCAACACGCACTTGCCACCGAAGCAGAATCCGATCGCCGCGGCCCGGTCCGCATCGGCCTCGTCCTGCGCGACCAGCGCAGCCAGCGACGCGCACAACCGATCGCGCAGCAGCGCGCGGTCGGCGTTCAGCTCGTCCATGTAGCGGCTGGCGCCCTCGCCGCGCTGCGTGCGCTTGCCCTGTCCGAACACGTCGCAGGCAAACGCCGCATAACCGAGTGCGGCGAGCGCCTCGGCCTTTTCGTTATCGGATTCCTTCTGCCCCAGCACGTTGGGGATGACGAGCACCGCCGGGCGCGCGCCGGTGACGGCGTCGTCCCACGCGAACACACCCTCGAACGGCCCGCCCGGACCGTCGTGAACGATGGGTCGGCGGCGGATCGTCATGGCTGCGCTCTCCTGTTGTGTCGCTCGCGCCTTTCGCTAGATCGGGCACATTCGCCGGGCAAGCCACGGGGGGCACGATGCAGATCAGAAAGGACGATCCGACCGCGCCATACGTTGCCGGGCTGCTCGCCCATCACCTTTCCGAGCTGCGCGGTCATATGGCGGAGTTTGCCTTCGCGCTCGACGCCACCGGACTGTCCGCGCCGGAGGTGACGTTTTGGACCGCCTGGCGCGACGACGAACTGGCCGGGTTCGTCGCGCTCAAGCAGCTCGATCCGCGTCACGGCGAGGTCAAGTCGATGCGCGCCGCGCCGGCGGCGCGCAGGACCGGCGTGGGCCGTGCGCTGCTGGACCATGTCGTCGCGGTCGCGCGCGCACGGACGTACGAACGGCTGAGCCTCGAAACCGGAACGGCCGACCTGCACCGCCCGGCCGTCGCGTTGTATCGTCGCGCCGGCTTCACCGATTGCGCGCCCTTCGCCGGCTACGCACCCAGCCCGCACAACCAGTTCCTGACCCTGATCCTCTAACGGGAGAACCCGATTGCCGACGCTTGTCCTGATCCGCCACGGCCAGTCCGCCTGGAACCTGGAAAACCGCTTCACCGGCTGGTGGGACGTCGACGTGACCGAAAAGGGTGCGCAGGAAGCGCGCGCCGCGGGCCGGCTGATGGCCGAGAAGGGACTGGATTTCGACCAGACCTTCACCTCGCTCCAGACCCGCGCGATCAAGACGCTGAACCTCGCGCTGGAGGAGATGGGCCGCCTGTGGCTGCCGGTCGAGAAGGATTGGCGCCTCAACGAGCGACATTACGGCGGTCTCACCGGGCTCGACAAGGCCGAGACCGCCGCCAAGCACGGCGACGAGCAGGTGCATATCTGGCGCCGCAGCTTCGACGTGCCCCCGCCGCCAATCGAGGCGGGCAGCGAATTCGACCTGTCGGGCGACCGCCGCTACGCGGGCATCGACGTGCCGGCGACCGAGAGCCTGAAGGACACGATCGCGCGCGTGCTGCCCTATTGGGAAGGGCGGATCGCCCCGGCGCTGAAGGACGGGCAGCGCGTGCTGATCTCGGCACACGGCAACTCGCTGCGCGCGCTGGTCAAGCATCTGTCGAACATTCCCGACGACGAGATCACCGGGCTGGAGATCCCGACCGGGCAGCCGATCGTCTACGAACTCGACGCCGGGCTGAACCCCACCGACCGCTACTATCTCAACGAGAGGTGAGCGAAGCGGGCGGACGGCGCGATCGTCGCTTCGACCGTCCGCCTCAACCGATCGCTGCCGCCGCCAGCCCGCGGACGTCGACCCGCGCCTTGAGCCGCGCGGCGAGCAGCGCGGTACCGCTCACCTTGCGCTGCACGAACAGCGTCTCGACATGCGGCACGTGCCAGGTCGCACGGTCGGCGATCATCGCCTTGGCCTCGTCGCGCACCACCGGCACGAAGGCGCGATCGCCGAAGTCGAACGGGCCGGGGCGATTGAGCGCATCGTCGATCGCGGCAATGATCCGGTCGATCGCCGGGCGGTGCGCGGCAGCCGCGGCCGCCCCCAGGAAGCCGACCTCCACCGCCGTCTCGCGGATCCGGTCGCGGTCGCGCGCCAGCCCCGCCTCGATCAGCCGCCGGTAGCTCGCCGCCGTCTCCGCGGGCACCGGCCGCGCCGCGCCGAAGTCGAGCAGCACCAGCGCGCCCGTTTCCGGCTGCCAGCGATAATTGGCGAAGTTCGGATCGGTCTGCATCACGCCGAAGTCGAAGATCTCACGCAATACCAATGTGATCAGCGCCGTCATCGCCCGGTCGCGCTCCTCCTGCGCGGCGTCGGCCAGCGTCTCGACGGCGCGGCCTTCGACGAACTCCATCGCCAGCACGCGCCTCGTGGTCAGCGCTTCCTCCAACGCCGGCACGACATAACGCGCATCGCCCGCCAGCCGGGCGCGATAGTCGCGCAGGTGGCGTCCCTCGCGCACGTAATCCGCTTCCTCTGCCAGCTGCCGCTTCGCCTCCGACAGCAGCGGCTTCAGGTCGAGCGTGACGGGCAGCAACCCCGACACGCGCAGCAGCGTCGCGACATTGTCGACATCCGCCCCGATACTGTCGGCGACGCCGGGATATTGCACCTTGATCGCCAGCTTCCGTCCGTCCGGCAACGTCGCGCGGTGCACCTGCCCGATCGACGCCGCGGCGACCGGCGACGCCTCGAACTGCCGGAAGCGCCGCCGCCAGTCCGCACCCCATTCCTCGCGCAGCACGCGGTCGAGCTGCTGCGGCGGCATCCGGTACGCCTGGTTGCGCAGCTGTGCGAGGATCGTCTGCAACTCGGGCGGCAGCACATCGCCGGCGTCCATCGAGATCATCTGCCCCAGCTTCATCGCCGCGCCGCGCAGGTGCGACAAGCGGTCGGCGACGCGCGCGGCATTGCCGGGGGTGAGGATCAGGTCGCCGACCTTCGGGCGCTCGCCCGCGGCCAGTCGACGCGCGCCCTCCGCGAGCATCCCGCCCGCGACGCCGCCCGCCAGCCGCCCGAACCCGCCGAGCCGCGCCAGCCGCCCGCTCGGCACCGCGCGGTGGCGGGCACGCGAAAGATCGTCATCCTGCTGCATCCCGCCACAGCGCGGGAACGCAGCGTGCGGTTCCCCGCTCAGGCGCGCGCGAGCAGCCGCCGCGCCTGCACCAGATGCGGCGCGTCGATCATGCGGCCGTCGAGCTGCAATGCCCCCGCCCCCGGCGCCGCCTCGAATGCGGCGACCACCGCGCGCGCGTACGCGATCTGCTCCGCAGTCGGGGTAAAGGCGGCATTGATCGTCGCCACCTGCGCCGGGTGGATCGCCATCATGCCGGTGAAGCCGTCGCGCGCCGCTCGAGCGGCGTAGGCGGCCAGCCCATCCGAATCGCGGAACGCCGGATACACCGTCTCGATCGCCGCCACGCCCGCAGCATGCGCGCCGAACAGGGTCAGCGAGCGCGCCAGTTCATACGGTGCGGTATAACGGCCGTCGTCCTCGCGCGCAGTCGCTGCGCCGATAGCCGCCGGCAAATCCTCCGCGCCCCACGTCAGCCCCGCCAGCGCCACGCCACAGCCGGCATAGCTGCCGATCTGGAAGATCGCCGCCGGCGTCTCGGTCGCGATCGGCAGGATCGGCGCGTCGATCCCCGCCGTCGCCAGTTGCTCGGCCAGCGCACGCACGCTCGCTCCTCCCTCCGCCTTCGGCAGCACGACGCCATCGGGCGACGATCCCGCCAGCGCCGCCAGATCCTCGTCGCACAGCGCGGTGTCGAGCGGATTGACACGCACGAATACCGCCGCCGCACCGCGCGCGTCCCGCAGTCGCTCCGCCACTGCCGCGCGCGCCGTCGCCTTGCCCGACGGCGCGACCGCATCCTCCAGGTCGAGGATCAGCGCATCCGCGCCACTCGCCGCCGCCTTGTCGAACCGCTCGGGCCGGTCGCCCGGGACGAACAGCAGCGAGCGCAGCCTCATGCCGGCGTCCGCTTCAACAGCGCGCTGCGCAGGCATTGGCACACGATCTCGTCGCGCTGGTTGAGCAGGCGATGCGCGAAGGTGACGATTCCCGCTTCCGGCCGCGACCGGCTGTCCTTCAACTCCGCCACCTCGGTCTCGGCGCGCAGCGTGTCGCCGATGAACACCGGCGCGGGCATCACCACTTTGTCGTAGCCGAGATTGGCGACCAACGTGCCGAGCGTCGTATCGCCGACCGACAGCCCGACCATCAGCGCGAAGGTGAAGGTGCCGTTGACCAGGATTCGACCGAACTCGCTCGCCCGCGCCGCCTCGGCATCCAGATGCAGCGGCTGCGGATTGTGCGTCATCGTCGTGAACAGCAGATTGTCGGTCTCGGTTACGGTCCGGCGAATGTCGTGGACGATCCGGTCGCCGACGCGCCATTCGTCATAGTGGCGTCCGGCCATCAACCCTCTCCCGCCACGATCCGCGCGAGCACCACGCCCTCGCTCACCTGCGCCCCCTCGACCGCCTTCAGCTCGGCCACGACGCCGTCGAAGGGAGCGACAAGCGCCTGTTCCATCTTCATCGCCTCCAGCACCAGCAACCGCTCGCCGCGTGTCACCACCTGTCCCTCGACGACCGGCACCGCGATCACGCGTCCCGGCATCGGCGCGAGCAACGCGCCGTCACCTTCGCCGGCAGCGCCGACGTGATCCGCACGGCGCGGGCCGAACGCCCATGCCTCGCCATTCGCGAACAGCACGCCGTCTGCCGCCTCCGCCCGTGCCAGCCGCGCCGGTTCGGCGACATAGGGCGTCCCGCCGACCTCGACCGCGACGTGCAAGACCGGCGCCGCATTGACGCGGAACCCGTGCAGGGCGCTCCACGGATCGGCCCCCGCTGCCGGCACGATCGCCGCTGCCGCCGCACCGACCACCGCCGGCGAGGGCTCGGCCGGCGGGATCAGCGCATCGGCATGCCGCGCGATGAAGCCGGTATCGACCTGCCCGGCGACGAAGTCGGGATGCGCCGCCGCGCGCGCCAGGAACGCGGCGTTGGTCTTCACCGGCCACACCTGCACCCCCGCCGCCGCGGTGGCCAGCCGCCTCGCCGCCTGTGCGCGGGTCGCGCCATGGACGATCAGCTTGGCGATCATCGGGTCGTAGAACGGCGTCACCGCGCCGCCCTCCTCGACCCCGCTGTCGACGCGCACCCCGGCCGGGAAACGCAGCCGATCGAGCGTGCCGGTCGACGGCAGGAAGCCGGTCACGGGGTTCTCGGCATAGAGCCGCGCCTCCATCGCCCAGCCGCGGATCGCCAACTCGTCCTGCGTCTTCGGCAAGGGCTCGCCGCTCGCCACGCGCAGCTGCCATTCGACCAGATCCTGCCCGGTGATCGCCTCGGTCACCGGATGCTCGACCTGCAACCGCGTGTTCATTTCCATGAACCAGATGCGGTCGGCGCGCAGCCCGGCCGATCCGTCGGCGATGAACTCGATCGTGCCCGCGCCGACATAATCGACCGCCCTCGCCGCGCGCACCGCCGCGTCGCACACCGCCGCACGCGTCGCGTCGTCCATCCCCGGCGCGGGCGCTTCCTCGATCACCTTCTGGTGGCGGCGTTGCAGCGAACAGTCGCGCTCGAACAGATGGACGACGTTGCCGAACGTGTCGCCGAACACCTGCACTTCGATATGGCGGGGCGACAGGATGTATTTCTCGATCAATACGCGATCGTCGCCGAACGACGCCGCCGCCTCGCGTTTGCAGCTGGCCAGCGCTTCGGCGAACGCGGCGGGTGCGTCGACCTGCCGCATGCCCTTGCCGCCGCCACCCGCCACCGCCTTGATAAGCACCGGATAGCCGATCGCATCCGCTTCGGCCTGCAACCGCTCGGGCGCCTGATCCTCGCCCAGATAGCCCGGCGTCACCGGCACCCCCGCCGCGATCATCCGCGCCTTGGCCGCATCCTTCAGCCCCATTGCCCGGATCGCGGCAGGCGGCGCGCCCACCCACACCAGCCCGGCGGCGACCACCGCCTCGGCGAACCCGGCATTCTCGGAAAGAAAGCCATATCCCGGGTGGATCGCCTCCGCCCCGGTCGCACGGGCAGCCTCGAGCAGCCGGTCCTGCCGCAGGTAGCTGTCGGCGGCGGCAGCGGTACCGATACACACCGCCTCGTCAGCCTCGCGCACGAACGGCATGTCCGCATCGACGTCGGAGTGCACCGCGATCGTGCGGATGCCGAGCGCGCGTGCGGTGCGGATGATCCGTCGCGCGATCTCCCCGCGATTGGCGATCAACAGGCTCTCGATCATCGCATCACATCCGGAACAGGCCGAAGCGCGCACGCTCCGGCACGGGGGCATTCAGCGTGGCGGCGAAGGCGAGGCCCAGCACGTCGCGGGTCTGGACCGGATCGATGATCCCGTCGTCCCACAGCCGCGCGGTCGCATAATAGGGATTGCCCTCGTCCTCATATTTCTGGCGGATCGGCGCCTTGAAGCGTTCCGCCTCCTCCGGCGTCCACGTCTCGGCATCGCGGTGCACGGTCGCCAGCACGCTCGCCGCCTGCTCGCCCCCCATCACCGAAATGCGCGCATTGGGCCAGCTGAACAGGAAGCGCGGAGAGTATGCGCGGCCGCACATCCCGTAATTGCCGGCACCGAAGCTGCCGCCGATCAGGACGGTGATCTTCGGCACCGAGGCGGTCGCGACCGCCGTCACCAGCTTGGCGCCGTTCTTGGCGATCCCCTCCGCCTCATACTTCCCCCCGACCATGAAGCCGGAGATGTTCTGGAGGAACAGCAACGGGATGCGGCGCTGGCACGCCAGCTCGATGAAGTGTGCGCCCTTCAGCGCCGACTCGCTGAACAGCACGCCGTTGTTGGCGAGGATCGCGACCGGCATTCCCCAGATATGCGCGAAACCGCAGACCAAAGTGGTGCCGTACAGCGCCTTGAACTCGTGGAACTCCGACGCGTCGACGATCCGCCCGATCACCTCGCGCACGTCATAGGGCGCGCGCACGTCCTGCGGCACGATCCCATATAATTCCTGCGGATCGAGCAGCGGCGCCCGTGAGGGCTTCAACGCCACGTCGGGCGCGCGCGTCGCGCCCAGCGTCGCGACGATATCGCGGACGATCAGCAGCGCATGCTCGTCGTTCTCCGCGACGTGATCGACGACGCCCGATCGCCGGCCGTGCGTCTCCGCTCCGCCCAGTTCCTCCGCGGAGATGACCTCGCCGGTCGCCGCCTTCACCAGCGGCGGGCCGGCGAGGAAGATCGTGCCCTGGTTGCGGACGATCACGCTTTCATCGGACATCGCGGGCACATAGGCGCCGCCGGCGGTGCAGCTGCCCATCACGCAGGCGATCTGCGCGATCCCTTCCGCCGACATCTGCGCCTGATTGAAGAAAATGCGCCCGAAATGCTCGCGGTCGGGGAATACCTCGGCCTGGTGCGGCAGGTTCGCCCCGCCGCTGTCGACCAGATAGATGCACGGCAGGCGGTTCTCGCGCGCGATCTCCTGCGCGCGCAGGTGTTTCTTCACCGTCATCGGGAAGTATGCGCCGCCCTTCACGGTCGGGTCGTTGGCGACGATCATGCACTCGCGCCCCGACACCCGGCCCACGCCCGCGATCATCCCCGCGCCCGGTGCGCCGTCCTCATACATCCCGTTCGCCGCCAGCGCGCCGATCTCCAGGAACGGTGCGGCGGGATCGAGCAGCCGGTCGACACGGTCGCGCGGCAGCAGCTTGCCGCGCGCGACATGCCGTGCGCGATGCTGTTCCGACCCGCCCAGCGCCGTCAGCGCGCTCTTCTCGCGCAACGTCGCCGACAGCGCGCGATGGTGCGCGTCATTGGCCGCGAACGCGTCCGACCCGGTATCGACCAGCGAGCGGATCGCGGTCATTGCGCCCTCGGCGCATCGTGCCCGATCAGCTCGCGCCCGATCAGCATCCGCCGCACCTCGTTGGTGCCCGCGCCGATATCGAGCAGCTTGGCGTCGCGCCAGTAGCGCTCGACCGGCCAGTCCTTCGTATAGCCGGCCCCGCCCAGCGCCTGGATCGCCTCGCCCGCCACCTTTACCGCGCTCTCGGAGGCGAGCAGGATACAGCCCGCCGCATCGAACCGCGTCGTCCGCCCCGCGTCGCACGCCCTGGCCACCGCATAGACATAGGCGCGCGCCGAATTCAGCGCGACATACATGTCCGCGACCTTGGCCTGCATCAGCTGGAACTCACCGATCGCACGCCCGAACTGCTTGCGCTCGCGCACATAGGGCAGCACCGTGTCGATGCACGCCTGCATGATGCCGAGCTGGATGCCCGACAGCACCACGCGCTCATAGTCGAGCCCCGACATCAACACCTTCACGCCGCCGTTCAGCGGGCCCATCACCTGCGTGTCCGCGACGAAGCAATCGTCGAACACCAGTTCGGCGGTCGGCGACCCGCGCATGCCCACCTTGTCGATCTTCTGCCCGATCGAGAAGCCTGCGAAATCCTTCTCGATCAGGAACGCGGTGATCCCCTTCGACCCCGCCTCGGCATCGGTCTTGGCATAGACGACCAGCGTATCGGCGTAAGGCGCATTGGTGATCCAGTACTTGGTGCCGTTCAGCCGCCACCCGCCCTCGACCTTCGTCGCGCGCAGCTTCATCGAAACCACGTCGGACCCCGCCCCCGCCTCGGACATCGCGAGGCTGCCGACGTGCTCGCCCGAGATCAGCTTCGGGAGATACCTGGCCTTCTGCTCGCGGCTGCCCCAGCGCCGGATCTGGTTCACGCACAGGTTCGAATGCGCGCCATAGCTCAGCCCGATCGCGGCCGAGGCGCGGCTCACCTCCTCGCAGGCGACGACATGCTCCAGATAGCCGAGCCCCAGGCCCCCATCGACCTCCTCGACGGTGATGCCGTGCAGCCCCAGCGCGCCCATCTCCGGCCACAGCTCGCGCGCGAAGCGGTCCTCGGCATCGACCGCGGCGGCGATCGGCGCGATGCGGTCGGCTGCAAAGCGCCGCACCGTGTCGCGGATCGTGTCCGCCATCTCGCCCAGACCGAAATCGAGGTCCATCGCTCTCTCCTGCATCGCTTTGCCCGCACCTTACGCCGCGGCGGCGGCGGTGCAAAATTGAAACGCGCGCAAGCTCAGCATAGATGCCGTCTATGATCGACCGCTACCACCTGCGCTACTTCCTCAGCGTCGTCGACACCGGCAACTTCTCGCGCGCCGCCGCCGCATGCAACGTCTCGCAGCCGACATTATCGGTCGGGATCGCACGGCTGGAGGCGTCGCTGGGCCGCACGCTCTTCAACCGCACCAATCGCCGGGTCGCGCTGACCGAGGCGGGCGCCGGGCTGTTGCAGCACGCCCGTACGATCGAGGCCGGGTTCGCCGCCGCCGAGCGGGCGGTGACCGGCACCGCCGCCGCGCCGTTGCTGCGGCTCGGCGTGCTCACCACGATCCCGCGCCGCTGGACCGAACGCTGGCTGGCGGCACGCACCGCCGGGCGGGTCGAGATCGTCGAGGGCAACGCGCGCGACCTGCGCGCCCGGCTCGCGCGCGGGCGCATCGATGCCGCCGTGACGATCCTCCACGACGGCGACGATCGCGGCGCCGGACAGCATCTGCTGACCGAAGGCTATACGCTGGCGATCGCCGCCACGCACCCGCTCGCCGATCGCGCCAGCCTGCGCGCCGAGGAGGTCGCGCACGAGCCGATGATCGTCCGTCGCCACTGCGAGCGGCTGTCGGACACCAGCCGCTTCTTCACCGCGCGCGGTGTCCGCCCGTTCTTCCCCGCGCGCACGACCAGCGACGATCTCGCCCTGTCCTACGTCCGCGCCCGCACCGGCATCACCGTCATGCCCGAGGGCTTTCGCGCCGAAGGGGTCGCGCGGGTGGCGCTGGAAGGATTCGACGCCTCCCGCGACCTCGGCCTCGTCTTCGCCGCGCACCTCGCCCCGGACCCGGCACTGATCGCCGGCTGGGCGGAGGTGCTGGACGACTAGGATCCGTTCCAGCATAGCTGGAGCGGGCCGGCACCGCTTTCACGTCAGTAAGTCAGACTCTAGCGCCTCACCACGCGACGCCGATCTTGCCGAAATGCCCCGCGCCCATCTCGTAACGGAACGCGTCGGCCAGCTCCTCCAGGGCGAAGCGGCGATCCACCACCGGCTTCAACCCGCCCTGCTCGATCGCGCGCACGAAGTCCTGCTGCTCGCGGCGGCTGCCGACGATCAGGCCCTGCAACCGCGCCTGCTTGCCCATCAGCGCCGCCGTCGGCACCTCGCCGCTCGCTCCCGTCAGCACGCCGATCAGCGAGATATGCCCGCCGACGCGCACCGCCTCGATCGACTGCGCCAGCGTTCCCGGCCCGCCGACCTCGACGACATGGTCGACCCCGCGCCCGCCGCTCCAGTCGAAGATCGCGCGCCCCCATTCGGGCTGCGCGCGATAATTGAGCACATGGTCGGCGCCCAACGCCCTGGCCCGCTCCAGCTTCTCGTCCGACGACGAGGTGATCGCCACCCGCGCGCCCATCAGCTTGGCGATCTGCAACGCCCAGATCGAGACGCCGCCGGTCCCGAGCAGCAGCACCGTGTCCCCGGCCTTCAGCTTGCCGTCGACCACCAGCGCCCGCCACGCGGTCAGCCCGGCGGTGGTGATCGTCGCTGCCTCCACCGCATCCAGCCCCTCGGGTGCGCGCGTGAAGGCGGTGGCGGGGCGCACGGCGGCCTCCTGCGCATAGCCGTGGATGCCGTCGCCGGGCGTACGGCTGAAGTCGCCGATCGTCGGGGTGCCGTCCTGCCAGTCGGGGAAGAAGCAGGAGACGACGCTGTCGCCGACCGCGAAGTCGGTCACCCCATCGCCGATCGCCTCGACGGTGCCCGCACCGTCGGCCAGCGGCACCAGCCCGTCCGCCGCGCCCATCCGCCCCGTGACGACCCCCAAGTCGTGATAGTTGAGCGAGCTGCCGTGCAGCGCCACGCGGATCTCGCCCGCGCCCGGCTGGCCGGGATCGGCGCGATCCTCCAGCCGCAGATTGTCGAGCCCCGCCGGGGCATGCACCACCATTGCCTTCATCGTGACCATCTCCTCGATCGCGGCGTCAACGAAGCACCCATGCCCGTTTTCCCGCCCATGTCCTTGATCCGCCGCACCGACGGCGGCGTTCACCGCTTCCGGTTGCGCCCGCGCGTCATGGGGTCCGGCCTGGGCGGCGGGGTCCAGCCCGGCGGCGGTGCGACCTGCTGCCGGCTGGTGCCCAGCCCCATTGCGCCCGGCCGCTGGCGCGTCAGCCCGCTCGCATCGGCCGCCGCCGCATCCGCGGCGCTCGCCCCGCCTCGCAACAGGTTGATGCGATCGCGCAGCCGCCGCGCCTCCTCGAAATCGAGCGCCGTCGCAGCCGCCTCCATCCGCGCCTGCAAGGCGGCCAGCGTCTCGCTCGGGGCATCATCGGACGGAACGATCGGCACTGGGCGCTCCCGCAATCGGTCCGCTCAGAACCGGCCGCGCGCGCCGACGTTCCGCCGCGTCACCCCGCGTCGGCCAGCCGCGTCCCGGCATTGGCGAGCATCAGGTACATCGCCCCTTCCGGCACGACATATTCGTTCTCGCCCCAGAAGAACGGCCAGTCGTCGCGGTTCTCCGGATAATCGGGCTTCAGCACCAGCACGCCGGGCACCACCCCGCCGGGAATGAACGAGAAATCGGCGCGGTTGCTGCCATAGGCGACCTCCTTCGACAGCGCGCCCACCCCCGAGACGAAGGACCGGTCCGATGCCGGATGATGCCCGTGGAGGAAATCGAGCGCGCGGGTCACCGCGCTCGCGTCGACCAGATCGGGGAACTGCGTGTGCAGCGCAAAGCCGGTCAGCCCGAAGTTCAGCACCGCGCCGCTCCCCGCCCAGCCGCCGGTCGTGATCGGCACCCCGAACGGATTGACCTTCGTCATGCCCTGCGCCTTTGCGGCCCACTCGCGCGCCGCCGGCTCGATCGCGGCGCGATAGGCGGCGGGCATGAACGGGATCGCCTTGATCATCACCGTCGCCGTGCCGTCGAAGCGCCGCAGCATCGCCGGCGCCAGCGCCTGGACCCGTTCGGCGTACCGTGCATCGCGCGTCGCGGCGAGCAATTCGACCGCGGCGGTGAATTCCTCCTCCTCCAGCGGCCCGCCGGTGGTGTTGCCGTGGCGGAACAGGTCCGGAGCATGGCCATGTTCGTCCGTCCACACCTGCTGCGCGCGGTCGAGGCAACGCTTGGCGAACGCCGGGTCGCGATCCTTCCACGCGCGGTACGTCGCCGCCAGTGCCGCGGCCGAGCCATAGTTCAGCGCCGACGCCTTGCTGGTGAACGCCCATCGGTCGTCGGGCGTCCCGCTGCGCCCGCCGCGCCGGTCGAACGCTTGGCCGTACGGCTTCAACTTGGGATCGAATACCAGCCCGTCGGTCTTGCTCGCCGCATCGCCCAGGTGCGTATATTGCCCCACGTCGGGCTCGACGATGCCGTGGATCGCATGGCCGACCGCATCGAACTGCGCCAGCAATTGCAGGCTGCCGTGGCGGATCTGCTGGAGGATGTCGGGCGTGCCGTCCGGCACGTGCATCTCGACGCGCCGCGCCGCCCAGTCGACCGCCACCGTGTCGCGGTCGATCCCGAACGTCTCCCACGCATCGGCCAGCTGCCGGACGACCTGGTATTGCGTCTGGGTGCGGATGTCGAAATCGCCCGCGTCCAGCCAGCCGCCCACCGCCAGCCCGGGGATATGCTCGCCCGGCTTGAAGCGCGTGTCGGTGGTCGGCCCTTGCCGGTACAGGTCGATATGTTCGTGGTTCACCGGCGCCTGCCGTGCGTCGTCGCGATGCGGATCGCCGTGCCAGGCGCGATAGGCCTCATTGACCGCCATGTGGTCCATCGCGATCGGGAAATAGACGTCGTTGGTCAGGTTCCAGCTGTTGGTCAGCACGCCCTTGTCGATCGGGAACGGCGCGGTGCGCGTGCCGCCATATTCGATCGCGTAGGTGCCCGGCGTCGTGACGCGGCTGAAGTCGAACCGCACGTAGCGATAGCGCAGGTATCGGCCCCAGTCGCGGGCGTCGCCGCCCGCCACCGGCGCGAACGTGCCGTTGCCGTCCAGCTTGAGCAGCCGCGGCTGAAGCGTGCGGCGATCGTCGCGATCCAGTTCCACCGTCGCGATCTTCGTGCCACCGGGGCGATAACCGATCTGCGAATGGCCGATCACCGGCGGGCGCAGCCATCCCGGCACGCTGTTGGCGGCCAGCGTCCATTCCAGCACCTGGCCCGTGCGCCCGGCCGGCAGGAGTTGCCGGACCACGAACCAGCCGTTCTGCGCCTGGTTGCGCCCGTCGAACAGCGACAGCGTGCCCTCGCGCGTGGTGATCGCGACGCGCCGCGCCGGGTCCTCGGGGGCGAGAAGGAATTGTCGCGCGCTGGCGAACGGGGTCGGCTCGGCGCCCGGCCCGTCGCTGCGCCCGGACGCGGCGTTGCGCGTCCCGGTCAGCGTCATCGCGTCCGCCGGATAGCGTGGGAACAGCGCCGCCTTGCCGTCCGCGGTGTAGCTGTGGTGGAAATAGGCGGACGGCACGAATTCCAGGTTCAGCCCCGCCTTGCCGACCTGCGCCGCCGGCAGCGGCCGGTCGAGCAGCACCGACAGCACCACCGTCTCGCCGCGGCGCTGCGCGCGGACCGTATAGGCGAAATCGGCGTACTTCATCGCCACCTCGATCACGCCCGCGCCCTTGTCGACGCGCCGGCTGACGAAGGTTCCGGCCGGGTCCCACTGGCCGGGGGTGGCGGACAGCCGGACGTCACCGTTGGTGGCGGTGCGCACGCCTTGCTGGATCAGCTCGACCCCGCTGATCTTGGCATCGGCGAACAGCCCTTCGTTGATGTTCGAGAAGACCAGCCAGTTGACGCCAGGCGCCTCGAAATACTCGGCGTCGCCCAGCGTCAGCGTCTGCGCCACCGTTCCCGTCGATACCAGCAAAGCCGCGATAAACGCGGCGGCGCGACGCGCCCGCATAAGCGATCCCCTCCGAACATCTTTTCTATAAGTGAGCGCTACCATAACTAGCGCCCGGCGATTCGCAACCGCCGGAAAGATGATCGAAATCGAGGTGCCGGCCTATCGCCGGCCGGCGGTTGCCTTCTCCACAAAGGCTTTGAACGCGGAACGGAAATGCTCCTCGCTGAACCGCTGCGCATGGCCCCTGATCGCGGCAGGGTCGAAGCGGTCGCTCTTGGCCTCGAAAGCCAGGATCGCCTCGCGCAATCCGTCCGCGCTCTGCTCGGCGAACA
Source organism: Sphingomonas sp. BE138 (assembly GCF_031456125.1). Classification (NCBI taxonomy): domain Bacteria; kingdom Pseudomonadati; phylum Pseudomonadota; class Alphaproteobacteria; order Sphingomonadales; family Sphingomonadaceae; genus Sphingomonas; species Sphingomonas sp. BE138. The sequence continues at coordinate 265,529 of NZ_JAVDUC010000003.1, forward strand.
GCACCCCCGACAGCTCGGGCACCACGCTGTCCAGCGCGCCGCCATAGCCATAGGCGATCACCGGCCGCCCGCTCGCCATCGCCTCGACCGGCGCGATCCCGAAATCCTCCTCGCCCGGCATCAGGAATGCGCGGCACGACGCATACAGCTCCTTCAGCCGTCCGAAGCCGACCTGACCCTCGAAGGTGATCGTCGGCCCCGCCATCGCCTTCAGCTTCTTCGTCTCCGGCCCGGTGCCGGTGATGACCAGCCGGCGGCCGAGCTCATTGCAGGCGCGGATCGCCAGGTCGATCCGCTTGTACGCGACGTGACGCCCGGTGATGAGGTAGAAGTCCTCCGCGACCCCGGTCGAGAATTCGTCGACCGACACCGGCGGATGGAGGACGGTCGCCTCGCGCCCGTAATATTGCCGGATGCGCGACGCGACATGCGTCGAATTGGCGAGAAAATGCGTCACCCGGTCGCTGCTGAGCCGGTCCCACAGCCGCAGGAACGGCACGCTGACCGTCATTACGAAGCGACCTAGTGCACCGGTGGTCGCTTTATAGTCCTGATACTGGTCCCAGATGTAACGCATCGGCGAGTGGCAGTAGCAGATGTGCACCGCTCCCAGCCCCGGCAGCACCCCCTTCGCCGGGCCGGACTCGCTGGAGATGACCAGATCATAGCCCGATACATCGAAGTTCTCGACCGCGATCGGCATGATCGGCAGGAGCTTGCGATAATAATTCTTGGCGCCGGGCAGCTTCTGGATGAAGCTCGTCACGACCTTCCGGTCGCCGACCAGCTTCTGGCTGACCTCGGGATCCTCCAGCATCGTGAAGATATCGGCTTGCGGATAGACCTTCAGGATCTGCTCGACGACCTTCTCGCCGCCGGCGATCCCCACCAGCCAATAATGAACGATCGCGACACGCAACGGGCGCCGCGCATCATTGTGCACGGGTACGACATCGCTCGTCTGAGTCGCATCGACCACCATCATCATCTTCCCCGCGACCACCGATCCATTGTCTCAGCGTGCGGCTCGCCTCTGGCGCTACTGTCGTCCGGTCTCACGACCGGAGCTCAGCAACCCTCCTCCGCGACCGCCGCACGACTGTCAGCACAACCCCTGCCCGCCATAGCACCATCCCCCGCCCCGGCAAGCACGCCCGCATCGCTGATAACTCTCCGAAATACCGCGGCCTAGCTCCACGCGACCGGGCGGTCGTCAGGCCGGCCGGTTGGCGAGCACCGCGTCGAGCAGACCTGGGAACCGCTGGTCGAATTCGGCGCGGCGCAGCGTGTTGATCATCTCGCGCCCGGCCTGCGCCGTCTCGATCAGCCCGGCTGAACGCAGCAACTTCAGATGGTTGGACAGCGTGCTCTTCGGGATGGACTCGCACGGCGCGGCATCGGTGCAGCTCAGCCGCTCGGTTGCGGCGAGCCGCGCCACCATCGCCAGCCGATTGGGATCGGCCAGCGCGTGCAGCGCCAGATCGAGCGGAACGTCCTCCAACCGCGGATGGGTGAAGCGGGGCATGCGACAGATATAGAGTGCCACGTTAAATTTAATAGTTCGGTATTCTTGAACCGTTGAACCGTGCTCCCATCTTCCTGCCTGCCGACAGCGCACGACGCCGTGATCGCGGGCCAGACTTTTGGAGAATGCACATGTCACTTGCAGGCAAGACCGCGCTCGTCACCGGCGGATCGCGCGGCATCGGCTCGGCCATTGCCAAGCGGCTGGCGGCCGATGGCGCGGCGGTGGCGATCACCTATGCCGGCAACAAGGCCGCGGCCGACGCCACGGTGGCGGCGATCGCGAGCGCCGGCGGCACCGCCTTCGCCTTTCAGGCCGATGCCGCCGACTCCGCCTCGCAGCGGGCCGGTGTCGTGCAGGCCGCCGATGCCCTGAGCGGGATCGACATCCTCGTCCACAATGCCGGCGTCGCCGAATTCTCGACCATCGCGGAGGATACCGACGAAACCTATGACCGCCAGTTCGGCGTCAACGTGAAGGGCCTCCACGTCGGCACCCGCGCGGCGTTGCCGCATCTTCGCGACGGCGGGCGGATCATCCTGATCGGCAGCATCTCGGGCGAAATGGCCTTCCCCGCGACCACGGTCTACAGCGCGACCAAGGCGGCTGTGGCGGCGCTGGCACGCGGCTGGGCCAAGGACCTCGCGCCGCGCAACATCCTGGTCAATACCGTGCAGCCCGGCCCGATCGACACCGACATGAACCCCGCGGATAGCGAATTCGCCGGACAAGTGCTGCAAGCGATCCCGCTCGGCCGCTACGGCAAGGTCGAGGAGATCGCGGGCGCAGTGGCATTCCTCGCCGGGCCCGATGCGAGCTACATCACCGGCGCCACGCTCAACATCGATGGCGGTGCGACGGCTTGAGAGATAGCACGGGCGTGCCGGCCACAAGAGCCGGCACGCCGATGCCGTTACATGTCCGCTGCGGTCGGGCGGACGATCACCTCGTTGATATCGACGCCCTCGGACTGCTCCAACGCGTAGCGCACCGCCCGCGCGATCGCATCCGGGGTCAGCGACTTCTTTCGCCATCCCGTCAGTGCCGTTGCGACGTCGGGATCGGTGATGTCGTGCCCCAGTTCCGTGGCGACCACGCCCGGCGAGATGAGGGTCGACCGAATCTCGTCATGCTCCTGCCGCAACCCCTCGGTGATGGCGCGCACCGCATGCTTGGTGCCGCAATAGACCGCAGCGGTGGGCATCACCATGTGCGCGGCAACCGAGGCGACGTTGACGATATGACCGCCCTTCTGCGCCACGAACCGGGGCAACACGGCGGCGATACCGTTGAGGACGCCGTGGATATTGACATCGACCATCCGCTTCCACTCGTCGCGCTTCAGCGCGGCGAGGGGCGACAGCGGCATCACGCCGGCATTGTTGACCAGCACGTCGACGCGCCCGAACCGCGCCTCTGCGGCTTCCACGAAGGCGTCAAAGTCGGCGCCGTCCGTCACGTCGAGCGTGCGCCACGCGACGGTCTCGCCCAATTCCTCGGCCAGTGCCTGCAAACGATCCCCGCGCCGTGCGCCGATGAAGAGGCGCGCGCCGGTCGCCGTTAGTTCGCGCGCCGTCGCCTCGCCGATCCCGCTGGAAGCCCCGGTGATGAGGACGACCTTGTCGATGCTGATTGTCATGATGCTTTCCTTGCCTTGAAGTGACAGCCGGCAAGATGGTGCCGCAGCGTCGGGCAGCGGTAGAGCAATCGTCCAAACGCTTTGCACGATCCTCCAGAACCCGCTTTGCTCGCTTGCGCATGTCGCCGGGCTGACGGATGACGATCGGCATGGACCGGATCACCGAACTTGCTGCCGTCATCGATCGTCACGTCACCGGATCAGGCATTTGCACGACCGCGATGCCGCATGTGTCACTGATCCGGGCCGATCAACCGAGCACCCCGACGCCGGCCGTCTACGAGGCATCGCTTTGCCTGATAGCCCAGGGATCGAAGCGCGTCTCGATCGGTGACCATAGCGTCGTCTACGACGCCGCGCATTATCTCCTGGTCTCTGTCGACCTCCCGCTGGTCGGCGATGTGATCGATGCCAGCCCCGATCGTCCCTATCTCTGCTGCAAGATCGACCTCGATCCCGCGATGCTGTCTGATCTGATGGTCACGGAGGGTGGCGCTGTGCCCCACACCGACCTGCCGGTACTGGCCGTCTATCCCAGCGACCCCGACCTGATCGACGCCGCATGCCGGCTGGTCGGACTGCTCGACCGGCCGGACACGATCCGCGTCCTGGCGCCGCTGATCGAGCGGGAAATCCTCTACCGGCTGCTCACCGGACCGCACGGACCGATGCTTCGCCACCTCGCTACGGCAGGCAGTCACCTCAACCAGATCAGCCGCGCCATCGCCGCGATCCGCCGCCGGTTCGACGCGCCGATCCGGATCGACGAGGTCGCCGCCGAGGCGGGCATGAGCCCCTCCTCGCTCCATGCGCATTTCAAGGCGATCACGCGCATGACGCCACTCGAATATCAGAAGCAGTTGCGCCTGCAGGAAGCGCGCCGGCTGATGCTGGTCGGCGGCGCTACGGCGGGCACGGCGGGCTTCGCGGTCGGCTATGAAAGCCCTTCGCAGTTCAGCCGCGAGTATCGACGCCTGTTCGGCGCGCCGCCGCGCCAAGACATCGAACGGCTGCACGCCGCCCCCTCCGCAGGGATCGCCTTCTGAGTACGGTCGGGCTTACACTCGTTCAGCACGGCAGCAGCGCCGAAGGAAGTAGACCTCCGTCAGCCGCTCCTCGTACATAGCCTTGACGGTCGTCTGGATCGCCTGCTCGGTGATATAGGTCTTCTGCTTGGCCGGCCTGCCGGGTGTCGCCAGCACCCCCGGCGTCACCGCTGTGAGCGCCGCCCCCTTGTCTCGCGCTGCCTTTCGGCCAGCGGTCCGCAGCGACAGGCGAACGTCCGGAGGCTCATCCCGGCCCCGACGAACACGGTCTGTCCATTGAAATCGAAGGGCGCGATCGCATTGTAAGGGCTGCGTTCCGGCATTGTCGGCGCCGTTGGTACCCGCCGCGACGCTGGCCACGGTGGAGGCGATGATCTCGTCCGGATAGACGTCGAACAGGTTCTTCGCGCCAGCGCTGAAGCGCGGCACCAGGGTAGCTTACCAAGACAGTTCGACATCGGTCAGCACTTTCGCGCCGAGCTGCTGGACGATATCGATGTCGGCGGCGCCCGTCGCCGCCGAAACCCGCCGCGTGTCGTAGCCCGGCGTCAGCACGTCGGCGCCTGCGACGGTCACGTCGTCAGCGCCACCGCTGACACCTCGCCGCATCGCGTCTTCGTGACGGACAGCGTCACACGCCCTCGCATGTAGTGAGGTCTAGCGTCATCTTGGTCCTCGACAGGCTGTCGAAAAAAGGAGCTGCTGCGTCAGATCGAATCAGGGCGTCGTGACCCATAGCGCCGTAAGCGGCGGCGGCGTAGCAGCGATGCGGTCGAACGCGGTCTTGGTGTAGTTTCCCGCGAGCGTGCCGGTGAACAGGCTTCCGTCATCGAACCGACGACGCGCGTTTTTTTGACAACGAGATCGACGCTTTTGGTGTCGGTATCGACGGTGTTGGTGATGTTTGGGATCGCGCTGAATCCGCCGACGCGCATGCCCGACGAAAAGCTGGCCTCGCCGTAAGCACCGTCGCTTGCGGTGGCGATGCCCGCCGTCACCTGCGCGCGCGTCCCGATCGAGCGGTCAAGCAGGAGATTGGTGACGCCCGATATCGCGTCTGACCCATATTGCACCGAGGCATCATGGCGCAGCACCTCCGCCCGTTAGAGTGCGAAGGACGGAATGGCGTTGAAGTCGAGAGACACATCGCCGCGCCGATGCCGTTGGAGGCGTTGAGGTCGGACGAGGTGTGGCGCCGCTCGCCGTTCACCAGCACCTACCCCGGCCCTAGCTCGCGCAACGATGATGGTTGGAGAAAAGCGTTCACGCCCGACCTCAGCGGGCGCGGCGTGGCGAAGATGGACACCTCGACCTTCAGCTGCTGAATCAAATCGCCGCGGCCGCTCTGTTGCAACTGATCGCGCGTAATCGCGTCGACCGGGTTTGGCGAGATGGGTGAGGCGCGACCGCCAAACCGGTTTCCGGTGACGATGATCTCACCTTTGGCGGTTTCGATCGGCTCGACCATGTCCGTATCGGCCGGCGCCGCCTGCGCGACAGCCGGCGATGCGGCGAGCGCCGCGAGCATCGCGGTCGCGGCGAACCGCTGATCCGTACGTGTCGCCTGAGTTCCCCTTGATCGCTCGATCGGATGACGGACCTTTCACGGCGACGATAAGCAATCGCCCGGCTCACCCTAATCTCCTCTGCATGTTATGTTGCAATGTAACATGAGTACCGGCAAGAGGATGCACATGACCGCAACGCTCGACCCCATTCATTTGCACGATGTCAGCCTGTCCTACGGCAACCATCGCGTCCTCGACGGCCTATCCCTCTCGATTGCGGCGGGCAACGTCACCGCCCTGCTCGGCGGTAACGGGGCGGGCAAGTCGACGACGCTGGCCGTGCTGCTCGGCTTCGCCAGAGCGGAAAGCGGCGAGGTTGCGGTATGCGGGATCGACCCCGCCGCGGACCCGGACGGCGCTCGTCGCCGGATCGCTTACCTGCCGGAGAATGTCGCGCTCTACGAGCATCTGACGGCCGTGGAGAATGCCGACTATCTCCTCGCCCTGTCCGGGCAGCGCCGGGATTGCGAAGCGATCACCCGCGCCTTCGCTGCGGCGGGGCTTCAGGAGCGCGCATGGGATCAGCGGCTCGGCGGCTTTTCGAAGGGCATGCGACAGAAGGTCGCGATCGCGGTGGCGCTGCTGCGCGAAGTGCCGGTCCTGCTGCTCGACGAACCCACCTCGGGGCTCGATCCGCGAGCCACGGCGGACTTCAATGCATTGCTCGCCCGGGTACGCGATCGCGGCACCGCGGTGCTGATGGTCACGCACGACCTGCTGTCTGCCGCCGATGTCGCCGATCGCATCGGCTTCCTCGAGGCCGGCCGCCTTGCGGACGAGGTGATGGCGAACGGCGCAGACCGCTTCGATTTGCGTTCTCTTCATGCCCGCTTCCAGGTCGGCGGCGGCAGGCGCGCGGCATGAGCGCGGCGACGCTGATCGCGCGCGACGAACTGCGCCTCCTCCGCCGCAACCGCGTTGCGGTGATCGCGACGACGCTGCTGGTGCTCCTCACGATCGTGGCGGTGGCGACCAGTTGGGCGCATCAGCGCGGCATCGCCGACGTGCGCGAACGTCAGCAGCACAGTGCAGAAACCGCGTTCAAGGCGCAGCCCGATCGCCATCCGCACCGCGTCGTCCACTACGGCACCTTCATCTTCCGCCCGCTGGGGCCTCTCGCCGCTTTCGATCCCGGAGTCGACGCCTTCACCGGCAATTCGATGTTCCTCGAGGGCCACCGACAGAACAGCGCCAACTTCGGCGATGTGCGGCAGAGCTCGCTGCTCGTGCGCTTCGGTCAACTCACGCCTGCCTTCGTGCTGCAGATCGTCGCGCCGCTGCTGCTGATTTTCCTCGGCTACGGCGCCCTGGCGCGGGAGCGCGAGCGCGGCACGCTGCGCCTGCTGATGTTGCAAGGGGTGTCGCGGCGCTCGCTCGTGGGCGGCAAGCTGCTCGCGCTCGGCACCGTGGCCTTCCTCGCGGGCCTGCCGGCGATGATCGGCTTGGTTGCGACCGTAGGTCAGCCCGGCGCGCTGACGCTGCCGATGCTTGTCACCGCAGTCGGCTATCTCGCCTATCTCGCCTTGTGGACCGTCGTCATCCTGCTCGTCTCCGCCACGGTGCGCCGCAGCCGCGACGCGCTGCTCGCCCTGGTGGCGCTTTGGGCGGTCACCGCGGTGCTGCTTCCGCGCGTCATGCCGGACATAGCGAGCGCCGCGGTGCCCTTGCGCAATCGCCTTCAGACCGACATCGCGATCGCGCGGGACCTGCGCCGGATGGGCGACAGCCATAATCCCGCCGATCCGCACTTCGCCGCGTTCAAGCAATCCGTGCTTGATCGCTACGGCGTCACCCGTATCGAGGACCTGCCCGTGAACTACAAGGGCCTGGTCGGCATGGAGGGCGAGCGGCTGACGTCGTCGCTGTTCGCGCGCTACACCGGTGAGAGCTACGCTGCGCAGGGCCGGCAGATTGCACTGGTCGACGCGACCGGCATCCTCAGCCCCACGATCGCCCTGCGCGCGCTGTCGATGGCGGCGGCGGGAACCGACTTTGCCGGCCATCGACGCTTCCTCGATCAGGCGGAGGCGTATCGCTATGCGCTGGTCCAGCGATTGAACCGGATGCAGGCGGAGGACGTCAGCTACTCGGACGATACCGCCGAGGATGCCGGGGCCGATCGGCGCAAGCGCGTGTCGGCGACCAACTGGTCCACCATGCCCGACTTCTCCTTCGCGCGCGCGAGCGGCGCCGAGCTCGCGCGCGCAGCGCTGCCCGGCCTCGCCATAATCCTGGGCTGGCTGGGCGCTGCGACGGTGCTGCTGGCGCTCGCCGCCCGTCGCGTGGGAGCGCGCCGATGACCCTGCTCGGCCATGAGCTTCGCCTTCTGGTCCGCCAGCGACTGATGATGTTCGCGCTGGCGCTGCTGACCTGTCTTACCATCGCAGCGCTTGCGGCCGGCATGGCCGAGGTCGCGCGCCAGCGCGCCGCCATCGCCGCGATCCCCGCCGCGCAGGCCGAGGACATCGAAGCCATCGCGGCCTGGATCGACGAAAAGAAGGACGCGGGCAGCGCCGCCTACTACAGCTTCCATCCCACCTGGAATGCGCCCGCGCCGCTCGCCTTTGCCGCGTTAGGAATGCGCGATGTGTCGCCCTACATCCTGCGGGTCCGCGCGCTGGGGCTGGAGGCGCAGATCTGGGACGGCGATACCTTCAATCCGGAACTCGCACTACCCGGGCGCTTCGACTTCGCATTCGTGCTGGTGTTCCTGGCGCCGCTGTTCGTCATCGCGCTGTTCCACGACCTGCGCTCGGGCGAGCGCGAGGCCGGGCGCGAGCGGATGCTCGACGCGCTGCCGGGCGCGCGCAACCTATGGCGCCGGCGCACCGGGATCAGGCTGGCACTGCTCTGCGCCGCGCTGGCCTTGCCGTTCATGGTGGCGGCGATCGTCGAGGGCGTCGCATCCGGCACGATCCTGATCGTGCTGCTCGTCGTCGTCTCGTACCTGCTCTTCTGGGTCGCAATTGCCGCGCTGGTCGGGCGCCTGCGATTGAGTTCGGTCGCCAACGCCGCCACGCTCGCGGCGACATGGATGGTGCTGGTGCTGATCGTGCCCACTCTCGCCAACGTCGTCGTCAACGCCGCGCTGCCGGTGACTCAGGGCGCCGAGATCGCGATGGCGCAGCGCGAGGCGGTGAATCGCGCCTGGGACGTCCCGCGCGAAGAGACGATGCGCCGGTTCTATGCGCAGCATCCCGAGTGGGCGGACTCGGCCCCGCTCGGCGCCGCCTTCCACTACAAATGGTATTTCGCCTTCCACCAGAACGGCGACGAGAGCGTCGCCGGGCGCGTCCACGCCTACCGCGCGGCGCTGGTGAAGCGCGACGCGGTCGGCCGTGCGCTTGGCTGGTTGCTGCCCTCGGTCGGCGTTCAGGCGCTGCTCACTCGGCTCGCCCGGACCGATCTCTCCGCGCAGCTGGCCTATCAGGACAGCATCCGTGCGTTCCACCGGCAGCTTCGCACCTTCTACTATGGCTATCTCTTCCGCGACCGGCCCTTCGCCAGGGCCGATTTCGCACGAGCGCCCCGCTTCGGAGACGATCCTCATGGCTGACGCAAACCAGGCATTTCTCGACATGTTCGACGATCCGGAGCGCGTGGCCGCCTATGCCGAAGGACCACCGCGCTACATGCCCGGCTATGAGGCGGTCCAGCGCATGGCCGGCATTCTCCTGGCCGAACGGTCGCCCGCCGACGCGCATGTGCTGGTGCTAGGCGCGGGCGGCGGGCTCGAGTTGAAGGCATTGGCGACGATGAAGCCGGCTTGGCGCTTTACCGGTGTCGATCCCGCCGGACCGATGCTCGATCTCGCGCGGGTGGCTCTCGGCGCCCATGCCGGGCGCGCCGCCTTGGTCCAGGGGACCATCGACGCCGCTCCCCCCGGCCCATTCGACGCCGCCACCTGCCTACTGACCCTCCACTTCCTGCCGCGCGAGCAACGCGTTCGCACGCTGGCCGAGATGCGTCGCCGTCTTTGTCCGGGCGCACCGTTGGTCGTGGCGCACGCCAGCTTCGCGCAGCACGAACCGGCCCGAAGCTCGTGGCTTGCCCGCTACGGCGCCTATGCCCTCGCGTCCGGCGCCGATCCCACGGAAGTGGAGCAGGCGCGCACGGCCGTTAGGAACAGCCTGACGCTGCTGACACCGGAGGACGACGAGGCGTGCCTGCACGAAGCGAGGTTCGGCGAGATCGAAGCGTTCTATGCCGCTTTCACTTGGCGCGGCTGGATCGCAAGATCATGAGCCGACGGCGTAGCGAAGGACGAGCATCCCTCCCAAGAACGCTTGAGCATCGTAAGGCTTTTTGCTTCGCGGTCGCGGCGGCCCACAATTGATCAATCGCAGCGAGGCAGGCGCTGCTCGAATGCCCTCTTCGTTCAGGTGGTGCGTCGTGGCGGCGAGTTGCTGACGGTCAGCACCGATCCTCCAGATAGGCGGCGAGTTCCTCGGCCGTCCCGTTCGGGAAGGATTGCCGCAGGTACTCCAGGAACGCCGACACCCTCGCGTTCAGCAGGCGGCGCGAGGGGTAGAGCGCCCATAGCGCGACGCGTGAGGTCGGGACATCACCCCACGCGATCAGCCGCCCTGTTGCGATGTCCCCGCTGACCAGGGAGAGGGGCAAGCGCGCCACGCCGGCTCCAAGACGCGCCGCATCCCGGATCATCACTAGCGAGGATAATCGGAGCACCGGATCGATCGCCATTGCGCGTTGCCCATCGGTGGTGTCGATCGTCCAGCTGCTCTCGACGTCGCGGTCGCGCACCACGGCAGGAAAGATGCCGTCCGTCAGCGGCGATAGGTCAGGTGCGGCAACGACGATTAGTCGGTCATGGAGAAAGGGTCGGCCCACCAGCGCATCGTCCGCCGCCGGGTTCACGCGGATGACCAGATCATAGCCCTCCTCAATCATGTCGACCGCGCGATCGTCGGTCGTGACCTCCAATCGGACGTCGGGATGCCGTTGCGCGAACCCCGCCGCCAGCCGCCCCATCGCGGTCTGAGAGAAGAGCAGCGGCGCGCTGATCCTGAGGCGTCCACGAACCTTCGCGCCGCCCGATGCGATCTCAATCGTCGTCTCCTCAAGCTCGGCGAGCAGAGCGCCTGCCCTCTCGGCCAGTGCCCGCCCCTCCTCGGTCAGCTTGAGGTCGCGCTGACCGCGCTCGAACAGGCGCAGGTCGAGCGCGGCTTCCAGCTCCGACACGCGGCGCGACAGCGTCGCCTTGGGCCGACGCGCGGCCCGCGCGGCTTTGCCGAAGCCGCCATGGCGAGCGACGAGCGTGAAATCGGCGAGCGCGAGCAGGTCCATATCGTTCCACCCATGAGACGGCGCGTCCAGATTACGCGGCTATTTGCCGTACGATGGATCACGCATCTTGCTCGGGTCAGCAAGACCCAAGGAGAAACCTCATGACCATTCTCGTAATCGGCGCCACCGGACGCGTCGGCCGCCATGTCGTCGAACAGCTTGTCGCTCGCGACGCCTCTGTCCGCGTCCTCACCCGTGACCCTGCCAAAGCAGTGTTTCCGACGGGCGTCGATGTTGCCAAGGGCGATCTGCTCGATATCGAAGCCTTGCGGGCGGCCTTCGTCGGCGTAAGGACGCTATTCCTGCTCAATGCGGTGACCGGTGACGAGTTCACCCAGGCGATCGTCACGCTCAACGTCGCCCGAGAGGCGGGTGTCGATCGCGTCGTCTATCTGTCGGTGTTCGACGCCGACCGGGCCGTCAACGTACCGCACTTCGCGGTAAAATCGGGTGCCGAGCGGATGCTCGAGGCGATGGGCTTCGGCGCCACCATTTTGCGTCCGACCTATTTCATCGACAACGAGGCGATGGTGAAGGACGTGATCCTTCAGCACGGTGTCTATCCGATGCCGATCGGCGGCAAGGGCGTGGCCATGGTCGATGCGCGCGACATCGCCGAGGTCGCGGCGATCGAGCTGATCCGGCGTGACCGCGCACCCGACAAGCTGCCGATCGAGACGATCAACGTGGTCGGTCCGGAGACGCTGACCGGCGAGGACGTGGCAGCGATATGGTCCGACGTCCTCGGGCGCCCCGTCGCCTATGGCGGCGACGATCCCAGCGGTTTCGAACAGAACATGGCGACGTTCATGCCGCGCTGGATGGCCTATGAGATGCGGCTGATGGCCGAGCGCTACGTCAGCGACGGGATGATCCCGGAGGCGGGCGACCGCGAGCGCCTGGAGAGCCTGCTCGGCCGGCCCTTGCACGACTATCGCGAGACGGGAGTCCGGCTCGCTTCCGCCTGATCTTCGGGTTGCGACCTCGGCGGCCAGCGGGTTGGATAACCGCCGGCCGCCGGGTTCACGCGTCAGGCGGCGTCCGCCATCCAGGCGATCGCATCCGCGCCGGCGGTTATCTTGAGCGGTGCGGACGGGTCGGTCGCGGCCTCGAACCCGGCAGCTGCAACCTCCTGAGCATGAGTGACCGGCGCTGCGTCCTCCAGGAACCGTCTCATCACGCCCTCGATCAACGGCTTGTAGGCGGGATCGTCGAAGCGTTGCCATAGCCCTTATCTCGCTGATCGCGCCGCCATTTCACGTCTTGACGTTGCCCGCAGCTCACTCGGCGGAAAGCTCAAACTTGACAGGATTCTCGGCCCGTTCGTTCGCGCGCTCGTTGCTGGTTGTCGGGAAGAAGGTGGCGGCAGCTACACCCAAAGCTAAGGTTCCGACGCTGCAAAGGAGGACGGCCGAGCCGAGGGATCCCGACATGCCGGTCAGCGCGATGATCAGGATCGGGCTTGCGAATTGCCCGCTCCAGAAGCTCGACTGCCACCAGCCCGCGCCCTGACCGCGCCGCGCCGCCGGCAGCAGCGCCATCGCGCCGTTGAGAAAGGTCGGCAAGGCGATACCCCCGGCGAAACTGGCGACGAACAGACCCGCAGCCAGATAGGGGTAAGCGGTCGCCAGACCCGCGATGGCGAGGCCGGCGGCGAGCAGCGAAAAGCACAGCACGCCCGTCACCGCGAGCGGCAGATGGCGCAGGCGGCCGAAGCACAAGGTGCCGATAACGACTGCGAAATTGCTCGCCGCCGACATCATGCCGACGGTTGATGGCGCCACCGGGCCAAGTGCGTTCAAGAGATACGGCGTTTGGATCTGTGCGACATAGAAGCCCAACGACAGCACCACTGTCGCGAAGCAGATGATTGCCAGTCGGGCGAAGGGGAGCTCCCCGTGCGGCGGGGTGGAAGGGGCCGCGGGGACGGGTATCGTGCGACCGTCCGACGGCACCAGCATCAGCATGACGGGCAAGGCGAACAGCGCCATGCTATAGACGGCAAACGGCGCGCGCCAGCCGATGGTGCCCAACGCACCGCCAATCAACGCGAAGATCACCGCCGCGACCGACGCACACGCAGTCTGTAACGACAGCAGGCGTTCCCGTCGCGCCGCGGTGTAGAGATCACCGATCAGCGCCGTGGAACACGTCATGATAATGCCTTCCGCCACGCCCATTCCGGCGCGCACCGCGATGATCGCGTTCAGATCATGCAGGACCAATGGCAGCAGGCCGAAGACGGCATAGAGCAGCATCGCGACCGTCAGCAGCCGGCGCTTGCCCACACGATCCGCCAACCAGCCGACCACGGCCGAGCACAGCGCGATCGCCAGCGCCGGTACGGTGAGAGCGAGCGCCACGCGCAGGCGGACGTCGGCGGCGCCCGCGAACGCGGCTTCCAACTGCGGCAGGACCTGCGCGATCAGCAACGTGCCCGCGATCGGCAGGCAGGCCAGCAGCGCCAGCAGCACACCCGGGGCCTGCGTCCTTGTCTCCGCCGAACGCTCGCTGCCCGGCCCGAACGGTACCGCTGCTTGTTCTTGGATCATGACATGCATGACGATCGTCCTTTGTCGAGGAAAAGGGCTGGACCGGGTCAGTGGATCGGCACGATGAATTGGACGTTGATTTGCGGTCCCGTCGCATAGTTGCGCGTCCTGACCGGCAAGTAGACGTTCGCGTTGACCGCGAGGCGCGGCAAACGATCGACGTGAACACCGGGCCCGACATAGATGGCCGATCGCCTGGTGTCGGCCAGACGTGTGCCGTTAATGCGATCGTCGTCCAGCTGCTGCACGAGAAAGCCGTTGGCTCCCAACGCCACGCCACGCGATATCTCACGAGAGGCAGCCAGGTTCGTGTAGATCAGTTGCCCGGCTTGACCGTTCCGGAAGGTGAAGCCCGGAATGGTTGGCGGATTGGCGATGCGGGAGGTGCGGAAATTGTAGAGATATTGCGTGCGGCCCGATACCTCCCAGCCCGGCGCCGGCAACAGCGTCCAGGCGACATACGGGTTGATCGACCAATAGCCGCTGCCCTGGTTGAGGTCGCGAGACCGGTCGAAACCACCGGTGGGCGCGATCGCGTTGAGCGCGAGACGGACGGAGGCGACGGGGCGGGGGCCGCGCATCACCGGCTTGAACTGGATGTACGGACCAAAGGTGATATCCCCCAGACCCGTGCCGTTATCGCGCAGCTGCAATCCGCCGCTGCCGAACCGGCTGTCGATGCGGGTGACGGGCACCAGCACGTCGAACCCCAGCGCGTTGCCGCCGAGCGTGTAGGAAGTGGCGACGGACAATTGCGTCACCGACGTGGTCACGTTGATGCGCGGGTTACGAAATGCAGGCGCGTCGTCGCCCTTGTTGTCGGTGATCGCGTTCAGATCGTTGAAGCGGACATATTGCAGCACCGTCAGACCGGGGCGTGCCGCGCTGAACCCGTCGTAGAAGCTGCTGCTGCCTAGATTGATGCCGTTGGTGGGCACAACCAGATCTGGCAGGGCGGACCCTGCAACGTTCCCGCTCGCCTGCGCACTCGCGGTCGGCGTCGCGAGCATCCCGGTCAGACCAGCCGCACACGACATCATCAGATAGCGCATCATCGATCCTCCCCATGACCCGGGCCTTCTGGCCCTGTGTCGTGACTCGGCGATTGTCGCCGCTTTATCTAATTTCCGAGATATACGGAAATCCGCCTTACTAAAAGCATGATTCCGGCATTGCCGCAATAGCGATCTAGATGGTGGATGCCGTGGATGATGCCGGGACAAGGCTGCCAAGTACCTTCAGCAGATGCGGGGCGACGGTCAGCAACTCGTCGGGCGCAAAGGTCGTCAGTACGTAGCGATCGGGCCGTATCAGCAGGATTCGTCCCGCAGCTCCCGCCGCGCGGAGTGTCGCGAGTGGATCGTGCGCTGCGGTCACGCACGGGACGGACGGAGGCAGGCGATCGTTGCCGATGGAAACAAGACGGGGTTCGAGCCGCACCACAAGCGGCGATCGAGCGACTTCGCGGAGCACCGCCGGATTGAGATCGACGCCGACGAGCGCGAAGCCGTCACCGAGCAGCTCGTCGAGTGGAGTCGGTGCTCCGTTCCGCGGCGTGACGATCGGTTGAGGTAGAAGTCGTCCGACCATTGTCGTGCGCGCCGGCGTCCCATCGGCGAGCACCAGCCCTTTGGCGAAGCGGGGCTTTGGCTTATACTTCATCTGGGCGAAATAGTCGCGCGCCGGGGCCCACAGGCCAAGCGAGCGGAACATCAGCCGGATCATCAGCCCCTTGCGTCTGCTCGACGGACCCATGATGCGTCCCATCCGCAGCGCGAGGCGGATCATCTCGGCAACGTGATCGCGCCGTTCGGGCTCATAGCTGTCGAGGATGGCCGGGGACAGTCGCCCTCCGACCACCCAGGCGAGCTTCCAGGCGAGGTTGTGTGCATCGCGGATGCAGCTGTTCATGCCCTGCCCCGCGAACGGTGGCGTGAGATGGCAGGCATCGCCCGCCAGGAACACGCGCCCGGCACGCCATGTCGGCGCGAGGCGCGCGTGAAAGGTATACACCACGCGGCGGACGACCACGCTGTTCGCGTCGGCACCGTGCGAGCGGATCAGCCGTCGCACCACGGCATCGTCCACCATGTCACCGGGCTGCTCGCCAGGCAGCAGCTTGAACTCGAAACGACGGGTCGCGTTCGGGCCGGGCAAGGCGATGCAGGGGCGGCGCGCGTTGCAGAACACCAACGTGTCGCGGCTCGGCGCAGGTGATCGTTCGAGGTCGACGATCAACCAACGCTCGGGAAAGGTTTCGCCCGCGAGTTCGAGGCCGAGGGTGGTGCGGATCGGGCTTCGGCCCCCGTCCGCGGCCACCAAGTAATCGCAGCGCACCGTACGCCGTCGCCCGTCCGCGTCGGCAAGCGTGAGGGTCACACCGCGGTCATCCTGGTCGAAGCCGTCGAGGATTGTGCCGAACAGGCTGTCGACGCTCGGCGAACGTGCCAGACAATTGCGCAGCGTGGCCTCGAACAGAGGCTGGCGAAAGGCATTGCGCCGCGCATAGCCATAAGGTTGCGCGGTTGGCTCCACCTTCAGGAACGGCCGCCCCCGCGGCGACAGATATTCGGAGCCATAGCCCGCGACGATGTCGGGCAGCACGTCGTCGATCACCCCGGCGGCCTGCATCGTGCGCAGCGATTCGTCGTCGATCGACACCGCACGCGGTTCCTGCACGGTGGCCGCGTTGCGTTCCACCAGCAGCGCGCGCGTGCCGTAGCGCGACAAGAGGCATGCGAGAGCGAGCCCCGTCGGCCCGCCGCCGACGATCACGACCGGATAATGCGCCACGTCCGCCCCGTCACGACGATCGGGCGGCGGAGCATCGACGGAACTTGGCGGTGGCGACAGCGTCATGCCTCGACCTCGACGCGATTGATCAGCAGGCCGACGCCGGGAATATCGACTTCGACCGTGTCGCCGGGCGTCATCCACAAGGGCGGCTGCCGCTTCGCCCCGACGCCGCCCGGCGTGCCGGTGGCGATCACGTCACCTGGCGACAACGGCGTGAACGCGGAGACATAGGCAATGACCGCTGCGATCGGAAAGATCATGTCCGAGGTCGGTTGCGATTGAACGACCTCGCCGTTGAGCCGGGTCGTCACCGTCAGCGTGGCGGGATCCGCAACCTCGTCGGCAGTGACCAGCCACGGTCCGAAAGCGCCGGTGCCGGGAAAGTTCTTGCCCGGCGTGAATTGCCGCGTGTGCCATTGCCAGTCGCGCACCGAGGCATCGTTGAAACAGGCGTAGCCTGCGACATGCGCAATCGCCCCGGCTTCGGGAATAGCGCGTCCGCCTTTGCCGATGACGATCGCCAACTCTCCCTCGAAATCGAGCTGTGTCGAGACGCGGGGCATCGTGATCGCCGCGCGGTGCGCGGTCTGGCTGTCGGCGAAACGGGTGAAGATCGAGGGATGGTCGACCTTGTCGCGGCCGGTTTCCTGGCGGTGGCTCTCGTAGTTGTGACCGACGCACAGGATCTTGCCCGGGTTGGGAATGACCGGCAGCAACGCCAGGTTCGCCCACGGGAGCCGGGGAGCCAAGGCCCGCGCGGCCAGCGCATCGTTCCAAGCAGCGGCAGCGATGAGCGCCTTCAGGTCGAGATAGCGACCGGCGAGCACCGCGCCGACATCGTACACGGTGTCGCCGTCGACGATGCCATAGCTGGCGCCGCGATCGGTGACGAAGCTGGTGAGCTTCATGGAAATATCTTCCTTTTGATGGGAAGGGATCAGCTGCGCAGCAGACCCTGGCCCCAGCTGTTGAGGGTGCGCTGCTCGTGTGGCCACCGGCCTGCGGGCCGATCGTGGCCGACGGTTTCCAGCTCGGCGGAAATCTCGATCCAATTGCCGTCCGGGTCGTGGACGAAGATAAACAGGTTGTTGCCGGGTCCGTGGCGTCCGGGACCCCATTGGATGACCACATGCTCAGCCGCCATGTGGTCGCCCCAGTCGCGGATCGCGTTCCAGTCTGTCGTCTCGTAGCAATGGTGGTCGAAACGGCTCTCCGCCGCCAGGAACACCGCAAAGCTGTGATGCTCCTCGCTGCACCGGAGGAACGAGGTCCGCACGTCGCCTTCGCCATCGAGGACGTCGTCGGACAGGGTGAAGCCCAGGACGTCGACGAAGAACCGCACGATCGCCTGCGGATCGCGACTCGCCATTACCACGTGCTGCAACCGCGCCGCCGGGGTCGGGGAAGCGACGTCGGCGTCGTCCGCGTCGGGCGGGTCGCCCGCGATGCCGAAGACGAAGCGGTTGCCGTCGGGATCACGCACCGTCACCGCGTCGTCGAACAGCGAAGTCGCGCCGTTCTCGGCGTCTAGCCCGGCGGCGACGATGCGACGACGCAGCGCTGCCAGTTCGGCCGTGTCCGGCAATGCGAAGGCCGCCGCTGCCAGCGTGCGTCCAGCGCCCGGCACCAGCAGCAGCTGGCGATCGGGCCCCGTCGCGACGAAGGCGTCGCCGCGGGGCGTGACGCGATATCCCATCGCGCGCCGGTAGAAATCGGCGCTTACCGCCGGGTCGGTGCAGGCGATCTCCAGATAATGGAGGCGTGCGACGAGCGTATCCGCCGGGCGCCCCCACCGGTCCTTCGAGAACAGAAACATGGCATCCTCCTGCGATCGCTCCCCTGACCCACAGCAGAAGGGCGCGCGTATTTCCTATAATACCGGAATTATGTTGTCAAAGGGGAGGCCGGAAAGTAGGGTGGTCACTGCCAACTTGCCGGCCCGTATGCAGTCGGGCGGTACGGAGTTCGAGACGATGAGCTTGCGATTCCCGTCCACCCCGGACTTCCTCGGTCCGCTTTACGCCCCCTCGCGCTTCGAAGGCGGCGTGCACGATCTGGAGGTGACGGGATCGATCCCGCCTGCGTTGAAGGGACGGTTCGTGCAGGTCGCGCCCGACCCGATCTATCCGCCGATGCTGGGCGACGACATCTTCTTCAACGGCGATGGCGCGGTGACGGCGTTTCGGTTCGCTGACGGACATGTCGACCTACAGCGCCGCTACGTCGAAACCGATCGCTTGAAGGCGCAGCGGGCCGCACGCCGCTCGCTCCATGGCCTGTACCGCAATCCCTACACGAACGATCCTGCCGTCGAGGGATTGAGCACCGGCACCGCCAACACCAACGTCGTGCCATTCAACGGCATGTTGCTGGCATTGAAGGAGGACAGCCTGCCCGTCGCGGTCGATCCCGAGACGCTGGCGACGATCGGCAGCTGGGATTTCGGGGGGCAGATCCGCAACACGCCGTTCACCGCGCATCCGAAATTCGACCCGGGCAACGGCAATCTGCTGGCATTCGGTTATGAGGCCGGCGGCCTGGCCTCGCGCGATCTGGTTTATTACGAATTCACCGCCGACGGGCACAAGATCCGCGAAATCTGGGTGACTGCACCGTATGCAGGGATGGTGCACGACTTTGCGGTGACCGAGCGGTTCGTCGTCTTCCCGGTCCTGCCGGCCACCGCAGATCTGGAACGCATCCGCGCCGGCGGTCTCCACTTCGAGTGGCAACCCGATCTGGCGTTCCAGTTTGGCGTGATGCGACGCGATGGCGACGGATCGGACATCCGCTGGTTCACAGGCCCGAACTGTTTCCAGGCCCATGTCCTGAACGCCTTCGAGGAGGGCGAACGCCTTCACCTCGACATGCCCTCGGCCGATGGCAACGTCTTCGCTTTCTTCCCGGAAGCGGGCGGTGGTGCCCCCGCTCCCGAGACGCTGCGTTTCGAGCTCGCGCGCTGGACCCTCGATCTTCGATCGAACGCGAGAGACGCTATCCACGCCACGCTGATGGACGCGCCGTGCGAGTTTCCGCGCTGCGACGACCGGGTCGCGGGGCGGCCGTACCGCCACGGTTTCATGCTCGGGCTCGACATGCGCGAATATGCGATCGACCGCCTGGGACCGCCGGCATGGCAGTTCTTCAACCTGCTGCTGCACGTCGATGTCTCCACCGGGGCGGTGCAGCGCTGGGTGGCGGGCGATGCGGAGTGTTTCCAGGAACCGACCTTCGTTCCGCGCGCCGTCGATGCGGCGGAGGGGGACGGGTACATCCTGGTGCTGGTCAATCATCTGGAAACCAGCACCACCGAGCTGGTGATCCTCGAGTCGCTGGCGATCGCCGAAGGGCCGGTCGCGCGCGTCGCCCTGCCGATGCGGCTGCGCATGAGCCTGCATGGCAATTGGCTGCCCGATACGGACGACGATCGCGCAGTCGCCCCCAATCATTCCGCCTGAGCGGCCGCGAACACGGAGTTCCGACATGACCGACCTTCATTACACCGACCTCGATCGGCAGTTCATCGACGGACGCTGGGTACACGGCAATGCCGGCGAGACGCTGACCAACCGTAATCCGTTCGACGACACCGTGCTCAACACGATCGCGCTGGCGAGCGTCGCCGATCTCGACGGCGCTTATCTGGCGGCTGAGCGCGCGCAACGGTCGTGGCGGCTCACCGGGCCGAGCGAGCGGGCTGCCCTGTTCCTGCGCGTGCTGGCGATCGTCGACGCCCGCAAGGACGAGATCATCGGCTGGCTGGTTCGCGAAAGCGGATCAACGCTGCTCAAGGCAACAATCGAATGGGGCGCCATGCGCGGCGGGGTGATGGAGGCGATTACGCTGCCGTCCCGTGTCGAGGGCAAGATCATGCCGATCGATCAAGCGGGCAAGCAGAGTTTTGTTTTCCGAGAGCCGTTGGGTGTGATCGGCGTTATCAGCCCTTGGAACTTCCCGCTTCACCTATCTCATCGCTCGATCGCCCCAGCCATCGCACTGGGCAACGCTGTTGTTGTCAAACCAGCCGAGGACACGCCGGTCACCGGGGGGTTGCTGATCGCCAAAATCTACGAGGAGGCGGGGCTACCCGCGGGCGTTCTCAACGTCGTGGTTGGCGATGTCGCAGAGATCGGCGACGCGTTCACACTGCACCCGGTGCCCAAGCTGATCTCGTTCACCGGGTCGACCCGTGTCGGAAAGCACATCGCGGGCCTCGCGGCAGGCGGCAAGCAGCTGAAGCATGTCGGCCTCGAACTGGGCGGAAACGCGCCGATCGTGGTGCTCGACGACGCCGATCTCGACCTTGCGGTCCGCGCTGCCGCCTTCGCACGCTTCCTGCACAATGGTCAGATCTGCATGAGCGGCAATCGCATCATCGTCGCAGACAGTCTGTACGACACGTTTGTGGATCGCTTCGTCGCCCATGTCAGCGGCTTCACGACGGGCGACCCGGCCAACCCAGCGACGATCATCGGCCCACTCATCAACAGCAAGCAACGCGACGCCGCGATCCGCAACATTGCTGCGGCGCGCGACGCCGGCTTTTCCGAGCGGCTGAGTGGCGACATCGAGGGGCTGATAGTTCCGCCGCACATCTTTGCCGGCGTGCCTAACGACAGCGCTTTCGCCCAAGCCGAACAGTTCGCGCCCGTCGCCCCGCTGATCCGGGCGCGGAATGAGGAGGAGGCGATCCGGTTGGCCAACGCGACGGAATTTGGCCTGTCGAGCGCGGTGTTCACGCGCGACGTGGGCCGCGGCATGCGTGTCGCCCGGCGGATCGAAGCGGGGATGACGCACGTCAACGACATTTCCGTGCAGGACAGTCCGTTCAACATGTTCGGGGGCGAGAAAAACAGCGGCGTCGGGCGATTCAACGGGGAATGGATCGTTTCCGAATTCACCACCGATCACTGGATCACTGTGCAGGAGACCCCACGCGCCTATCCGTTCTGAGCGCGTCCGGCGGCGGGATCAGGTGGCGGCGATCGCGCGGGTGATCGCCTCACCCGCCTCTGACACCGCTTGTCGCGCTGTGGCCAGCCGATCCTTATCAGCGCGAAATGGCGCGGCCTTCACTACCAGCCCGACGCTACCCAGCACGAGTTCGTCACCGTCGAACACGGGAGCGGAGATGCCCATCATACCCTCATCGAGCTCCCCCTCGGTCATCACCACCTTCTGGCTGCGCAGCCATCGTATATGACCTTTGAACGCCTCCCAGTCGGAGCCGAGCCCCGCCGCAGCAATCTCGTCCGCGTCTGCATCGTAGAAGCGACGCAATTGTCGCCCGGTCAGTTGCGCCAGGATCGCTTTGGAAGCCGCGCCGCGCGCTAGTGGCATGGGTCGGCCACGCTCGTAGCTGATGGCCTCGTCGTCGATGCCGGCGCCATATTGGTCCACGCACATCACGCGGAGGCGGTAGATGCGACACAGCAACCCGGTCACGTCGCCGCCTGTCGCCGCGACCAGACCCGGCAGCACGGAGCGCGCGGCGTGGATCAAGGGATCGAAGCGGCGCATCAGCCGGTCAAGCTCGATCACCGCGGGGCCGATCGTGTAGCGCCCGCCCCGCTGCGATACCAGCAGCCCGGCGTCGACCAGGCTACGCACATATTGATAGGCGGTGCTTCCCGACAGAGACAGCCTGACCGCTACCGCCTCGACCGTCCACTCCGGCTGCTCCACCGTGAACAGGCTCAGGATGGATAGTACCTTGTCGGCAGTCGCCATGTTGCATTCCCTTGTCTGCCGATCGGCGTTGCGACGTCCGGTCAGCTTCCTAGCATCATGACGGGCGCGCGTAAGCCGTCGACGATCAGCGAAACGACCATCAACTCCGTTATCCGCGTCACCGCCGTGGTGCTGCTTGTTCCGATCGCGGCGAACCGGTCGCTCTTGACACCCCTGAAGGGCGGCAATGACCGTCATGCTAGTGGCTCAGCCAACGCCCGGCCTTCTGCTGGACGGTCAGGGGCGCGGATCGCAGGGATGCTGACCGATGCCGGCACGGACCTCGTCATCCTGCGCCTGGCGGGCATGAGCGCAATCCCGGCACTGGCCCTGCTCCCCGGATGGTTATGCATCTGCGCGGCATGCGGCAGTATGAACCGTCACTTCCGCAATGATGCCTTCTTCCCAGCCGGCTATTCAGGGGCGATTGTCATCTCGTTCCGCTTCATTGATCGCGTCGCCGGTCCGAACGTGGCGTTGGCCCGCATCTTGTGCACGATCTCGGGACCTTCACATACGCCCTACTTGCGACCGGCGCCGCCCGAGATGCCGGCGGACAGCCGCCGCCAGTCGCCACGGCATCGGTGGCCACGGCGCGGAGCGGCCGATCGTCGATGTCGCCCTGTACCGTCCTCAACGTCGTAGGCACCCGCCGGATAGATGCCCTGCCCCGCGGCGGCCCGCCGAAGAGATCGAAGGTCGAGTACTGTCAAAAAAGCCTAGCTGCTATGGTCGGAGATGATCTTCCACCCGTCCTTGCGACGTTCAAACAGCAAGGTCGTCAGCCCGGTCTGCGGCGCACCGGTCGTCGGGGTCAGCGTCCAGCGCGCGACGTGCAGGACGTGCACCGCGCTCAGCGGTCGCCACGCGAGCGGCTGGAAGCTCAGGCGACCGCGGATGTTTCCGCCGCCCGTGAAGCTCCGGGCATACCGCTCGGCGATTGCTGGCTTCCCGCGCACCACCTTGTCCCCGGCGACATAGACGGCGTCGGGCGCATAGATGGCGGTGAAGCGCGCGAGATCGCCGGCGTTCCAACCGGCCGCACTATCGGCCATCGCGGCATTGATCGCGACTTGCGGAGCGATCGCGGCCGCCGCGGCGGCCACCGCGGCGACGATGAGCGGCATCATGATTTTCCCTTCGACGATCCGTTCCCGACCAAGGCGATCAGCGCCGCGTCGTCGAGCGGCCCGGCGCACAGGAACCCCTGGTAATAAGTGCAGCCGCGCGCGGCGAGCAGCAGGCGCTGCGCCTCCGTCTCCACGCCCTCTGCGATCGTCTCCAGCCCCAGCCCCTCGGCAATGCCGAGCACCCCTTGCAGCACGACGCGGTTGCGCGCGTCGCCGACCGCCGCCTGCGTAAGGCTCCGGTCGATCTTGAGATAATCCAGCGGCAGCGTCGCGACATAGGACAAGCTGGAATAGCCGGTTCCGAAATCGTCCAGCGCCACGCGGCATCCGGCCGCCCGCAGCGCCGCTAGCCCGACACCGGCGGCGCGAAGGTTGTCGATCATCGCTTCCTCGGTCACCTCCGCGGTCACCCTGCCTGGCGCGATCCCGGCTTCGTGGAC
This sequence comes from Sphingomonas sp. BE138, assembly GCF_031456125.1. NCBI lineage: Bacteria > Pseudomonadati > Pseudomonadota > Alphaproteobacteria > Sphingomonadales > Sphingomonadaceae > Sphingomonas > Sphingomonas sp. BE138. Next base: position 289,262 of record NZ_JAVDUC010000003.1, read on the forward strand.
GCGCGCCAGGAACCGGCTGACGAACGGCGTACGCGACAGGTCGGTCGCAGTAACGTTGACCGCGATCCGCAGCCCCGACAGGGCATCGGGCCAGTTCGCCGCGCGACGCAGCGCCAGCGCCTGGACATGGTCGGACAGCGCGTTGCCCAGCCCTGCGCGGTCCGCCGCCGCCAGCAGCGTCTCCGCACCCAGCACGCCCAGCCGTGGATGCTGCCACCTCGCCAGAGCCTCCACCCCGACGATCCGGCTATCGATCAGATTGACCTGCGGCTGAAAGCGCACGTCGATCTCGTCGCGCTCCATCGCCCGGTGCAGATCGGCGGCGAGCGCCGCCAGCGGGACGCCGCTGCCCTCCGCCGCGACCCGCGTCGTCGCACCCTCGGACGCCCGCGCGTGCGCCAGCGCCTCCGCCGCACGGCGCAGCAGGTGATCGAGCGCCTCGTCGCCAGTCATCCGCGCCACGCCGATCCTGGCGCCGAGATGGACCGTCTCGTCACCGACGCGGAACGGATGCTCCAGCGCCCGCTCGACGGCGTCGACCGCGGCGTCGCCGACCTGCGCATCGCCGGAGACGATGATCGTGAACGTCGCGCCGCTGCGCACCGCCGCGCTGTCGAACTCGACCAGGGCCCCGGACAGCCGCGCGTCGATCGCATCGACCAAGTGGTCGCCGGTGGCGCGGCCGTAGGCCGCGTTGACGATCTCGAAGCTGGTGGGCGCGACCGTGACGGCGGTTACGCCGTGGGTGGCGTGAGCGACCAGCCTGACCTGCTCCTCGCTGGCCGAGCGCTCGCCGCGCCGACGACCGGCGGCGCGCTGCATGGTTCGTGTCTGACGCTCCATGCCGCTTTGGTAAGGCGCGACGCGCGAGCGGGCAATCCGATCTTGCGGCGCGATGAACGACTCAATAGCGTCGGGCGTTGTGACGGCGATGACTCTGAACGACAGCCCGGCCATGCCGCTCGTAGACGGCTTCGGCCGTACCATCCGCTACCTGCGCGTGTCGGTGACGGATCGCTGTGACCTGCGCTGTCGCTATTGCATGGCCGAGCACATGACCTTCCTGCCGCGCGCGAAGATCGCGACGCTGGAGGAGCTGGCGATCATCGCCGAGCGGTTCGTGGTGCGCGGGGTGCGCAAGGTGCGCCTGTCGGGCGGCGAGCCGCTGGTACGGCGCGATGTCATGCAACTGGTGCAGCGCTTGGGGCGGCATGTCGGCGGCGCGCTCGACGAACTCACCATGACGACCAACGGAACGCGGCTGCGCGAGCACGCCGGCGCTCTCTTTGATGCCGGACTGCGGCGGTTGAACGTCAGCCTCGACAGTCGCGATCCGGCGCGCTTCCGCCACATCACCCGCCACGGCGAGGTCGCGCAGGTGCTCGACGGCATCAAGGCGGCACGCGACGCCGGGCTGGCGATCAAGATCAACATGGTAGCGCTGAAGGGCGTCAACGAGGACGAGATCGCCGCCATGCTCGACTGGTGCGTCGCGGAAGGGCACGACCTGACGCTGATCGAGACGATGCCGCTGGGTGCGGTCGACGAGGACCGCACCGATCGTTTCCTGCCGCTGACCGTCGTGAAGGAGCGGCTCGACCAACGCTTCACGCTGGCGCGCGACGCCGCGCAGACCGGCGGGCCGGCGCGCTACTGGCGGGTCGACGGCGGTGCGACCCGGCTTGGCCTGATCTCGCCCCTGACGCAGAACTTCTGTGACGGGTGCAATCGCGTTCGACTGACGACAGAGGGGCGGCTGTATACCTGCCTCGGACATGACGACCATCGCGACCTGCGCGCCGCGCTGCGCGAGGGCGGGGTCGAGGGCCTGGACGCCGCGATCGAGGACGCGCTGAGCACCAAGCCGCGCCGGCACGACTTCCGTATCGGGCGCGGCGACGCCCCCGCGGTCGCGCGCCACATGAGCGTGACGGGCGGATGACGCAATATCCGCGGCGGGCGCTGGTCGCCTCGCCCACCGCCGCGGCGCAGGCCGCACGCGCGGAGCTTGCCGACGCCTGGGACTGGTGCATGATCGATGAAGCCGATCTGGTCGTGGCGTTGGGCGGCGACGGGTTCATGCTGCAGACGCTCCATCTGTTGCTGGAGCGGCGCCGGGCGGCGGTGCCGGTCTTCGGGATGAATCTGGGCACCGTCGGCTTCATGATGAACGAGTGGCGGCGGCACGACCTGGACGGTCGGATCGAGCGGGCGCGCGCCTTCAAGGTCACTCCATTGACCGCGACGGCGATCGGCCATGATGGGCGCATCCATACGATGCCGGCGATCAACGAGGTGTCGTTGCTGCGCGAGACGCGCCAGACCGCCAAGCTGGAGGTCCGGATCAACGACCGTGTCGTGCTTGAGGAGCTGTCATGCGACGGCATCCTGGTCGCGACACCGGCCGGATCGACCGCCTATAACCTGTCGGCACACGGGCCGATCCTGCCGCTGGGATCGCAGATGCTGGCTTTGACCCCGATCAGCGCGTTTCGCCCCAGGCGCTGGCGCGGGGCGATCCTGCCCGACCGCACGCGCGTATCGTTGCGCGTGCTCGACGCGGGCAAGCGCCCCGTGTCGGCGGTCGCCGACCAGCGCGAGATCCGCGACGTGGCGCAGGTCGACATCGCGCTGGACCGCGCGCGCGAGCTGACATTGCTGTTCGATCCCGAGCATGCGCTCGACGACCGCATCACGATGGAGCAGTTCGTCGCATAAGACAGAAAGATGAAATAAGGGTCTTGCGCGCCAAAAATCCGGCTTTATAGACCCCCTCCACGACGTTCCCTGATAGCTCAGCGGTAGAGCTCTCGACTGTTAATCGAGCGGCCGTAGGTTCGAATCCTACTCAGGGAGCCACTTCTTTTCTGTTAGAAGACCACGAGCAGCGATCCTCGCGCTTGCGCCGCATCAGTCTGATAGCGTCGTCTTATGCGGAGCGTTTCCGTTCATCGCACGTTCCACTCACCTCGGCTATGCGACGATTCGTCGCACCGCCTTGGTGCGTCGGAGAGTACGCCATGATGAAGAAGTTCGGCCGCTCAGCCTTGGTCGTGGCGCTGGCGGCCAGCACGACGCTGGTGGCCGCGTGCGCTACAGAAACTGCCTACCGTCCCGCCACCGGCACCGGTTTCTACCGTACCGGCTACAGCGACCTGCGGATCGAGCCCAACCGCTACCGCGTCACCTTTGCGGGCAACACCGTGACCGACCGTGATGTCGTCGAGCGTTACCTGCTCTTCCGGTCGGCGGAACTAACCCTCCAGAACGGCTACGATTATTTCGTGATGGCGGACCGTGACACCGACCGGCAGGCCCGCACCTATTCGACGCCAGGCTTTGGCGGCGGATGGGGACCGGGGTTCGGCGCATGGGGCGGCGGACTGTGGGGGCCCCGCTGGGGTTTCTACGGCCGTGGCTTCGGTTACCGCGCCTGGGATCCGTTCTGGGGTGGGCCGTGGGGCGGTTGGGGAGGTGGTCAGGACATCCGGACCGTCGACCGCTATGAGGCGTCTGCCGAGATCGTGATGTTCAAGGGGACGCCGGAGCGCGGAAATGTCCGTGCTTTCAATGCGCGCGCGGTAGTCGAGTCGCTGGGGCCGACGATCCGGTTGCCCAAGGCGTCGTAATTTCGACACCATCGGGTGGCGAACGGGGCACCGATCGGAGCGATCGGTGCCCTTTTTCGTGGGAAAATAGCGGGCTCGGTGCGCTGAGAGAGTGCCTTTTGCCGGCGTCGGGGTGGTGTTGGGGGCGAACGGTGCCGTGCTGCCATGCCCCCTCCCCAACCCCTCCCCCGGAGGGGGAGGGGCTTTACTGTCGCGTTTGACGACGGACCTTCCCCGATCAGGGCCGCGTCAGGCCGCGGCGAACATTTCCGGCGGGAGCGCCATGATCGCTTCGGCGCCGCCCTCGATCTGGCGGCGGAACGAGCCGGCTTCGGGGAGGACGCGCTCGGCATAATAGCGGGCGGTGACCAGCTTGGCGTCGAGGAAGGCCGCATCGCCCTCGCCCGCTTCCTTCAGCTTCGCGGCGGCGGTCGCCATGCGCAGCCACATCAGCCCGACCGCGACGGTGCCGACCAGGTGCATGTAGGGCACCGCGCCCGCGCCGACGTTGTTGGGGTCCTTCATGCCGTTGGCGAGGAACCACATCGTCGCCGCCTGCAACTCGCCCGCCGCCTTCTCCAGCCGCTGCGCGAAGTCGGACACCGCCGGGTTCGCCTTGCCCTCGGCGATCTCGGTCATGACCAGCCGCCCGAACGCCTGCACCGCGCGGCCACCGTTCTGCGCGAGCTTGCGCCCGACGAGGTCCATCGCCTGCACGCCGTTGGTGCCTTCGTAGATCATCGCGATCCGCGCATCGCGGACGTATTGCTCCATCCCCCATTCGCGGATGTAGCCGTGGCCGCCATAGACCTGCTGCGCGTTGGTCGCGATCTCATAGCCGCGATCGGTGCCCACGCCCTTGATGACCGGGGTGAGCAGCCCGAGCAGGTCGCCCGCCAGCTGGCGGTCCTCCTCGGCATCGGCGTTATGCTCGAGATCGGCCTGGAGCGCCCCCCACAGGCACAAAGCGCGCAATCCCTCGGTCCACGCCTTGCCGTCCATCAGCATGCGGCGGACGTCGGGGTGGACGAACAACGTGTCCGCCTTCTCACCCGGCTCCGCAGGGCCGGTCAGCGCACGGCCCTGACGCCGGTCCTTCGCGTATTGCACGGCGTTCTGATAGGCAGTCTCCGCGACGCCGAGCCCTTGCAGACCGACGCCGAGGCGAGCGGCGTTCATCATGATGAACATCGCGGCGAGACCCTTCATCTCCTCGCCGACCAGCCAGCCGGTCGCACCGTCATAGTTCATGACGCACGTCGAGTTGCCGTGGATGCCCATCTTGTGCTCGATCGAGCCGCAGGTGACCGCATTGCGCGCGCCCAGCGAGCCGTCGTCGTTCACCAGCACCTTGGGCACCACGAACAGCGAAATGCCCTTCGAGCTGTCCGGCGCGCCGGGCGTCTTGGCGAGCACCAGATGGATGATGTTGTCGGTGAGGTCGTGCTCGCCGGCCGAGATGAAGATCTTGGTGCCGGTGATCTTGTAGCTGCCGTCCGCCTGCGGCTCGGCGCGGGTGCGGATCAGGCCGAGGTCGGTGCCGCACTGCGGCTCCGTCAGGTTCATCGTGCCGCCCCATTCGCCCGACACCATGCGGGGCAGATACTTCTGCTGCTGTTCCGGCGAGCCCTTCACCACCAGCGCGGCGATCGCGCCGTGGGCGAGGCCCGGGTACATGGCGAACGCCATGTTGGCGGAGATCATATATTCCTGGAACGCGGTCGAGACGACGTGCGGCATCCCCTGCCCGCCGAACGCCTCCGGCGCGCTGAGCGTGCCCCAGCCCGATTCGACGAACTTGGCATAGGCTTCCTTGAAGCCCTTCGGCGTCGTCACGCTGCCGTCCTCGTGACGGGTGCAGCCTTCCTGATCGCCGGACTGGTTGAGCGGGAACAGCACCTCGGCGACGAAGCGCCCGCCCTCCTCCAGCACCGCCTCGACGGTGTCGGGGGTGGCGGCGGCGAAGCCAGGGACGTTGGCGTAGCGATCGAGTCCGACGACGTGTTCGAGCACGAAGCGGGTGTCGCGGATCGGCGGCGTATACTGCGGCATCGTCTCACTCTTTCCTGATTGGGTCGCCACCGAGCACGTCGACGAACTCGGTCAGCTCGGTGATGGCGGCGTCGATGTCGTGCTTCTGCTGTTCCAAGGCGGCGATGCGGTCGCGGCAGCGCTGGATCGCAACCGCGCGCTGCGTCTGGCGGCCGTCGCCCAGATCGTAGAGGTCGATCATCTCGCGGATGTCGGCCAGGCTGAACCCGACGCGCTTGCCGCGCAGGATCCACGCCAGCCGCGCACGATCGCGATGCGAGTAGATGCGGACCAGCCCGCGCCGCTCCGGCGCGATCAGTCCTTCGTCCTCGTAGAATCGCAGCGCGCGCGGGGTGACGCCGAACTCGGCCGACAGGTCGGTGATCGTGAAATGCTCACGATCGGGTCGCGGAGAGACGACGGCATAGGCAGCAGAAGCGCTCATGGATGTCACCATACTTCCCTTTACGTGAACGTCAATCGGCACACAGCAATTTGCCGTCCGCGCCGCGCAGCCGCGCTGCCTCCCCCGCCGCCTCGCTCAGCCGGTCGAGCGCGAGCGCATCCAGCGTCGCGCGGCCCTGGCAGACGGTTGCGCAGGCCACAGGGGTCTGCGCGGGAAAGGACATGCGATCGCCATCCCGCGTGGCGGTGAAGCGGCAACCGCCGCCGAGGTCGACCGTCAGGTTGCGCTTCCCGCGCGCCTCGCCGTGCGCCAGGCAGCGTTGCCCGCCGCCGTAATCGACGCTGACGCCGATCCGGTAGCGCGGCGCGGCGCCGGTCAGGCACGCGCGGTCCTCCCCCGCGGCATAGACGCCGGCCGCGTCGGCGGCATCGGCGACGATCCCGACGTTGCGCGCCGCGGCCTCCAGCGCGCGGCCCGCCGCCGCATCGTCGACGGGGTCGGCCGGCTGCCCGCACGCGGCGAGCAGCACGAGCAGCACGCCGGGGGCGAGACGCATCAGTCGATCCGCTCCAGCCCCGAATCGGTCACGCGCCGGTAGAAGCAGCTCGGCGCGCCGGTGTGGCACGCCGGGCCGGCCGGATCGGCGACGATCCACAGCGCGTCCTGATCGCAGTCGACGCGGATCTCCACCACCCGCAGCACGTTGCCCGACGTCTCGCCCTTCTTCCACAGCCGCGCGCGGCTGCGCGAGAAGAAGGTCGCCTCGCCGGTGGCGCAGGTCGCGGCGATCGCCTCGTCATTCATATGCGCGACCATCAACAGCGCGCCGGTCGCGCGGTCGGTGACGACCGCGGTCACCAGCCCGGCGGCATCGAACTTCGGGCGGAAGGTGGTGCCGGTTTCGCGGTCGAGGGCTGTGGGATCACTCATCGCGGCGTCTTACGCGCTCTCCCCTGGATAGGGGAGAGGGATAGCGCCGTTTGGGGGTGGCGGTATCCAGCGAGCCGTTGGCGCGCGCTCGCCGACGCGAGCGCCAGCCCGCACCCGGCTGCGACGAGAACCGATCGACATCCAGGCCAGCGGCCCGAATGGACCCCCGCCGTCATTCCCGCGTAGGCGGGAATTCAGACACGCTTCGCTCGGTTGTAGAGCCGCGACGTCAGAGGTTCTGGATCCCCGCCTGCGCGGGGATGACGGTAATCGGCGAGAGGATGACGGTAATCGGCCGGGGAGGGGCGATAATCGGCCAGGGAGGGTCCATGTCGATCGGAGCCACGCCCTTGCTGCGCCGATCCGCCTCTCAACAACAAACGGCGGCCCAGAACGCGCGATGTGCCGCAACGGGTCCCGCCGGTTGATGACATTCTCGCGACGCTCGCTATATGCGGCCCCGCACAACGCGAGCCCCCTACGCTTATGCTGACCACACATCCGTTCGACGACGACCACCTGCACGAGGAATGCGGCATCTTCGGCGCTTCCGGCTCGGAGGGTGCGGCCGCGCTCGTCGCGCTGGGGCTCCATGCGTTGCAGCACCGCGGGCAGGAAGCCGCCGGGATCACCAGCTTCGACGGTCACGTCTTCCACACGCATCGCGCGATGGGGCATGTCGCGGGCAATTTCGACCGCGACGACGTGATCCGCGCGCTGGCCGGCGATGTGGCGTGCGGGCACGTGCGTTATTCGACGACCGGCGAGACCGCGCTGCGCAATGTCCAGCCGCTGTATGCCGAGTTGCAGTCGGGCGGGTTCGCGATCGCGCACAACGGCAACATTTCCAATGCGATGCGGCTGCGGCGCGAGCTGGTGCGGCGCGGGTCGATCTTCCAGTCGACCTCCGACACCGAGACGATCATCCATCTGGTCGCGACCAGCCAGTATCGCACCCTGCTGGACAAGTTCATCGACGCGCTGAAGCAGGTCGAGGGCGCCTATGCGCTGATCGTGATGACTCCGGACGGCATGATCGCGTGTCGCGATCCGCTGGGCATCCGTCCGCTGGTGATGGGCAGGCTGGGCGAGACCTATATCTTCGCCAGCGAGACGGTGGCGCTCGACGTGGTCGGCGCGACGTTCGAGCGCTCGGTCGAGCCGGGCGAGCTGGTGATCGTGCAGAACGGCGAGCTGCGCTCGATCCGCCCCTTCGAGCCGGTCGCCGCGCGGCCGTGCATCTTCGAATGGGTGTATTTCTCGCGCCCCGATTCGATCGTCGACGATCATTCGATCTATTCGGTGCGCAAGAACATCGGCGCGCAGCTGGCGATCGAGGCACCGGTCGATGCTGACCTCGTCATCCCGGTGCCCGATTCGGGCGTGCCGGCGGCGATCGGCTATGCGCAGGAATCGGGTATTCCGTTCGAACTGGGGATCATCCGCTCGCATTATGTCGGCCGGACGTTCATCCAGCCGGGCGACAAGGTCCGGCACCTGGGCGTCAAGTTGAAGCACAACGCCAATCGCGCGCTGATCCAGGGCAAGAAGGTCGTGCTGATCGACGATTCGATCGTGCGGGGCACGACCTCGCTGAAGATCGTGCAGATGATGCGCGAGGCGGGCGCGGCAGAGGTGCATATGCGCATCGCCTCCCCGCCGACGCGGCACAGCTGCTTCTACGGCGTCGACACGCCCGAGCGCGCGAAGTTGCTGGCGGCGAAGCTGGACCTCGGCGGGATGACCGACTTCATCCATGCCGACAGTCTGGCGTTCGTGTCGATCGACGGGCTGTACAAGGCGCTGGGCGAGGCGCAGCGCGCGGCGGGCAAGCCGCGATATTGCGATGCGTGCTTCACCGGCGACTATCCGACGACGCTGACCGACCATGACGAATCGAGCGCGGTCGACCAGTTGGCGATGCTCGACGAGCGGGTGATTTGATGGCGGGCGCGCAGCGGCTGAAGGACCGGCTGGCGCTGGTCACCGGTGCCAGCCGCGGGATCGGCGCGGCGACCGCGATCGCGCTGGCGGCGGAGGGCGCGCATGTCGTGCTGACCGCACGCACCGCCAAGGGGCTGGAAGAGGTCGAGCAGACGATCTTCGACGCCGGCGGGTCGGCGACGATCGCGCCGCTGGATCTGGCGCAGAGCGATTCGATCGCGCGGCTGGCCACCGCGATCGGCGAGCGGTGGCAGGCGCTGGACGTCTTGGTGCTGAACGCAGGGATGCTGGGCACGCTGGCGGCGGTGCCGGCGATCGACGCCAAGGAACTGGCGCAGGTGCTGACGCTGAACGTGTCGGCGCAGGTGGCGATGATCCAGTCGTTCGACGCGATGCTGCGGCGCTCGGACGGCGCACGGGTGATCGGGGTGACCTCCTCGGTCGGACGAACGCCGCGGGCCTATTGGGGGGCGTATGGCGCGTCGAAGGCGGCGTTCGAGACGCTGCTCGAGGCATATGGCGACGAGATCGCCGAGGTCAGCAAGATCCGGGTGGCGGTGCTCGATCCGGGCGCGACGCGGACCAGGATGCGCGCGCGGGCGTATCCGGGCGAGGACCCGGCGTCGGTGAAGGCGCCGGAAGTGGTAGCGGAGCGGATCGTGGCGCTGGCGGTCGAGGGGTTCGGGGTGAACCACCGCGAGCGGGTGGGCTGAGGATCAGTCCTTCACCAGCGTGACCTGCATCACGTCGATGCCGCCGCCGCGAAAGCCGCCCTCGCAATACATCAGGTAATAGCGCCACAGCCGCTGGAAGCGCGCGTCGAAGCGCGCGGGCAGGCGGCCGTCGCGCGCGGCGGCGTCAAAGCGGTGGCGCCAGTCCTTCAGGGTTTCGGCATAGTCGCGCCCGAAGCGGTGCTCGTCGTGCCACGACAGGCCGTGCGCGGCGGCGAGCGTGCGGAAGCGGCTGGCGGAGAGTAGCGAACCACCGGGAAAGACGTAGCGCTGGATGAAGTCGGCGCTGCCACTGTAGGCGTCCCAGATATCGTCGGCGATGGTGATGAACTGGAGCGCGGCGCGGCCGCCGGGCTTCAGCACGCGCGCGATCGTGGCGAGATAGGCGGGCCAATATTCGGGGCCGACCGCCTCCACCATCTCGATACTGGCGACCGCGTCATAGGTGCCGCGGGTGTCGCGATAGTCGGTGAGCGCGACGGTGACGCCGGGGAGGCCCTGCGCCATGACATGGTCGCGCTGCTCGGTCGACAGGGTGAGGCCGTGGACCGCGACGCCGTGCGCGGCGGCGGTGGCGGCGAACGAACCCCAGCCGCAACCGATCTCAAGGATGCGCTGCCCGGCGGTGGTGGCGGTGCGGGTCAGGACCGCGTCGAGCTTGCGCTGCTGCGCCGTCTCCAGCGGTTCGCCGTCGGCCACGTCGAGCGCGCTGGAATAGGTGAGCGTGGCGTCGAGCCACTCGCGGTAGAAATCGTTGCCGAGGTCGTAATGCGCGGCGATGTTGCGGCGCGCGCCGCTGCGGTGGTTGCGGCGCAGGCGGTGGCCGAGCCGGACGGCGAGCCGCGCAACGTGCTTGGCGCGCGCGACATTGCCGAGCGCGGCGCGGTTGCGGACGAACAGGTCGAAGATCGGGACGAGGTCGGGGCTGGTCCAGTCGCCCGCCTCCCACGCCTCGTACCAGCCGATCGATCCGGCGGTGACCAGCCGCCGCAGCGCGCGCCAGCGGACCAGCCGGACGATCGCGACCGGCCCTGGCGCATGCCCGCCGAGCAATCGGCGCGTACCGTCGGGCAGGTGCGCGTCGATCGCCCCGGCGAGCAACCCGCGATCGATGCGGTCGAGGATGCGGTGGTAGAGCGGGGCGAGCAGCCGCGCGCGGTGCGTCGGCGGGATCGGATGAGTGGTGGCCGCGTCCATGGCGGACGCGCCCTATCGCACCTTCCTGCCCGCCGCCAGCGCGCGTTCGCGGGCCTCGCGGTGGCCGATCAGCTTGGCCGGATACGCCGCAGGGCGGCAGCCGGCGGCGTCGGGATCGTGGATCGCCGCATCGGGGAGTTCGGCGAGTTCGGGGACCCAGCGGCGAATGTAGCCGGCGGCGTCGAACTTCTCGCTTTGGGACAAAGGCGCCATGATCCGCCCGAACATGTTGGCGTCGATCCCGGTGCCCGCCACCCATTGCCAGTTGACGGCGTTGTTGCCGTAGTCAGCGTCCACCAGGCAATCCCAATACCAGCGCTCGCCCTCGCGCCAGTCGATCAGCAGATGCTTGATGACGAAGGACGCGGCGATCATGCGCACGCGATTGTGCATCCAGCCGCTCTGCCACAGCTGGCGCATGCCGGCATCGACGATCGGATATCCGGTGCGGCCCTGCTGCCATGCCTTCAGGTCGGCCGTCGCGTCCCTGCCGGTGCGCCACGGCAGCCTGTCGAAGGCCGGGCGGCCGTTGCGATCGGCATAGTCCGGGAGCGCGAGGACAACACCGTCGGTGAAGTCGCGCCACGCCAGTTCCTTGCGAAAGGTGACGTCGTGCGCATCGGTGGCGTGCCAGACCGCGCGCGGCGAGACCTCGCCGAAGTGGAGGTGCGGCGACAGGCGCGAGGTACCGTGCTCGGAGGGCAGGTTGCGGCGCTCGTCATAGCCGTCGAGGGCAAGCGCGGCGACCTTGTGGCGCGCCTCGTCCTCGCCGGGTGTCCAGTCGAAGCCGCCCGACCAGTCGGGCGTTGTCGGCAACAAATGCCAGTCGGCGAGCATCTCGCTCTCGGGCCAGCGATCGGGTGCGGGGATCGTGCGCGGCGCATCGACCGGACGCTCGGGTGGGAGATGCTCCTGCAATCCCTTCCAGAAGGCGGAATAGATGCGGAACTGCCCGCCGGAGCCGGTGGTGACCCGTTCGGGCGGGGCGAGGTGGTTGCCGTCGTGGAGGCACAGCCGTTCGCCCAGCGCCGCTTCGGCCTTGCGCCACCATGGTTCGTAGTGGCGGATCGCGTGGATCGCGCCGGCGCCGGTCCGCTCCATCAGCTCGGTCAGGATCGCGACCGCATCGCCGCGGCGCAGGATCAGGCGGCTGCCCTTCTCCGCCAGCGCGTCGCCGAGCGCCTTGAGGCTGTGATGCAGCCACCAGCGCTGCGCCCCGCCGATCCGCCAGTCGCCGGGGGCGTCGTCGTCGAGGATATAGACCGGGATCACCGCGCCTGCCTGCGCAGCGGCGACCAGCGCCGGTTGATCATGGAGGCGCAGGTCCTGCCGGAGCCAAAGTAGATTGGTCATCGCGGCGGCTACGAACGATCGCCGGCACCGGTTCCCGCGAACGCCGCCGCCAGGGTTTCGATGACGCGGACGTGGCGCGCGGCGATCGCCATCACGTCATCCCCGTATCCGCCCCCGACGGTGACGGCGAGCGGGGCGCCGGCAGCGATCGCGAGGCGCGCGACCAGTCGGTCGCGGCGGTCGAGCCCGTCCTGGGTCAGCGCCAGCCGGCCGAGGCGGTCGCCGGCGAACGGATCGACCCCGCCCTGGTAGAGGATCAAGGTCGGCTGCCACTCGGCGATCAGCGGTGCGAGCGTCTCCTCCAGCACCGCCAGATAGGCATCGTCGCCGATCGAATCGGCGAGCGGGACGTCGAGCGTCGAGCGCGCCTTGCGCACGGGGAAGTTCTTTTCCGCATGGATCGAGTAGGTGGCGATCTGCGGATGGCCGGCGGTGAGCGCCGCGGTGCCGTCGCCCTGATGGACGTCGACGTCGACGATCAGCACGCGCGCGGTGGTCCCCTCCTCCACCAGTCGCAGCGCGGCGACGGCGAGGTCGTTGAACACGCAATAGCCCGCGCCGGTGTCGGCGAGCGCATGGTGGCTGCCGCCCGCCGTATTGGCGGCGAAGCCGTGGTCGAGCGCAAGACGCGCGGCGAGATACGTGCCGCCCGGCACCACCTGCGCGCGGCGTGCCACCACCGGCGTGACAGGAAAGCCGATCCGGCGCGCCTTGGCGGCGGGTACCTGCGCCGACAGCACCTCGGCGACATAGTCGGGGTCGTGCGCGACCTCCAGCCATTCGCGCGGCATCGGCTCGGGCTCGAACCAGGTCAGCGCGTCGCCGCGGGCGCGCAGCAGGTCGCGGATCGCGCCGTTCTTGCCCCAGCGATAGGTGCTGCGCGCCGGTGCCTCGGTGACGTAATCGGGATGATGGACGATGGCGATCATCATCCTAAGATAGGAAGGCGCGTCCCCGCGCAGGAGTATCGCATGACCGAGCCTGCCCCCACGCCGTTCGTCCGCCCCGACGTGGCGACGTTCCTGGCGTATCTCAACAACCTGCCCGGCCCGCGCACGTATGAGATGACGCCCGCGCAAGCGCGCGCGGCGATGCTGGCGATGAGCGACGTCGCCGACCTGCCCAAGGGCGAGCTGGCGGTGCGGCGCGACGTGACGATCCCCGGCCCCGCCGGACCGATCGCCGCGCGGCTGTTCGATGCGCGCGAGACGCGCGCGCCGGGCCCCGCGGTTGTGTTCTACCATGGCGGCGGCTGGGTCGTCGGCGACGTCGACACGCATGCCAGCTTCACCGCGGAGATGGCGCGGCAGCTGGACCTGCCGGTGATCTCGGTCGACTATCGCCTTGCGCCCGAAGCGCCCTTCCCTGCCGCGGTGGAGGACGCCGAGGCGGCGGCGCGCTGGGTCGCAGGGAGTCCCGCCGAACTGGGCCTCGCCGTCACCGGATTGGTGACCAGCGGCGACAGTGCGGGGGGCAATCTGGCGATCGTCGTCGCGGCGGCGTTGCGCGATGCCCCCGCCGCGGTGCCGGTGATCGTGCAGGCGCCGATCTATCCGGCGACCGATGCGACGCGCGATTACGCGTCGTTCGCGGCGTTCTGTGACGGTTACCTGCTGACGCGCGAGACGATGGGGTGGTTCGGCGGACATTACCGGCCGGTCGCGGACGATCCGCGCTTCTCGCCGCTCGTCGGCGAGGTAGAAGGAATGCCGCGCGCGGTGATCGTCGCCGCCGGGCTCGACCCGCTGCGCGACCAGGGGCGCGCCTATGCCGCCGCACTGGCGCTGGCGGGGGTGCCGGTGACGTATCAGGAAGCGGCGGGGAACATCCACGGCTTCATCACGCTGCGTCGCGCGATCCCGTCGAGCCAGCAGGACGTGGCAGCGTTTCTGCTCGCCGTGAAGGCGGCGGTGCTCGCCGCCGCGGTGCCTTGATGCCGCCGCACGCGCAGCCTATCGGACGCGCATGACTGCGCCAGACACCCTGCCCTATCGCCCCTGCGCCGGTGTGATGCTCCTCAACCGCGACGGGCAGGTGTTCGTCGGCCAGCGGCTCGATAACGTGCTGGAAGCGTGGCAGATGCCGCAGGGCGGGATCGATCCCGGCGAGGAGGCCGAAGCGGCCGCGGTGCGCGAATTGTGGGAAGAGACCGGCGTGACCGCGGACAAGGTGACGCTGATCGCGGAGGCGCCGGACGAGCTGTTCTACGACCTGCCGCCCGAGATGATCGGCAAGGTGTGGAAGGGCAAGTACCGCGGGCAGCGTCAGCGCTGGTTCCTGTTCCGCTTCGAGGGCGACGATCGCGACATCCGCATCGACACGCCGCACCCGGAGTTCCGCGCATGGCGCTGGGCCGCGCCCGCCGAGCTGCCGCAGCTGATCGTGCCGTTCAAGGCGCAGCTGTACCGCGACGTGCTCGCCGCCTTCGCGACGTATCTGCCCGATCCTCACCTGCCCGCCCCTCACGGGTCCGGCGACGTGTCGCAGGCGGGCTGAGCCGGCGACACCCGCATGTTGTCGGTACTGATCGGGACGATGTGGCTGGCCGCGCTGCCCGGCGTAGCGCCGGAGCCGGCGGTCGAGCGGCGGCGAACCACGACCGTACGGCGCGCACGGCGACGCAGCACGCTGACCCGTCCCGAGCCGGAGGTCGAGCCGGTCACGATCACCGCGCCGCCGCCCGAGGTGCCGCCGCCGGTGCTGAACGAGGTGGGGGTGATGCTGGACCGGATTCGTGGTCCGGAGATCCCGCCCGAGATCCGCGCGATGCTCGACGCCGCGATGCAGGCGGGCGACGAGAGCGGGGTCGATACGCTGGTCCGCTATGCCAAGAACGGCGATCCCGGGTCGCGCGACCTGGTGCTGCGTCGTGCGACCGAGTGGAAGGAGGCGCGCGCGCGGGCGCGGAACGAACGGGTGCAGCAGGCCAGCGCCTTCGAGCTGTGGAGCGGGCGCGTCGAGGCGGGCGGGTTCATCTCGACCGGCAACTCCGACGTCACCGGGCTGACCGGGGTCGCCGACCTGACGCGCGAGGGGCTGCGCTGGCGCCACCGCGTGATGGCGCAGGCCGATTTCCAGCGCACCGCCGGGGTAACCAGCCGCGAGCGCTACGTCCTCGGCTACCAGCCGAACTACAAGATCAACGACCGCGGCTATATCTACGGCAACGGCCAGTATGAGTCGGATCGCTTCCTCGGCTATTTCAGCCGCTATTCCGCGTCGGTCGGCGCCGGGTACAGCGTGTTCCGACGCAACGGCCTGACGCTGGACGTCGAGGTCGGGCCCGCGTTCCGGCAGACCGACTTCACCGACCGTTCCATGCAGGGCAGCCTGGCGGCGCGCGGCAGCGTCGAGCTGAACTGGACGTTGTTCAGCGGGCTGGTGGTGACGCAGAATGCGTCCGGATACTGGGAGCGGTACAACAGCACGGTGCGCAGCGTGTCGGGCATCGAGGCCAAGCTGCTGGGGCCGCTGTCGGCGCGGCTGTCCTATACGCTGCAATATGAAAGCGAGCCGCCCGCGGGGCGCGTGACCACCGACACCACCAGCCGTGCCTCGCTGGTCTATACGTTCTGACCGACCCACGTTAGACGTTTGCGGCATGGAGAGACTGACGGGAACCGAGCGTGCCGCGATCGAGCGGCTCGACGCCGGCGCGATGCTGGCGCGGGTGGAGCGATGGGCTGCGATCAACAGCGGGACCCGCAATCTGGACGGGTGCGCCGCGATGGCGGCGGCGCTGTCGGACGCATTCGGGGTGCTGCCGGGGACGTTGCGGCTGGTCGATCCGGCGCCGGCGCAGGCGGTGGGCGCGGACGGCACGGTGAGCGAGCTGGCGCACGGGCGGCACCTGCACCTGAGCGTACGGCCCGAGGCGCGGGTGCGGCTGTTGCTGACCGGGCATATGGACACGGTCTATCCCGCGGATCATCCGTTCCAGCGGCTGGCGTGGCGCGACGCGGGCGTGCTGAACGGGCCGGGCGTGGCGGACATGAAGGGCGGGCTGGCGCTGCTGCTGGAGGCGCTGCGCGCGGTGGAGGCGGTCGGCGCCGATATCGGCTATGACGTGATCATCAACGCCGACGAGGAGATCGGATCGCTGTCGTCGGCGGGGCTGCTGGCGCAAGCGGCACGCGGCAAGGCGGCGGCGCTGACCTACGAGCCCGCGTTGCCCGACGGGACGCTGGCGGGGGCGCGCGGCGGGACCGGCAATTTCGCGATCACGGTGCGCGGGCGCGCGGCACATGCCGGGCGCAACCCCGGGGACGGGCGCAACGCGATCGTCGCGGCGGGGGCGCTGGCGGTGCGGCTGCACGGCGAGCGGTCGCCGCGGCTCGCGGTCAATCCGGCGCGGATCGACGGGGGCGGGCCGAACAACGTCGTGCCCGATCTCGCGGTGCTGCGCGTCAACTTCCGTCCTGCCGATGCGGCCGAGATCGCACGAGCGCAGGCGGCGATCGATGCGGCGGTGGCGGAGGTCGCCGCGGCGCACGACGTGACGATCGCGGTGCACGGCGGCTTCAACCGTCCGCCCAAGCCGGTCGACGCGGGCGCGGCGCGGTTGTTCGAGCTGGTTCGCTCGGCGGGCGCCGATCTGGGTCAGCCGATCGCGTGGCGCGACACCGGGGGCGTTTGCGACGGCAACAACATCGCGGCATGTGGCGTCCCGGTGGTCGACACGATGGGCGCGCGCGGCGGGGCGATCCACTCCGCGGACGAATTCCTGATCGTCGACAGCCTGACCGAGCGCGCCGCCTTGTCGGTGGTGACGATGCTGCGGCTGGCCGAAGGAGCGCTGGCATGACGTTCGTGATCCGCGCCGCCGACGCGCACGATCTGGCGCATCTCTACGAAATGGCGAAGCTGACGGGCGGCGGGTTCACGAACCTGCCGCCCGACCGCAAGGCGCTGACCGCCAAGCTGGAGCGCAGCGCGCAGGCCTTCGGGCATGACGACACGACGCTGGCCGACGAGTTGTTCGTGCTTATGCTGGAGAACGACGTCACGGGCGACGTGCGCGGCACCTGCCAGCTGTTCACGCATGTCGGGCAGAAACACCCGTTCTACAGCTATCGCCTGGGCACGCTGACGCAGCATAGCCGCGAGCTGGGGCGGACGTTCCGGGCCGAGATGCTGTCGCTGACCACCGACCTGGAGGGGGCGAGCGAGGTCGGCGGGTTGTTCCTGCATCCGGGCGAGCGGGCCGGCGGGCTGGGGCTGCTGCTGGCGCGCAGCCGGTACCTGTTCATCCGCGCGCACCGCCCGCGCTTCGCCGACCGCACGCTGGCCGAGCTGCGCGGGGTGATCGACGAGGCGGGCGGGTCGCCGTTCTGGGACGGACTGGCGGGGCGGTTCTTCGGCATGGGGTTCCAGGAAGCGGACGAGTTCAATGCGGTCAACGGCCACCAGTTCATCGCCGACCTGATGCCCAAGCACCCGATCTATACCGCGATGCTGTCCGAACACGCGCGCGCGTCGATCGGACTGCCGCACCCGTCGGGACGTGCGGCGATGCGGATGCTGGAAAACGAAGGGTTTGCGTTCGAGAATTACGTCGACATCTTCGATGGCGGGCCGACGATGACGGTCAGGACCGACCAGATCCGCACCGTCCGCGACGCGCGCGACGCCACGGTGGTGGCGGTGCGCGACGGCGGGCTTGAGGAAGCGCTGGTCGCGACGGGGCGGCTGGGCGCGTTCCGCTGCGCCTATGCCCGGATCGGGACGGTTGACGACGGCGTGACGCTGGACCCGGCGAGCGCGGCGGCATTACGCGTCGGCGAAGGCGACCGGGTCAGCTGGATCGGACGGATATGATACGCGAGATCAACTTCGACGGGATCGTCGGGCCGAGCCACAATTATGCAGGCCTCAGCCCCGGCAACCTCGCCGCCACCGCCAATGCCGGCCATGTCGCGCACCCGCGTGCGGCGGCGTTGCAGGGGATCGCGAAGATGCGCGCCAACCTTGCGCTGGGGCTGGTGCAGGGCGTGTTCGTGCCGCCGCCACGCCCCGACCGCGACTGGCTGGCGCGACTGGCCATCGACTATGACGCGGCGCCGACGCATCTCAAGGCGCAGGCGCTGTCGGCCTCGGCGATGTGGGCTGCGAACGCCGCGACCGTGTCCCCCGCCCCCGACACGGCGGACGGGCGGTGCCACCTGACCGTCGCCAATCTGGTGACGATGCCGCATCGCAGTCACGAGTGGGAAGCGACGTTGGCGCAGCTCCGCCTCGCCTTCGCCGACGAGCGGCATTTCGCGGTGCGTGCGCCGGTGCCGGCGCCGTTCGGTGACGAAGGCGCGGCGAACCACATGCGGTTGTGCGCCACGCACGATGCGCCTGGCGTCGAGGTCTTCGTCTACGGCGTGTCGGGCGGGCCCTACCCTGCGCGCCAGCATGTCGAGGCGAGCCGGGCGGTGGCACGCGCGCACGGGCTGGACCCGGCGCGGACGCTGTTCGCCCAGCAATCGGTCGCGGCGATCGCGGCGGGCGCGTTCCACAACGATGTCGTCGCGGTCGCCAACGAGCGCGTGCTGCTGACCCACGAACAGGCGTTCGAGGATCGCGACGGCTTCTACGCCGACCTGCGACGGCTGCTGCCCGAGGTCGAGATCGTCGAGGTGCCCGCCGCGGCGACGAGCCTTGCCGATGCGATCGGATCGTATCTGTTCAACGCGCAGCTGGTGACGCCGCCGGACGGTGAGGCGACGTTGATCGTGCCGGGCGAGGCGCGCGCCAATCCGCGCGTGTGGGCGTGGATCGAGGCGCATCTGGCCGGCAACGGACCGATCCGGCGCGTGCGCGTGGTCGACGTGCGCGAGTCGATGGCGAACGGCGGCGGCCCGGCGTGCCTGCGGCTGCGCGTCGCCTGCGATCCCGCGGCCGTCGACCCGCGCTTCCTGGTCGACGATGCCAAGCTCGACCGGATCGCGGCGGTGATCGAGACCCATTGGCCCGAGGAGATCGCACCGGATGCGATCGGCGACCCAGGGCTGCTGGAGCGGATCGCCGCGGCGCGTGCGGCGTTGCTGTCCGCGCTCGTTATGGAGGAGTTGCAGGCATGACGGCGCGGCTGACGCGATGGTGGCGCGGGTTCGCGCGGCTGTTCGTCGTCAAGACCAAGTTCGAGGCGTTCATGCTGATCTACGCGATCGCCACCGGCGCGGTCGAGCGCGGCATGACCTATCTGCACCGCTTCCCGGGCACGGCCGGCTGGATCATGTTCGGGGCGTGCACGATCGTTGTCTTCATGGCCGGGGGCAAGATCCTCGACGGCGTGGAGCGCGACGCGCTGAATTGAGTAGTGCCACTCTTGATATGTTGTAACATTGCGGTATGCGGCGACCAACAACGGAGTCGTCCATGAAAGCCTTTCTCCTCGCCGCCGCCGCGCTCGCTCCGTTCTCGCTGCCCGCCGCGGCCCAGACCCCGGCCTCGACCCCTGCCACCGGCGATACGTCGCGCCAGCGCGATCCGCACCGTTCCGACGAGGTGATCGTCACCGCGCCGATCCAGACCAGCGAAACCGACGTGCTGCAGGGCACGTCGGTGCTGACCGGGGCGAACCTGACCCGCGAGCTGCGCCCGACGATCGGCGAGACGCTGGCGCGGCTGCCGGGCGTGTCGGCGACCTCGTTCGGCCCGAACGCCTCGCGGCCGATCCTCCGCGGCTTCCAGGGCGATCGTATCCGCGTGCTGACCGACGGGATCGGCTCGATCGACGTGTCGAACACCTCGGTGGACCATGCCGTCGTGATCGATCCGCTGCTCGCCGAGCGCGTCGAGGTGCTGCGCGGGCCCGCGGCGCTGCTCTACGGCTCGTCGGCGGTGGGCGGCGTCGTCAACGTCGTCGACCGGCGCATCCCGCGTGCGCTGCCCGAAAACGGCTATCGCGTCGATGCGATCGGTACCTATGGCAGCGCGGCGAACGAACGATCGGTCGGCGGCGCGGCGGATGTGACCGCGGTCGGCCCGCTCGTCCTGCACGTCGACGGATCGTATCTGAAGTCCGACGACCTGCGCACCGGCGGGTTCATCCTGTCGCGCGCCGCGCGCCGTGCGTCGCTGGCGCTGGCCGGGGTTCCGCAGGACGGCGACGAGGCGATCGACTTCGCGGGCAACGCCGCGCTGAAGGGCAAGCTGCCCAACAGCGGGGCGGAGACGTGGACGGCGGGCGCGGGCGCGTCGATCATCAACGACGGCGGGATGCTGGGCGTGTCCTACGGCCATTACGACAGCCTGTACGGCGTGCCGGTGCGCTATGCGACGGCGGTGGGGCAGGAGCAGGAGGCACCGCGGCTCGACGTGGTGCAGAACCGCTACGACCTGCGCGCCGAAGTGACCCCGCACGGATCGGTGATCGACGCGATCCGCGTCCGCGCGGCGCACGCCAATTATCGCCACTTCGAGCTGGAGGAGGACGGCGAGGTCGGCACCGCCTTCTACAACAATGGCCTGGAGGCGCGACTGGAGGTCGTGCAGGCGCGGCGCGGTGCATGGCAGGGTGCGAGCGGCGTGCAATATCTCAGCCGCAACTTCGACGTGGTCGGCGACGAGGCGTTCCTGCCGCGCAACCAGACGCAGCAAACCGGGCTGTTCACGCTCCAGCAATATGAGGACGGGCGCTTCAAGGCCGAGGGCGGCGTGCGCTACGAGCAGACGACGCTGACCGCGGATGCCGGTATCCGCGAGGGCACCGAGCGCTTCACCGCGCAGGAGCGCCGCTTCGGCACGTGGTCGGGGTCGCTGGGGGCGGCCTATACGCTGGCGGACGGGGTGCGGGTCGGACTGAACGGTTCGCGTACCGCGCGCGCGCCATCGGCGGAGGAGTTGTTCGCCAACGGGCCGCATGCCGGCACGCAGGCCTATGAACTGGGCAACCCGAACTTCCGCGCCGAGACGTCGTGGGGACTGGAGGCGACGCTGCACGCGCACAACCAGATCTTCAGCCTGGATGCCTCGGCCTATTACAACTGGTTCGACAATTACATCTACGAGACGCAGGTCGACGACGCACCGTGCGTCGCGGCGGCGCAGGGCGAGATCGAGCTGCCATGCTTCCGCTACGATCAGGCGAAGGCACGCTATTACGGGTTCGAACTCGACGGGTCGGCGCGGCTGGCGACGGTCGGGACGCATACGATCACCGCCGACCTGCTGGGCGATTACGTTCATGCGCAGGTCGTCGATCGCGGGCCGGTGCCGCGCATCCCGCCGCTACGGCTGCTCGGCGGGCTGGAGGCACGCAGCGACACCAGCGCGGCGCGCGTCGAGGTGGAACATGCCTTCGTGCAGGACCGCACCGCGGCGTTCGAGACGCGCACGCCGGGCTATACGATGGTCAACGCCTCGCTGTCGCTGCACCCGTGGGGCGGAAGCGACCGGCGCAGCATCCTGCTGGCGGCGAACAACATCTTCGACGTCGAGGCGCGGCGTGCGACGAGCGTGCTGAAGGACTTCGCGCCGCTGGCCGGGCGCGACATCCGGGTGACGTTCCGGATGGGGATCTGAGCCGCTTCTCGAGCGGTCGCATCATGTAGCCGTTCGGTTGATGGTCGAGCGGTTACAAGCTGCGCGCGTAGATCAAATCGTCGTGCCACGTCGCGCCGACGAGGAAGCGGCGCGTGCCGGCGACGGTGAAGCCCTGTTTCTCGTAGAAGCGCTGCGCGCGGCGGTTGCCGCCGTAGACGCCGAGCAGGAGGCGGCGGTGGCCGGCCTCCTGCGCATCGGCGATCGCCTGCGCCATCAGCGCGGGGCCAAGCCCGGTACCGTGGGTGGGGAACAGCGCGTAGATGCGCTTCAGCTCGATGTCGCCCGGTTTGGGCGCGACGGGCAGGTCAGGTGCGGTGAGCAGCGTGTAGCCGAGCGGCGCGGCGCCCGCTTCCGCCTCGGCAAGGTTCGCGATCGCCCCCTGCCCCATATAGCGGGCGAAGGCGTCCGGGCTGCTGTTGCGGGTGACGTGCGCGACGATGTCGGCACCGTCGAGGATGCCCGCGAACGCCTCCAGGAAGGTGGCGCCTGCTACCAGCGACAGCGCCGCGATATCCGCGGGCGTCGCACGGCGCAGGCGCCAGTCCATATCAGCCGACGATCTCTTCCGGCTTGAAGAAATAGGCGATCTCGATCTCGGCATTCTCGTCCGAGTCCGAGCCGTGCACGGTGTTCGCCTCGATCGACTCGGCCAGTTCCTTGCGGATCGTGCCGGGTGCGGCGTTCTCGGGGTTGGTGGTGCCCATGATGTCGCGGTTGCGCTGCATGGCGTTCTCGCCTTCCAGCACCTGCACGACGACCGGGCCCGAGGTCATGAAGGTGACCAGATCGTTGAAGAACGGACGCTCCTTGTGGACCGCGTAGAAGCCCTCGGCCTGCTCCTTGCTCATCTGGATGCGCTTGGATGCGACGACGCGCAGGCCGGCATCCTCCAGCATCTTGGTGACCGCGCCGGTCAGGTTGCGGCGCGTGGCGTCGGGCTTGATGATCGAAAAGGTACGGTTCGCGGCCATGACGGTCACGGGCTCCTGAAAAAAGAAACGGATGGAAGTGGCGTCGCCCTAGGCGGAGGGCGGCCAGTATGCAAGCGAGCGCTCAGGCCGCCTGTTCCCAGCGGCCGGCGTCGTTCTGCTTCCAGTAGCGGCGCTCGACGCCGTCGCGCGCCGCCAGCGCCTTCCATGCCGCGCGGGCGGCGCGGATATGCTCCTCGTCGAAGAAGTGGAAGGCGCGGTCGAAATCGAGCGCGGCGTCGCGCCATTCGCCATCGACCAGCGCGATATGGCGGGCGCGATTGGCGGGGTCGATGTCGGGGGCGATCAGGATCGGCTGGCGATCATCGGCGGCGCTGCCGCGTTGCGCGTGCGGCAGGAAGCTGTCGGGCGCGTAGCTCCACAGCAGCCGGTCCAGCGCGGTGCGGCGATCGGCGTCGGCGGCGACGATCAGCAGCCGCGCCCCCGACGCCACCACCTTCGCCGCGATCTGCGGCAGCGCGCGCTCCAGCGGCATCCGGGTCAGGTGGTAGAAATCGACCTGCACCGGCCCCGCCTCACCCCTCGCACACGTCCGCGACGAAGCGGTCGAGCACGCGAACGCCATAGCCGGTCGCGCCCTTGCCCCAGGTCGCGCCGTCCTTGTCGGCCCAGACCATGCCGGCGATGTCGAGGTGCGCCCAGGCGACGCCGTCGTCGACGAAGCGCTGGAGGAACTGCGCCGCGGTGATCGAGCCGGCGCCGCGCGGGCCGACGTTCTTCATGTCGGCGATCGGCGAATCGATCAGCTTGTCGTAACCGTCCGCCAGCGGGAAGCGCCAGAGCTTGTCCCCGGTCTCGCGACCCGCCGCCAGCAGTTGCTCGGCCAGCGCGTCGTCGTTCGAGAACAGGCCGCCATATTCGTTACCCAGGGCGACGATCATCGCGCCCGTCAGCGTGGCGAGGTCGACGATCCGCACCGGCTTGTGCGTGTTCTGCACCCAGGTGATGCAGTCGCACAGCACCAGCCGCCCCTCGGCGTCGGTGTTGATGACCTCGATCGTCTGGCCGGACATGCTGGTCACCACGTCGCCGGGCCGCTGCGCGTTGCCGTCGGGCATGTTCTCGACCAGGCCCATGACGCCGATGACGTTGGCCTTCGCCTTGCGCGTGGCCAGCGAGAGCATCGCGCCGGCCACCGCCGCCGCGCCGCCCATGTCCCACTTCATGTCTTCCATGCCCGCCGCGGGCTTGATCGAGATGCCGCCGGTGTCGAAGGTCACGCCCTTGCCGACCAGGGCCGTCAGCGGTGCGTCCGCCCCCGCCCCGTTCCACTTGAGCGCGAGGACGCGCGCCTCGCGGCGCGATCCCTGCGACACTCCGAGGAGCGCGCCGGCGCCGAGCTCGGTCAGTTCCTGCTCGCCGAGCACGGTGACCTCGAGGCCGAGGCCGTCGACCGCCTGCAGCACGCGGTCGACGAAGCTTTCGGGGTAAAGGATGTTCGGCGGCAGCGTCGCGAGCAGGCGGGCGAGCGCGAGGCCCTGGCTGACCGCGTCGCGGCCCGCCCATTCCGCGTCGTCGCCGACGATCGTCACGCGCGCCAGCGTCGGCTTCTGCTTCTCGGGCAGCTTGGTGCGATATTCGTCGAAGCGCCACGCGCGCTGCGCCACGCCGGCGGCGAAGCGGGCGGTGGCGAGCGGCTCCACGCCCGACAGGTCGGCGACCGCCGCCGTCACGCCCGACGTCAGCAGCCGCGCGGCCAGCGCGCCGCCGGCGCGCTCGAACGCGGCATCGTCGCCCGCGCCGACGCCGAGCAGCAGCACGCGCTGCACCTTGTCGCCCTGCGGCACGAACACGTCGAGCACGCTGCCCGCCTCCCCCGCGAAGCGCTGCCCGGCGGCCGCACCGGCGAGCAGCGCGTCGGCGCCGTCGACCAGTCCGGTGAGCGCCGCGTCGTTGCGTACCGCCAGCGCGAGGACCGTGGCGTCCGCGGGACGATCGGCGGCGAAAGCGATCTGCATTCCTGTATCCTCTTGCCTCATGCCGCCTACCTAGGCACCGCTCCGCCAAATGGCAAAGCGTTGCAGGTACTGCGAAGCGATGCGATAGGCGCACGAACAGCGCCGTCGCCATTTCCGGTCGGGCGGCGCGAACGGGGCAGCGACAACGACGTGATGCGGTTCGATCTTCTCGCCGGTGGCGCACTGTGGCTGGCGCTGGCGCAACCGGTCGCGGCGCAGTCGTTGCAGGATCGTGGGCCGGTCCCGGTGGCGCCGCCGCCAGCGACCGCCGCGACGCCGGTGACCCAGAATGACCAGGTTCAGTTCAGCGCAGGTGCGCTCGAATACGATTATAACGCCGATGTGGTGACCGCCGACGGCGACGTGCGGATGACGCGCAGCGGCGAGCGGCTGCGCGCCGACAAGGTGGTGTGGAACCGCAAGACCGGGCGCGTCGTCGCGACCGGCAACGTCGCGGTCACGAATCCCGAAGGTGACGTCGCCTATGGCGACTCGATCGAGCTGACCGACACGCTGAAGGACGGCGTCGTCGACAATCTTCTGGTCGTGCTGAAACAGGGAGGTCGGCTGGCGGCGGCGCGCGGGGTGCGCGAGGGCGACGGGACGATGAACCTCGACCGCGCGGTTTATTCGCCGTGCGCCGTCACCGGATCGGACGGCTGCCCGCGCGAGCCGACGTGGAAGATCACGGCAGTCAAGGTGACGTATCGCCCCGACAAGGAGCGCGTCTATTACGAGGGCGCGCGCTTCCACCTGTTCGGCCTTTCCAGCCCGGCACTGCCGCGCTTCAGCCACAGCGTCGCGGCGAGCAACGACACCGGATTGCTGACGCCGTCGTTCGGGCTGACGCGACTGAACGGCGCGCAACTGGTGCTGCCGGTCAATTTCGCGCTGGGACCGAACAAGTCGCTGGTCGTCGCACCGCATATCTTCAGCTCCGAGATCCCGATGCTGGAGGCCCGGTACAGCGCGTTGAACGAGCTGGGCGCGTTCTCGCTGCGCGGCTTCGCGACCGGCAGCCGGCGGACCGAGAACCTGGCGATCGTCAACGATCCGGGCACCGAACGCGCGTTCCGCGGGTATCTCGACGGCGTCGGCCGCTTCCAGTTCGATCCCAACTGGAGCCTCTCGGGGTCGCTGCGACTGGTGACCGATCGCACCTTCCTGCGTCGCTACGACATTTCGAACGAGGATCGGTTGCGCACGACGCTGGCATTGGAGCGCGTCGACACGAACAGCTACCTCTCCATCGCCGGCTGGGCGGTGCAGACGCTGCGCGTCGGCGATCTGCAAGGCATGCAGCCGGTCGCCTTGCCCGAGGTCGATTACCGTCGCCGCGTGCCCGACGCGTTGTTGGGCGGGACGCTTCAGGTCCAGCTCAACTCGCTGGCGATCGGGCGCAAGTCGGGGCAGGACACGCAGCGCGCGTTCGGCAGCGCGCGCTGGGATTGGCGCGGCATCACCGTCCTGGGGCAGGAAGTGACGCTGACCGCGTTCGGGCGCGCCGATGCCTATGACACGCAGAACGTCGCGGCGACCTCGATCGTCAGCTATCGCGGGTTCGAGGGGTTTCAGACGCGGCTGATCGGCGCGCTGGCCGCCGACGTGCGCTGGCCGTTCGTCGGCGAGCTGTTCGGCGGGTTCCAGCGTTTCACTCCGCGCGTGCAGATCGTCGCGACGCCCAAGACGCGCAACATCCAGATCCCGAACGAGGACGCGCGCGCGGTCGACCTCGAAGATTCGAACCTGTTCGCGCTCAACCGCTTCTCCGGCTACGATCGCTGGGAAGACAGCAGCCGCGTGACCTATGGCGCGGAATGGGCGCTCGACCTCGACCGGATCGCGATTTCCGCCAACGTCGGGCAGAGCTACCGCCTGGCCGAGCGGCCGAGCATCCTGCCCGACGGGACCGGCCTGTCGGACCGCTTCTCCGACATCGTCGGGCGCACCAACATTCGCTTCGGCGAGTTCGTGACGCTGACGCACCGTTATCGCATCGACAAGGACAATTTCTCGGTGCGTCGCAACGAGATCGACGCGACGGTGGGTACGCGGCAAACCTATGCGACGATCGGCTACCTCCGGCTGAACCGCGACATCGACGTGCTGGAGGACCTTGAGGATCGTGAGGAAGTGCGCGCCGGCGGGCGCGTCGGCATCACCCGCTTCTGGTCGGTATGGGGATCGGCGATCGTCGACCTGACCGACCGGGCGGAGGATCCGCTGTCGACCTCCGACGGGTTCAATCCGATCAGGCACCGCGTCGGCGTCGCGTACGAGGACGATTGTCTCGATCTGGGGCTGACGTGGAAGCGCGATTACCGCAACATCGGTGACGCACGCAGCGGCAACAGCTATCTGTTGACGCTTTCCTTCAAGAACCTCGGTCGCTAAGCCGCGGTTCAGTTGTTTTCCGGCACAGGCGCCGTGGTGCCCGTGGGCGCTTCATCGGGATTTCGAGACGGACGTGATGACGAAAACGAAAGGCGCGGCGTTGACCCGCCGGTTGCTGGGCACGATCGTGGCGTTGGGCGTGACCGGCGTCGCGCTGGCGCAGGATGCCGCACCGCCGGCACGTGATCCCACCGGGCTGAACCTGCCGGCCGATCTCCAGATCTTCGGCAAGGTCGATCCGAACGTCCGCAAGGCGACCGCGATCGTCAACGAGGCGATCATCACCGGCACCGATGTCGACCAGCGCGTCAACTTCATCGCCGCCGCGAACGGTGCGAAGCTGAACGCCGAAGAGCGCGAGCGGCTGCAGCTTCAGGTGCTGCGCCAGCTGATCGACGAGACGTTGCAGATCCAGCAGGCCAAGGTCGCCGACATCACGGTGACCAAGGGCGAGATCGACCAGGCCTATGCCGGGGTCGCGCGCAACCTGCAAAAGACGCCCGCCACGCTGACCACCTGGCTGCGCGAGCAGGGATCGTCGGACCGCTCGCTGCGGCGGCAGATCGAGGGCGAGCTGGCGTGGAACCGCTATCTGCGCAAGCGCGTCGAGCCGTTCGTCAACGTCGGCGACGAGGAAGTGAAGGCGATCCTCGACCGTCTGGAGGCCGCGAAGGGCACCGAGGAATATCACCTCAACGAAATCTACCTCGCCGCGACGCCGGACCGGCAGCAGCAGGTGTTCGACAACACCAAGCAGCTGATCGCCGAGATCAGCAAGGGCCAGGCGCCGTTCAGCTATTTCGCGCGCAACTTCTCCGAGGCGTCGACGCGCGGCGTCGGCGGTGATCTCGGCTGGGTGCGAGCGGCACAGCTGCCCGCGCCGCTCGCCGAGGCGGCGCAGACGATGCAGGTCGGGCAGGTCGCGGGGCCGGTGGCGACGCCGGGCGGCTTCTCGATCCTGTATCTCGTCGACAAGCGGCAGGTGTTGATGGCCGATCCGCGCGACGCACGCCTCAGCCTGAAGCAGCTGACGATCAAGTTCCCCGCCGGCACCACGCAGGCGCAGGCGACCGCGCGCACCAGCGCCTTTGCCAGCGCGATCCAGAAGTTGCAGGGCTGCGGCTCGGTCGACAAGGTCGCGGCATCGCTGAACGCCGAGGTGGTCGACAATGACGCGATCCGCATTCGCGACCTGCCCCCGCCGTTGCAGGCGATCATGCTGAAGCTGCAGGTCGGCCAGGCGACTCCGCCGTTCGGCTCGCCGACCGAAGGCGTGCGGACGCTGGTGATGTGCGGGCGCGACGAGGCGCAGGGCGGACAGCTGCCGGGCGCGCAGCAGATCCAGAACCAGCTGGAGCAGCAGCGCGTCAACCTGCGCGCCCAGCAGGCGCTGCGCGACCTGCGTCGCGACGCGGTGATCGAATATCGCTGAGGACGAACGCATGACCGCGCCGATCGTCGTATCGATGGGTGATCCCGCCGGGATCGGGCCGGAGACGATCGCCAAGGCGTGGGACGCGCGGGTCGCACGCGCGCTGCCGCCGTTCGTGGCGATCGGCGACCGGCGCGCGATCGCCCGGGTCTGGGACGGGCCGGTCGCAGCGGTATCCGACCTGAGCGCGGTCGGCGACGTATTCCCCGACGCGCTGCCGGTGCTGACGGTCGAGGACGCGGGCGAGATCGTGCCCGGCGCGCCCGATGCGGACGGCGCGCGCTGTGCGGTGCGGGCGCTGGAAATGGCGACGGGGCTGGTGCGATCGGGCGCGGCGCGCGCGCTGGTGACCGGACCGGTGTCGAAGGCGCAGCTCTATCAGACCGGCTTCACCTATCCGGGACAGACCGAGTTCGTCGCCGAACGCTGCGGGATCGCGCGCGCCAATGCGGTGATGATGCTGGCCGGGCCCGGACTGCGGGTGGTGCCGATGACGACGCACGTGCCGCTGGCGGACGTACCGGCGCTGCTGACCGTCGAGCTGATCCTCGCCAAGGCACGGGTCACCGCGCGGGCGATGATGCGGAACTTCGGGATCGAGCGGCCGCGGCTCGCCTTTGCGGGCCTCAACCCGCATGCCGGCGAGGACGGGGCGCTCGGACGCGAGGAGATCGAGGTGATGCGCCCGGCGATCGCGCAGCTGCACGCCGAGGGGATCGACGTGCGCGGACCGCTGGCCGCGGATACGATGTTCCACGCGCGCGCGCGGGCCGAGTATGACGTCGCGCTCTGCCCGTATCACGACCAGGCGCTGGTGCCGCTGAAGACATTGTTCTTCGACGATGGCGTCAACATCACCCTGGGGCTGCCGATCGTGCGGACCTCGCCCGATCATGGCACGGCATTCGGGATCGCGGGCAAGGGGCTGGCGCACCCGGGGGCGACGATCGCGGCGATCCTGATGGCGGATCAGGCCGCGACTCACCGTACGCGTTGCTTGCCGGCCGCATGACCGCGCCCGAGCTGCCGCCGCTGCGCGACGTGATCGCGCGCCACGGCCTGTCCGCGTCGAAGGCGCTGGGGCAGAACTTCCTCTTCGACGCGCAGCTGCTCGGCCGGATCGCGCGCATCCCGGGCGACCTCGACGATGCCGAGGTTCTGGAGGTCGGGCCCGGCCCCGGCGGGCTGACGCGCGCGTTGCTGGCGCAGGGCGCACGGGTGACCGCGATCGAGCGCGACCGGCGCTGCATTCCCGCGCTTGCCGAGCTGGAGGCGGCGTATCCGGGCAAGCTGCGCGTGATCGAGGGCGATGCGACCGAGATCGATGCGCGTGCGCTGTTCGTAGGTGCGCCGCATATCGTGTCGAACCTGCCGTATAATGTCGGGACCGCGTTGCTGATCGGGTGGCTGTCCGCCGGGTGGATGCCGTGGTGGCGGTCGCTGACGCTGATGTTCCAGCGCGAGGTGGCGGAGCGGATCGTCGCGCCGGTCGGCGGCGATGCCTATGGGCGGCTGGCGGTGCTGTCGCAATGGCGATCGGCGGCGCGGATCGCGATGCCGGTGCACCGCTCCGCCTTCACCCCCCCGCCCAAGGTGATGTCGGCGGTGGTGCATATCACCCCGGCCGAGGCGCCGGAGGGTGTCGCGCTCGCGGCGCTGGAGCGGGTGACGGCAGCGGCGTTCGGACAGCGGCGCAAGATGCTGCGACAGAGCCTGCGCGGGGTGCCGGGCGCGCTGGAGGCGCTGCAGGCGGAGGGGATCGAGGCGACGCGGCGGGCGGAGACGGTGAGCGTCGCGGAGTTTGTCGCCGTCGCGCGCCGGCTCAGCTGAACCGCGCCTAGTCCTTCGACATCGGCGCAGCGCCGGTTGCGGCGGTGGTCGTGTTCGCGCCGACCTGTGCGGTGGTGACCGGCGGGCCCTTCGCGATCACCGATGCCAGCGTCGACGCCTGCGGGCACGCGCCCTTGCAGAGCGAGCGAACCCTGGCGAGGTTCTGGCGTGCGCGCTCGACCGCGCCCTTGGCGACCATCGCCTCCCCCTGTCCGGCGAGCGCGGTCACGTCGTTGGGTTCGAGCAACAGCGCCTCGCGATAGAGGCGGATCGCCTTGCCCGGCAGCCCGCGCGCCTCGGCCACCTCGGCGAGGACCACGAAAGCCTGGCGGTTGCGCGGATCGACGGTGACCGCGGTTTCGAGCAGGTCGGTGGCGCCGTCGAGATTGCCCGCCGCCTTCGCCGCCTTACCCTGTTGCAGCAGCGCCAGGCTGCGCGCGTCGATCTGGTCGTCGGGGCGCTGGCCGTGAAGCGCGGTGGAGACGGACACCAGCGCCAGCGAGGCGGCCACGGCGATGGCGGTGAAACGCATGAACGGCTCCAGCTTCGACACGATCCGGTCCGGTTAGCATGGCGCCCGCAGGCGTGCGACGAAAAAACCGTCCGTGCCGTCATGCGCGGGCGTGAGGCGGAGGCCGGGGCCGTGCGGACGGCCGAACGGCAAGGCGAGCGGCTCGGCCTGCCAGCCGGGGTGCGTGGCGAGGAACGCATCGACCTGTGCCGGCCCCTCGCCGTCGAGCAGCGAACAGACGATGTAGACGAGCGCACCGCCGGGCGTCACCGCCCCTGCGCCGACGCCGAGCACGTGGCGCTGGGTCGCGATCAGCCGGTCGAGCCGCGCAGGCGTGAGCCGCCAGCGTGCCTCGGGGTTGCGACGCCAGGTGCCGGTGCCCGAGCACGGCGCGTCGATCAGCACGACGTCGGCGCTGACGTCGGCGAGCGCGGCGACCTCCTGCTGCGGGTTGAGGAGGCGCGTCTCGACGATCGTCGCCCCGGCCTTTTCGGCGCGCGGGGCGAGACGCGACAGGCGCGCACGGTCGACGTCGCTGGCGATGATGCGCCCATGATTGCCCATCAGCGCGGCGAGCGCGAGGCTCTTGCCCCCTGCCCCGGCGCACAGGTCAAGGATCGTCATCCCCGCCGTCGCGTCCGCGGCGAGCGTCACCGCCTGGCTGCCGGCGTCCTGCACCTCGACCGCGCCGGCAAGCGCGGCGATGTCGGTGCCTTGCGGGAGGCGGCGCGCGAGCGGCAGGCCCGGGATCGCCGCGGCGCCGGGCAGGTCGAGCGCGGCATGATCGGGGTGGAGGCGCACGTCGAGCGGTGCGCGCTCGATCAGCGCCTGCTGCTCGGCGCGGTCGAGGCCCGAGGCCGTCAGGCGATCCTCCAGCCAGCGCGGGTGGAGCCCCTCCGCGGCGCGAGGTTCGTCGGCGATCGGTACGGGGCCGTGCGGCGAGCCGTCGAAGGTCGCCGCCAGCGCCGGATCCGTGGCGGCGAGCGCGAGCATCGCGGCACGGCCGTCGGTCGGGCGCTCGCCGAGGCGACGGATCGCGGCATAGACGAGCTCGCGAACCGCGCGGCGGTCCTTGGAGCCGGCGTAGCGGCGCTGCGCGAAATAGCGCGCGATCAGCGTATCGGCAGCGGCGCCGTTTTCCTGCGCGGCGGTGATGATCGCGTCGAGCAGGTCGATCGCGGCTTGGGTGCGGGCGGCGGGGGTCATCGTGGAGGGCTCAGTATCAATTCGGGGATGTGAGACGCCCCTTCGAGACGCGCCGCATCGACGTGGATCAGGACAGGCGTCGCCAAGCTCGGCCGCTCTTCAGGGCGAACGATGAAACGGTGACGCGCTCGCCCCTTTCCTGCCGTCACCCCGGCGGAGGCCGGGGTCCAGCGGCGAAGCGGTCGCTTCAGGCCAACAGCCTCCCCCAACTGGGCCCCGGCCTTCGCCGGGGTGACGGCTATGCGACAGAATCCGACACCGCGAATGTTGCGAATGTTGAGACGATCGCGCGTTGGAGGCGCGAATGTTGAGATCACACCGGCCTTATTTCGGGTGGTCGCTACAGCTGGTCGGTCGCGCGGGCACGTCATCGCCCCGCCCTGCCATAAACCGGCGGTGTAGGACAGGTGCGGGTCTTGGCGCGGGTCTCAGCGGGTCGGATAGTTGGGCGCTTCGCGGGTGATCGTCACGTCGTGGACGTGGCTTTCCTTGAGCCCGGCGCCGGTGATCTGGACGAACTGCGCGCGCGCCTGAAGGTCCTGGATCGTCGCCGAGCCGGTGTAGCCCATCGCCGCCTTGATCCCGCCGACCAGCTGGTGGATCACGTCGCGCGCGGGGCCCTTGTACGGCACCTGCCCTTCGATCCCCTCCGGCACCAGCTTGAGCTGGTCGCGGACCTCGCCCTGGAAATAGCGGTCGGCCGAGCCGCGGCCCATCGCGCCGACGCTTCCCATGCCACGATAGGATTTGTACGCACGCCCCTGATAAAGGAAGGTTTCTCCTGGTGCTTCCTCGGTACCGGCGAGCAGCGAGCCGACCATGCAGGTCGAGGCGCCCGCCGCCAGCGCCTTGGCGAGATCGCCCGACGTGCGCAGGCCGCCGTCCGCGATGACCGGCACGCCGGCCTTTGCCGCGGCCTCGGCGCAGTCCATGACCGCGGTCAGCTGCGGGACGCCGACACCGGCGACGACGCGGGTGGTGCAGATCGAACCCGGGCCGATCCCGACCTTGATCCCGTCCGCGCCCGCGTCGATCAGCGCGCGCGTCGCCTCGGCGGTGGCGACGTTCCCCGCGACGACCTGTACCGCGTTCGACAGCTTCTTCACGCGCTCGACCGCGCGCGCGACCTCGTTGTTGTGGCCGTGCGCGGTGTCGATCACGATCAGGTCGCATTCGGCGTCGACCAGCGCCTCGGTGCGACCGAAGCCCTTGTCGCCGACCGTGGTGGCGGCGGCGACGCGCAGGCGACCCGCGGCGTCCTTGGTCGCCTCCGGGTACATGACCGCCTTTTCGATGTCCTTGACGGTGATGAGCCCGACGCAGCGATAGGCGTCGTCGACGACCAGCAGCTTTTCAATGCGGCGCTGGTGCAGCAGGCGCCGCGCCTCTTCCTTGGCGACGCCGGTCGAGACGGTGACGAGATTGTCGCGCGTCATCAGCTCGGCGACCGGCTGGTTCGGGTTCTCGGCGAAGCGCACGTCGCGGTTGGTGAGGATGCCGACCAGCTTGCCGTCCGCCTCCACCACCGGGATGCCGCTGATGCGGTTGGCGGCCATCAGCGCCTGCGCCTGCGCCAGCGTCGCCTGCGGGGCGATGGTGATCGGGTTGACGACCATGCCGCTTTCGAAGCGCTTGACCTGCCGCACCGCCGCGACCTGTTCGTCGACGGTCAGGTTGCGGTGGAGCACACCCATGCCGCCGAGCTGCGCCATGACGATCGCCATGTCGGCCTCGGTCACCGTGTCCATCGCCGAGGAGAGGACGGGAATGTTGAGCGCGATGCCGCGCGTCACCTGCGTGCGGGTGTCGGCCTCGCCGGGCAGGACGCTCGACTCCGCGGGCACGAGCAGCACGTCGTCGAAGGTGAGGCCGAGACGAATGTTCATGGGAGGCGCCGAATCCTGTGGGGAGAGGAGGTGGCGCGCCATGTAACCGCGATGCGGGATTATCGCTAGGGGGGAGCGGCGGGACACGATTGCAGCCTCGAAACTCGCCCTTTACACGGGAGACGTTAACGGGGGAGTCATCATGAATGCAGTGTTCCGGGCGGCCAGCGTCGCCGCGTTGGTCGCGCCGGCTGCGGCGCAGGCCGCCATCGTTGATGTGACGATTTCCGGCAAGGTGACGGGACACCGGATGCCGAACGGAAGCCCGGGGTTTGAAAGCAACCCCGATGCGCTGAAAGCCTTTCTTGCCCATTATGCGCTCGGCTCGACGTACAAGCTGACCCTCTCCTACGACACCGCGGCCACGCCGACGTTCTCGTCGAAGACCTATGCCTGGTACAGCGCCGTGCCGATCGGCGGCACCTTCACGATGGACAACGCGTCGGCCTCGCTGCCGGTCGCCGGCATGTCGGTCGGCTATGACACGATGGCTGGCCGCGAGCGCTTCTCGATCTTCGGCAACGCGGCAGGGCCGTGGAAGGGACAGTTTTCGGGCTTCTCACCGATCGACTTCAGCTTCGATGCGACATCGGCAACGCCGATCGGACCGACGTTGCCGACCGACGTATCGCTGGCGGCGAACCCGGCCAATTACGCGCGCATCCGCTTCCGCCGCGACGATGTCGGTGAAACCGGCGTGCTGTTCAGCATCGACACGCTCACCACCGGGGGTGCCGCGGTCCCGGAGCCGGGAACCTGGGCGATGATGCTGGTCGGGTTCGGCGTCGCGGGCACGGCGTTGCGCCGCCGCGGTACGCGTCCGGCGGCGGCGTGACTGACAGGGGGCCGCGGTGATGCGGCCCCCTTCCGGCCCGGTCAGGCTTCGGCGTTCGCCTTCGCCTTCGGGGCGGCCTCGCGCACGCCCTGGTCGACGTGGTCGGCGAATTGCGCGAAATTCTCGTTGAACAGGTCGACGAGCTTCGCCGCGGTCGCGTCATAGGCGGTCTTGTCGGCCCAGGTCTCGCGCGGATCGAGGATCGCGGTGTCGACGCCGGGCACCGAGACGGGCACCTTGAAGCCGAAGTTCGGATCGGTGCGGAACTCGGCGTCGTTCAGGCTGCCGTCGAGCGCGGCGTCGAGCAGGGCGCGGGTCGCCTTGATCGGCATGCGATGGCCGGTGCCGTACTTGCCGCCGGTCCAGCCGGTGTTGACCAGCCAGCAATCCACCCCGCCCTTCGCGATCCGCTCCTTGAGCAGATTGCCGTAGACCGACGGATGGCGCGGCATGAACGGCGCGCCGAAGCAGGTCGAGAAGGTGGCGTCCGGCTCGGTCACGCCGATCTCGGTCCCGGCCACGCGCGCGGTGTAGCCCGAGAGGAAATGGTACATCGCCTGCTCGGGAGTCAGCTTCGCGATCGGGGGCAGGATGCCGTAGGCGTCGGCGGTCAGCATCACGATGCTGCGCGGGGTGCCGCCCATGTTCTCGTCCGACGCGTTCGGAATGAAGTCGATCGGATAGGCGCCGCGGCTGTTCTCGGCGAGGCTGTTGTCGTCGAGGTCGAGCTGCCGCGTGACCTCGTCCATCACCACGTTCTCGAGCACGGTGCCGAAGCGCTTGGTGGTGGCGAAGATCTCCGGCTCGGCCTGCGGCGAGAGGCGGATCATCTTGGCGTAGCAGCCGCCCTCGAAATTGAAGACCGCGTCGTCGGACCAGCCATGCTCGTCATCGCCGATCAGCGTGCGCTTCGGATCGGCCGACAGCGTGGTCTTGCCGGTGCCCGACAGGCCGAAGAACACCGCGGTGCGCCCGTCCGCGCCCATGTTGGCCGAGCAATGCATCGGCATCACGCCGGTGGGCGGGAGCAGGTAGTTGAGGATGCCGAACACCGACTTCTTCATCTCGCCCGCGTAGCGCGTGCCGCCGATCAGGATCAGCTTCTCGGTCATGTTGACGGCGATCACCGTCTCGCTGCGGCAGCCGTGGCGCGCAGGGTCGGCGCGGAAGCTGGGCAGGTCGATGATCGTGTAGTCCGGGACGAAGCCCTTGAGGTCCTGCTCCTCGGGACGGACCAGCATCGTGCGGATGAACAGATTGTGCCACGCCAGCTCGTTGATGACGCGCACGCGGACGCGGTGGCCGGGTTGCGATCCGCCGTACAGATCCTGGACGAACAGGTCGCTCTTGTTGTTCAGCGCGGCCATGAAATCGGCCTTGAGCGCGGCGAAATGCGCCGGCTCCATCGCCTTGTTCGACTTGCCCCACCACACGGTCGATTCAGTTTCGGCATCGCGGACGATGAACTTGTCCTGCGCGGAGCGGCCGGTGTGGTTGCCGGTCTGCACGACCAGCGGCCCGTCGGCGGACAGCTTGCCCTCGCTGCGCGCGACGGCGGTCTCGGTCAGGCGCGCGGTGACCAGGTTCCAGTGCAGCGTGGCGCGGGTGTGGATGCCCTGCGCGGCCAGTCCGGCGTCGGGGATGCGATCGCTCAACATTGTTCTCCAGCTTTGCGCCTTCTTGGGCGCGTTTCGTGGCCGCAAAATACTGCGGCGGCGCGCCCGCGTCAAACGTGTTAAACAGGAACGCGCCGAGTTGTCCCCATTGAGCGCCATGGTGCTTTGCCCTACCCCTGCGGTCGTGATGACCCGGACCCTGCCATGACCGCCACGATCGCGCTGGTCGACGACGACCGCAACATCCTGACCTCGGTGTCGATCGCGCTCCAGGCCGAGGGGTTTATGACCCGGCTGTATTCGGACGGCGAAGCGGCGCTGAAGGCGCTGACCGACAATCCGCCCGACCTGGCGATCTTCGACATCAAGATGCCGAAGATGGACGGGCTGGAGCTGCTCCGGCGACTCCGGGAGAAGAGCCGGTTGCCGGTGATCTTCCTGACCAGCAAGGACGACGAGCTGGACGAGGCGCTGGGGCTGGCGATGGGCGCGGACGATTATATCGCCAAGCCGTTCAGCCAGCGGCTGCTGATCGCGCGCATCCGCGCGATCCTGCGCCGCACCGAACCCGCGCAGCCCGGTGCCGAGGGCGAGGCGGCGGTGCAGGGCCCGATCGAGCGCGGACGGCTGGTGATGGATCCCGCGCGCCACCGCGTGACGTGGGACGGCAAGCCGGTGACGCTGACCGTCACCGAATTCCTGATCCTGGAGACGCTGGCGCAGCGCCCCGGCATCGTGAAGACCCGCAACCAGTTGATGGACGCGGCGTACCAGGACGACATCTACGTCGACGACCGCACCATCGACAGCCACATCAAGCGCGTGCGCCGCAAGTTCCGCGAAGCCGATCCCGCCTTCGACTCGATCGAGACCCTGTATGGCGCCGGCTACCGCTTTTCGGAGGAGTGACGCCGCCGAGCAGGCGCGCGCGTGGTCGGGCAAGGTGTCGCTCACCCCGCGGATCCTGGCGGTCAACGTGCTCACGCTGCTGCTGCTGGCGGGCGGGTTCTTCTATCTCGAATCGTTCCGCAGCCGCATCCTGGACCAGCGCTCGGTACAGGCCGGGCGCGAGGTGCAGCTGATGACCGAAGCGCTGGCGCCGATCGCGCCGAATGCGCGGCCCGCCACGATCGCACGGCTGGCGCGGCAGACCGGCCTGCGGGTACGGCTGTACGATCGCGGCGGCGCGCTGCTCGCCGACAGCCGCGCGCTGGGGGTGGCGAACTTCCGGCTCGACGATCCCGACGACGACCCGCTGGCCCGGCGCAGCGCACGCTGGCTGGATGCCGCGATCGACCGGATCGTGCGCGCGCCGCTCGCCCCGGGCTATCGCGAGCGCAGCGACGGGCGGCGCTGGCCGGACGTGCGCGCGGTGCTGGGGGGAGCGCCGGCCGCCCAGACGCTGTGGCGCGCCCCGGATCGCACGCCCGTCATCACCGCCGCCGCGCCCCTGCCCGGCAGCCTCGCGCTGATGACGACCGTCAACGCGCGCGACGTGACCGAGCGGGTGCGCGCCGAACGTTTCCGGCTGAGCGTCGTGATCCTGGTGGCGGCAGCGATCTCGATCGGGCTGTCGCTGTTCCTGGCGCGCACGATCGTCGTGCCGCTGCGGCTGCTGGCGCGCGCGGCGGTGCGGGTGCGCCTGGGCCGCGCGCGCGAGGTGATCGTGCCCCGGCTGCCCGAGCGGCGCGACGAGATCGGGATGCTGGCGCGCGCGCTGTCCGACATGACGCTGGCGCTGCGCGCGCGGATCGACGCGACCGAGGCGTTCGCCGCCGACGTAACGCACGAGTTGAAGAACCCGCTCGCCTCGCTGCGCTCCGCCACCGATGCGATGGGGCGGGTCGAGGATCCCGAACTGCGCGCCAGGCTGCTGGCGATCGTCAACGACGACGTGCATCGGCTCGACCGGCTGATCAGCGACATCTCCGAGGCGTCGCGGCTGGATGCGCAGCTGAGCCGCGCGACCTTCGACCCGGTCGATGTCGGCGCGATGCTGTCGGCGATGGTCGCCCAGCGCGAGGCGCGCGGCGTCTCGGACGGCATCCGGCTGCGGTTCGATGCGCCGGACGGCGAACTGGTCGTGCCCGGCGAGGGCGCGCGGCTGGAGCGGGTGTTCGCGAACCTGATCGACAATGCCATCTCCTTCTCGCCGCCCTGCGGGCTGGTCAGCATCGCGGCGCGGCCCGACCGCTCGATGCTGGAGATATGGGTCGAGGACGAGGGGCCGGGCGTGCCGGAAGAAGCGCGCGAGGCGGTGTTCCGCCGCTTCCATTCGGTACGCCCGTCGCAGGAGACGTTCGGGCAGCATTCCGGGCTGGGGCTGGCGATCGCGCGGACGATCGTGGAGGGGCACCAGGGCGAGATCGGGGTGGAGACGCGCGAGGACCGCCTGAGCGGCGCACGCTTCGTGGTGCGCTTGCCGCTGGCGGGGCGCAAGTGACCGGGTCGCCGGTGACGGTCCACGCGACCTGCGTGGCGATCGGCGGGCGCGGCGTGCTGCTGACCGGACCGTCGGGTGCGGGCAAAAGCGACCTGGCGATGCGACTGATCGATCGCGGAGCCGTTCTGGTCGCCGATGACTATACCGTTCTTTCCCAAGAGCATGGCGTGTTGATCGCGGAGTCGCCCGCCACGATCGCGGGGCGCATGGAGGTGCGCGGGATCGGGATCGTCGCGCGGCCCGCGCTCGCCGCGGTGCCGGTGGCGCTGGCGGTGATCCTGGCGAGCGAGGACGAACGCATGCCCGAGCCGCGCGCGATCGTGCTGAACGGCGTGACGGTGCCGGAGGTGGTGATCGACCCGCGTTGGCCCTCGGCGCCGATCAAGGTGGAATGGGCGCTGGCCGCGCAGACGGGGGAAACCGCATGAACGAAGTGCTGCTGGTGACCGGGATGGCGGGCGCGGGCGTGTCGACGGTGCTGAAGACGCTGGAGGACCTCGGCTGGGAAACGATCGACAACGTGCCGCTGTCGCTGTTGCCGCGCGTCGTGGCGCCGCCGGTCGATCCTGCCGAGACGCCGCGTCCGCTGGCGATCGGGTTCGGGACGCGGACGCGCAACTTCGACGCCGATACCGCGCTGCGCCGCTTCGAGGAGCTGCGCGAGCGCGGCGACAACGTCGGCCTGCTGTTCCTCGACTGTTCGGGCGAGGAGCTGACGCGGCGCTTCGCCGAGACGCGGCGGCGCCACCCGCTGGCCGACGATCGCCCGGCGGTGGAGGGCATCCAGCGCGAGCGAAGGCTGCTGGCGCCCTTGCGCGCGCGCGCCAACCGGCTGATCGACACGACGACCTTCAAGGCCAATGCGCTGGCGCAGCAGGTGCGGGAGATGTTCGCGCGCGACACCGGCGTCGGCACCACGCTGACGATCGAATCGTTCGGCTTCGCGCGCGGCATCCCGGCCGGGGTCGACATGGTGTTCGACATGCGGTTCCTGCGGAATCCGCACTGGGATGCGGCGCTTCGTCCCCATACGGGACAGGATCCGGCGGTGGCGGCGTATATCGCTGCCGATCCCGCCTATCCGGAGGCGATGGCGCGGATCGAGGAGCTGCTGCTGCTGCTGCTCCCCCGCTATCGCGCGGAGGGGAAACCCTATGTCACGGTCGCGTTCGGGTGCACCGGCGGCAAGCATCGCTCGGTCCATGTCGCCGAGCGCGTGGGCAAACGGTTGCGCGACGCGGGATTTTGCCCCACCATCGTGCATCGGGACCTGGCGGCGGCCCCGCAGGATGCGCTCGAGGGACGCCCACAGGGTCAATGAACGGATTGTCGAAGAACATGTCGGGCCCGGTCATAGGGTTGGTACTGGTGACTCACGGGCGTCTGGCGGACGAATTCGTGGTGGCGATGGAGCATGTCGTCGGACCGCAGCGGCAGGTGCGCACCGTCGCGATCGGCCCGGACGACGACATGGAGGCGCGCCGCGCCGACATCGCCGCCGCGATCGGGGAGGTCGACGAAGGCCGCGGGGTGATCGTGCTGACCGACCTGTTCGGAGGAACGCCCTCCAACCTCGCGATTTCGTTGATGGAACGCGGCCGGATCGAAGTGATCGCGGGCATCAACCTGCCGATGCTGATCCGGCTGGAGTCGGCGCGCAAGGCGATGACGGTGACCGCCGCGGTCGCCGCCGCGCGCGAGGCCGGGCGCAAGTATATCTCCGTCGCGTCCGAAGTGTTGGGCGAGGCGGCGGCGTGAGCGCGTCGCGCACCGTCGAGGTCACCAATCGCCGCGGGCTGCACGCACGCGCGAGCGCCAAGTTCGTGACGCTGGCGTCGGGGCAGCCGGTGCCGGTGACGGTCGCCAAGGGCGATTCGCAGGTGATCGGCACCTCGATCATGGGGTTGATGATGCTGGGCGCGGCCAAGGGCGACCATATCACCATCTCCGCCGAGGGCGACGGCGCCGACGACGTGGTCGCGACGATGTGCGCGCTGGTCGAAGGGAAGTTCGGCGAGGATTGATCCTCCGTCGACGTCGCCGCGATGCCCAAGGTCATCACGTCCTTTTCGAATCCGCTGGTCAAGCGCGTGCAGGCGTTGCGCGACAAGCGGCATCGCCGCGAGGAAGGGCTGTTCCTCGCCGAGGGACTGCGCATCCTGACCGAGGCGCTGGAGACCGGCCGCGTGCCGCGGATCCTGTTCTTCGCCGATGCCAGTGCCAGGCATCCGCTGGTCCGCGCGCTGATCGACGCGGTCGAGCGCGATTACGGCGAGGCGATCGAGACGACCCCCGACATCCTCTCCAAGCTGTCGGGCAAGGACAATCCGCAGGCGGTGGTCGGCGTGTTCGACACGTTCGAGGCGGTGCTGGACGACCTCGACCGCGGATCGGCGCCGATCTGGCTGGTGGCGGAGCGGCTGCGCGATCCGGGCAACCTCGGCACGATCCTGCGCACCGGCGACGCGGTGGGCGCCGGTGCGCTGATCCTGGTCGACGAATGCGTCGATCCGTTCTCGACCGAGGCGGTGCGCGCCAGCATGGGGGCGCTGTTCACGGTGCCGA
Source organism: Sphingomonas sp. BE138 (assembly GCF_031456125.1). Lineage (NCBI taxonomy): Bacteria > Pseudomonadati > Pseudomonadota > Alphaproteobacteria > Sphingomonadales > Sphingomonadaceae > Sphingomonas > Sphingomonas sp. BE138. The sequence continues at coordinate 330,661 of NZ_JAVDUC010000003.1, forward strand.
TCGTGCGGGTGATCTGGCCGGAATTCCTCGCCTGGCTACGCGGCGGGCCGGGACAGCTGGTTGGGCTGAGCCTGCAGACCGAGAACGGCTATCGCGACGCGCCCTATGCCGCGCCGACCTTCCTGCTGACGGGGAACGAGGCGCAAGGGTTGCCGGAGGAATATGAGGCGGCGTGCGACCTGCTGGTCAAGATGCCCATGCTGGGCAAGGCCGACAGCCTGAACGCGGCGGTGGCGACCGCGGTGATGGCCTATGAGGTGCTGGCGCGGCATCGGTGAGAGTTTGATTTTACGCAATCGATCAGGTTATTGAGCCGCCCCAGCAGAATTTAATTCGTTCAGGATCGTCGCATCGCCGTTACTGATGGACTAAGCCGTGATTGCCGACGCTTCCTCGCAGATGATGCTTAGCACTCCTGTCGAACGGTCGTCGGAGGGGATCATCTTCGGTAAGATGATGGTGATCGGTTGGCCCGAAAACGATCGATCAGCTCCGCTTGTCATCTGGAACAACGCCGCCACACAGGCCCGGTTACGGCACGACATGGTCGATCCGAAACTGCCGCCGCAAGAACTTAGCTGTCGTTTGCATGTCGCTCAACTTGTCGACTGCTCCCGTTCCCGGATCGGTTCACGCATCTGGAAGCATGGCTACTTACCGATCCTCACCAACTTGCGGCTAGATCGCGACTATGTGCGACATCTTCGTCCCACGCCGACAACACGCATCGCGGTGCAGATCACCTTTGACGACCGAGATTGTCCACTAGCCATCACTTGCACCGGAACACCCGCTCCGCCCCCGCCCTTACCTCCTGAAGATTAACAGCATCCGCGCCATCATTCCGCCGCGTCCTCGACCGCGACCAGCTTGGTCAACGGCCGCGCGGCCTGTTCGCCGACCGGGAGCGGGTCGAGCGACTTGTTGCCGGTGTCGATGTTGAGCGTCTCGAAGCGGCGCGCGCTGGTGAGCACCTGGCTCTCGAGGCTGCCGACGAAGCTGTTGTAGGCGCCCATCGCGGTGTCGAGGTTCTTGCCGAGCCGCGCGACATGGCCGCCCATCACCGCGAGCCGTTGATAGAGTTCCTTGCCGAGGGCGCCGATCTCCTGCGCCTCGCGCGCCAGTTTCTCCTGCCGCCAGACGGCCGAGACGGTCCGCGCGATCGCAATCAGGTTCGTGGGCGTCGCGAGCAGCACGCGGCGTTCGAAGGCATAGTCCCACAGGCCCGCGTCATGTTCGAGCGCGGCGGAGAGGAAATGTTCGCCGGGCACGAACATCACGACATATTCGGGCGCATCGTCGAACTGCGTCCAATAGGCCTTGGCGCCGAGCGCGTTGACGTGCGCGCGCATCGAGGCGGCGTGCGCGGCGAGACCCAATTGTCGCTCGGCCTCGTCGACTGCGCCGAACGCGTCCTGATAGGCGTTGAGCGACACCTTCGCGTCGACGATCAGCGACTTGCCGCCGGGCACGCGCACGATCGCGTCGGGGCGCAGCCGCCCGCCCTCCTCGCTCGCGACGCTGACCTCCATCCGGTAATCGGTGTGCTCGGCGAGGCCGCAGGATTCGAGGACGTTGCGGAGCTGCTGTTCGCCCCAGCGGCCGCGCGCCTTGGGCGCGTTGCGCAGCGCGTTGACCAGCTTGGCCGCCTCGCCCGAGACACGCTCCTGCCCGGCGCGCATCGCCTCGATCTGGCCGTGCAGCTGACCGAAGGCATCGCGGCGCTCGGCCTCGATCTTCGCCACGCCTTCCTCATAGCGTTGCAGGCGGTCGTTGACCGGCTGGAGCAAGGCGCGCAGCCCCTGCCCCGACTGCTCCTCGGCCTGACGGAAGCGCGCCTCGGCGCGTTCGAGAAAGGATTTCTGCGCCTCGCCGAGCGCATTGGTGGCGACCTCGCGGAAGCGCAGGCTCATCTCGTCGGCGGCGGTGCGCAGGTCGGCGATCCGCTGCTCCGCGGCGCGCCCTTCGGCCTCCAGCCGCGACACCGCGAGCCGCGCCGCTTCGCGCTCGTCGCGGGCCTGCGCGAGTTCGACACGCAGCGCCTCGGCGGCGCGGGCGCGCTCCTCGGCGCCGGCAAGGTCGGTGATCGCGCGCTTGAACTGCTCGACCTGCTCGTCGCGTTCACGCCGGTAACCGGCGGCGTCGCGCTTTCCCGCCAGCCAGCCGAGCAAGGCGCCGAGCGCGACCGCGATCAGCGCGACGAGGACATATTCGATCATGCGCGGAACATAGATCGAACGATGCCGTCGCGACAACCGTTAAGTTGTCATAGCGGGGCCGCGTCAGCCGGCGCGGCGCAGCTTGTCGAGCTTCTTGAGCAACATGCCGCGCTTCAACCGCGAGATATGGTCGATGAAGAGCACGCCGTTCAAATGGTCGATCTCGTGCTGCATACAGGTCGACATCAGGCCGTCGAACTCGGCCTCCTGCCGTGCGCCGTCGGTGTCGAGCCAGGTGACGCGGCAGCGGGTCGGGCGCGTCACCTCGGCATATTGCTCGGGGATCGAGAGGCAGCCTTCGTTGTAGCTGGCAGTCTCCTCGCTCAGCCACGTGATCTCGGGGTTGATAAAGGCGTGCGGGTCGCGCGCCGCCTCGCGCGGTTCGCCCTCTTCCAGCTCGCGCTCCTGAAGGTCGATGACGACGATCCGCTGCATGATGCCGACCTGCACCGCCGCCAGCCCGATACCGTGCGCGTCGTACATCGTATCGAACATGTCGGCGACGATCGCGCGGACCGCGTCGTCGACCTGGGGCACGGGCGCGGCGGTTTCGCGCAGACGCGCGTCGGGAACTTCTACGATCGGGAGAATGGCCATGGCGACCGGCTATAAGCGCCGGCCCGGTGCGTCAAGCAACCGCCCCTACGCAACCGGGCGCCGCGCGCGCAGCGCCTGCGCCAGCGTGCCCTCGTCCAGATAGTCGAGCTCACCCCCGACCGGCAGGCCGTGCGCCAGCTGCGTGAGGCGGACCGGGTGTTTCTCCAGCCGCTCGGCCAGATAGTGCGCGGTCGTCTGCCCTTCGAGCGTCGCGTTCATGGCCAGCACGACCTCGTCGACCTGCCCGCCGGCGACGCGCGCGAGCAGGCTGTCGATCGCGAGGTCCTCCGGACGGACGCCTTCCAGGGCCGACAGCCGCCCGCCCAGCACGTGGAAGCGCCCGGGAAACAATCGTCCGCGCTCCAGCGCCCACAGGTCGCTGACATCCTCGACCACGCACAGACTGCGCGGATCGCGGCGCGGATCGGCGCAGATCGCGCACGGATCCGTCGTATCGACATTGCCGCAAATACCGCAGGTTGCGAGCCGTTCCTCCACCGCCGTCAACGCTGCGCGCAGCGGCGCGAGCGACGATTCGCGGCGCTTGAGCAAGTGCAGCACCGCGCGCCGCGCCGACCGCGGACCGAAACCGGGGAGCCGCGCCAGCGCGCTCGTCAGCGCCTCGATCTCGGGGGATGCCATGCGGGACAGATAGGGGGTTGCGCGGTGCGCCGCCAGCGTGTCGAGAGGAGCGATGCGGATCATCTTCATGGGAACGCCGGCGTTCGCGGTGCCGACGCTGGAGGCGCTGGTGGCGGACGGGCATCAGGTGGTGGCGGCGTACAGCCAGCCGCCGCGTCCGGGCGGGCGGCGCGGGCGCGAACTGGTGAAATCGCCGGTACAGCTGCGCGCCGAGGAATTGGGGGTGCCGGTGCGGACGCCGGTCACCTTGCGCGATGCCGGTGAACAGGTGGCGTTCGCGGCGCTGGACGCGGATGTCGCGGTGGTCGCGGCATACGGGCTGATCCTGCCGCGCGCGGTGCTGGACGCGCCGCGACTGGGATGCCTGAACGTGCACGGCTCCTTGCTGCCACGATGGCGCGGGGCGGCGCCGGTGCAGCGCGCGATCCTGGCCGGGGATGCGGAGACGGGCGTCGGGATCATGCAGATGGAGGCCGGGCTGGATACCGGGCCGGTCCGGCTTGAGGGACGGACAAGCATTGGTGGGAAAAATGCCGGGCAACTTACGGACGAGCTGGCACAAATGGGTGCCGAGCTGATGGTGCGGGTGCTGCGCGATCCCGCGGCATTTCCGCCGATGCCGCAGCCGTCGGAGGGCGTGACCTATGCCGAGAAGATCCGCAAGGAGGAGGCGCGGATCGATTTCGCACGCGAGGGTGCGCAGGTCGTGCGGCAAATAGCGGCCTTCGCACCGGTGCCGGGCGCGTTCTTCGAGCATGGGGGCGAACGGGTGAAGGTCCTGGCGGCGGCGTTCGTCGACGGTGCCGGCGCGCCGGGCGAGGTGCTGGACGAGGCGCTGACGATCGCGTGCGGGAGCGGCGCGATCCGCCCGACCACCGTACAGCGCGCCGGGCGGGGCGTGATGAGCGTCGGCGAGTTGCTGCGCGGGTTTGCGGTTCCGGTCGGCACGCGGCTGTGACGCGGTTCGCGCTGACGGTGGAGTTCGATGGCCGTCCGTTCATGGGATGGCAGCGGCAGGCGCATGGACCGAGTGTGCAGCAGGCGATCGAGGACGCCGCGCAGGCGGTGACCGGCGAGGCGGTCGTCGTGCATTGCGCAGGGCGGACCGATGCCGGCGTGCATGGGCTGGCGATGCGCGCGCACCTGGATATTTCCAAGCCGATCGCGGCGTTCCGGCTGGGCGAGGCGCTGAACGCACGGTTGCGGCCGGCGCCGGTGGCAATCCTGGATTGCGTCACGGTTCCGGACGACTTTCACGCGCGTTTTTCGTGCGTTGCGCGCGCTTATGAATATCGCATCGTCAATCGTCGTGCCCCGCTGACCGTCACGAAGGGGCTGGCGTGGCAGATCCCGCAGCCGCTGGATGCGGAAGCGATGCACGATGCCGCGCAGGTTCTGGTGGGCACACACGACTTCACGACCTTTCGTTCGGCGCATTGCCAGTCGGCGAGCCCGGTCAAGTCGATCGACTGGATCGAGGTGGCGCGCGACGACGAGCGTGTGACGGTGCGGGTCGAGGCGCGGTCGTTCCTCCACCATCAGGTGCGATCGATGGTCGGGTGCCTGGCGCTGGTGGGCATGGGGCGGTGGTCGGCGGACGATTTCGCCGATGCGCTGCAGGCCGCCGACCGCGGGCGGCTGGGGCTCAATGCGCCGCCCGACGGGTTGTTCTTCGTGAAGGCGCTTTACGAGGGCGACCTGCTGAAGCGCGCCGCCAGTTCGACGTGCGTCGACCAGCGGAACTGACCCACCGGCTGGACCCAGTCGAGCGTGTAGCCACCGTCGCATAGACGCTGAGCATCCGCGGCGAACGTACTGGGATTGCAGGAGACATAGGCGATGACTGGCACAGTCGCGGCGGCGAGCTGCGCCACCTGATCGCGCGCACCCGCACGCGGTGGATCGATGACGATCGCGTCGAAGCGGTCCAGCTCGGCGGTGGTCAGCGGACGGCGGAACAGGTCGCGGTGCTCGGTGAAGACCAGCCGCTGCGCGCGCCCGGCGGCGGCCTTGAGCGCCATGATCGCGTCGCGTGCGCCCTCCGCGGCATAGACCCGCCCCGGTAACGCGAGCGCGAAGGTGCCGAGCCCGGCAAACAGGTCAGCGGCGATCTTCGCCCCGCCGATCGCCTCGCGGACCGCCGCGACCAGCGTCGCCTCCCCCTCTGCGGTGGCTTGCAGGAAGGCGGCGGGGGGCAACGGCACCGCGACGCCGCCGCGCGTGCCGCCAAGCGTCATCGTGACCGGCTCGGGCTCCCAGCGCGTCTCCGGCCCCATGCCGTCGTCGAAGGCCACGCGTGCGACGCCGTGGTCCTGCGCGAAGGCGGTGAGCGCGTCATGATGCGCGAGCCCTTCGGGCGCGACGCCCTTGACCAGCACGTCGACCCCCTGATCGGCGAGCGTCAGGTGGACGTCGAGGCGGCGTTTGGCCTTGAAGGTCGGCAACAGGCGCTTGAGCGGGCGGACCAGCGCGAACAGCGCCGGGGCCAGCACGTGACATTCGTGGAGATCGACGATCTGGTGGCTGCGCGCGGCGGTGAAGCCGATCCGGCCCGAAGGCTCGTAGTGGAGCGTGGCGCGGCGGCGGGTGCGTGGCGGCGACAGCGCCGGCGGACGAATCGTCGTGGTCAGGCCATGCGCGTCGAGCGCGGACGCGATGCGATCGGTGATGAAGCCCGCCCAGCTTTCGTCGTCGAGGTGCTGGAGCTGGCAGCCGCCGCATTCCGGATAGTGGCGGCACGGCGGATCGATGTGGTGCGGGCCGGGGATGACCCCGCCGTCGTCGGCAAGCGTGTCGCCGGGGGCGGCGAGCGCGACATGGCGACCATCGGCGGCGACCCCCTCCCCGCGCGCGGCGATGCGGACGATCGCGGTCATGCGCGTGCTCCGGTCAGCGCGCTGGCGAGATCGTCGGCGATGAAGGCAGGCCCGAGGCGACGCGCGGCCTCGCCGTGGAGCCAGACGCCCGCGGCGGCGGCGTCGAGCGGCGCGTGGCCGCCCGCCAGCATCGCCGCGATCGCGCCGGCGAGGACATCGCCGCTGCCGGCGGTCGACAGCCACGAGCTGGCGGCGGGTGACAGACGCGCGCGGCCGTCTGGGCCAGCGATCACGGTGTCGGGGCCCTTGAAGACGACGGTGGCGTCGGCGCGGGCGGCGGCAGCACGGGCGGCGGCGAGCTTGTCGGCGTCGGAGGCGCCGAACAGCGCGGCGAACTCGCCGGCATGCGGCGTGAGGATCAGCGGCGCGGCGCGGGCGTGGAGTTGCTCGGGCGTGACGAGATGGAGCGCGTCGCCGTCGATCACCAACGGATGACCGGTGGCGAGCGCCTGCTCGACGAGCGCGCGTGCCTCGTCGTCGCGGCCGAGCCCGGGGCCGATCAGCAGCGCGCCGATGCGCGGATCGCCGAGCGCCTGATCGTCGCAGCGGCGACGGACAAGCGCGTGCGGTGCGCCGGGGATCGTCGCGCCGAGCAATTCGACATACCCCGCGCCGGCGTGCATCGCCGCCCGCGCCGCGAGCTGCGCCGCGCCGGCCATCCGCCCGCGCACGACCGCGACCATGCCGCGAGTGAACTTGTGCGCGTCGACGGCGGGGGCGGCGAGCGCGGGGCGTGCGAGAACGTGCGCGTCGCTGTCGGTCGGCACGCCGATCGGGATGACGCGCACCGCGCCGCAGCGCGCGGCGGCGGGCTGGAGCAAATGCGCGGGCTTCACCGCGCCGAGCGCGAGCGTGACGTGGAAGGCAGGGACATCGCCGAGCAACGCGCCGTCGTCGGTCGCGACTCCGCTCGGCAGGTCGACCGCGACCGCGAGGTTTGCTTGTTCCGTCAAATGCTTGAGCGCCGCTCCTGCTACATCGTCCAAGGCGCGCGACAGTCCGGTGCCGAACAGCGCATCGACCAGCACCGGCGCCGGCGCGGCGGTGGCGAGCGGCTCGACCGTGCCGGTCCATCGCGCGCGCGCGGCGATCGCGGCGGGGCTGCGGGGCTCCCCGAGCGCCGCGACGCGGACCGCGCGTCCGGCGGCGTGCAGGCGTGCGGCGGCGACATAGCCGTCGCCGCCGTTGTTGCCGGGGCCGCACAGGATGAGCACTTCGTTGACGCCGGCCAGCCGCCGGACGGCGTCGGCCACGCCGGCTCCGGCGCGCTGCATCAGCGCGTCGACGCTCACGCCCGCGGCGATGGCGGTATCCTCCGCCGCGCGCATCTGGGCGGCGGTGAGCACGGCGGTTCCGGCGATCGGGATCATCAGCCGCGCCTACCCGGTGTGGGCGGCGGAGTGAAGCGGTTCGTTGTTCGGAAGCAAAGGGGGGCGGGCGGTCGGCTCACCCACCCCGTTCGCGCTGAGACCCCTTCGTCAGATGTCGGCGTAGACGTGCCGCTCCGCCTTGGCGCCGGGGTGCGTGACCGCGCCCTGATAGGCGGGGCCGACGTTCTGCGCATAGCGCCACAGCGCGCCCGAGCCGTAGCCGTTCTCGCGCCCCTGCCAGCGGGTACGGCGGTCGGCCAGCACGGCGGCGTCGACGAGCAGGTCGATCGTGCCCGCCTCGGCGTCGATGCGGATCGGATCGCCGTCCTCGACCAGCGCGATCGGGCCGCCCTCCGCGGCTTCGGGACCGACATGGCCGATGCAGAAGCCGCGCGTCGCGCCCGAGAAGCGACCATCGGTGATGAGCGCGACCTTCTCGCCCATGCCCAGGCCATAGAGCGCGGCGGTGGTCGACAGCATCTCGCGCATGCCCGGCCCGCCCTTCGGCCCTTCGTAGCGGATGATGACCACCTCGCCCTCGTTGATCGCGCGCGCCTCCACCGCTGCGAAGGCGTCCTCCTCGCAGTCGAAACAGCGCGCCGGGCCTTCGAACTGCAAGCGGTGCATCCCGGCGACCTTCACGATCGCGCCGTCGGGGGCCAGCGAGCCGCGCAGGCCGACGACGCCGCCGGTCGGGGTGATCGGGGTGCGAACGTCGTAGATGACCTTCTGGTCGGGGTTCCACGTCACTTCGTCGATGTTCTCGCCCAGCGTCCTGCCGGTGACGGTCAGGCAATTGCCGTCGAGCAACCCGCCGGCCAGCATCGTCTTCATCAGCATGTAGACGCCGCCCGCCTCGTACATGTCCTTGGCGACATACTTACCGCCCGGCTTGAGGTCGGCGATGTAGGGCGTTGATTTGAAAGCCTCCGCCACATCGAACAGATCGAAGTCGATGCCCGCCTCGCTCGCCATCGCGGGCAAGTGCAGCGCGGCGTTGGTCGAGCCGCCGGTCGCGGCGACGACGCGCGCGGCGTTGATGAACGCCGCGCGGGTGCAGATGTCGCGCGGACGCAGGTTGCGCGCGACCAGCTCCATCACCTGCGCGCCCGCCGCAACCGCGATCTGTTCGCGCGTGGTGAAGGGTGCTGGCACCATGTTGCTGTTCGGCAGGGACAAACCGATCGCCTCGCCGACGCAGGCCATGGTGTTGGCGGTGAATTGCCCGCCGCACGCCCCGTGGCCGGGGCAGGCGACCTTCTCGAGCTCGTGAACCTCCGACAGCGGGCAGGCGCCGGCGGCATATTTGCCGACCACCTCGAACACGTCGACGACGGTCACGTCGCGGTCGTGGAAGCGGCCGGGCAGGATCGAGCCGCCATAGACAAAGATCGAGGGGATGTTGAGCCGCAGCATCGCCATCATCATGCCGGGCAGCGACTTGTCGCACCCCGCGAAGCCAACCAGCGCGTCATAGCAATGCCCGCGCACGGACAGCTCGACCGAGTCGGCGATGACCTCGCGGCTGACCAGCGAGGATTTCATTCCCTGGTGCCCCATCGCGATGCCGTCGGTAACGGTGATCGTATTGAAGCGGCGCGGCATCCCCCCGCCCTGCTCCACCCCGCGACGCGCGGCATCGGCCTGCGCATCGAGGGTGGTGTTGCACGGCGCACTGTCGTTGCCCGCGGAGGCGAGCGCGACGAACGGGCGCGCGATCTCCTCCTCGGAAAGGCCCATCGCGTAATAGTAGCTGCGATGCGGGGCACGCTCGGGGCCGACCGACACGTGGCGGCTCGGCAGGCGGGACTTGTCGAAGATATGGGTCATGGCGCGCACGCCTATGTCGCGGGAGGCGGTCCGAACGCAAGGATATTAGCATTGCGGCGCTAGGCGGGCGCGTGCCATATTCGACTAATACAGCAGGGAGGGCAGTATGATGATGAAAGCGGTTCTGGCGGCGGGCGCGGCGTTGATCGCGATCCAGCCGGTGACGGCGGCGATGGACAGCAGCGTGCCGCTGATCGAGCGGGCGAAGCTGTTCGGCAATCCGACGCGCACCGGCGGGAAATTGTCGCCGGATGGCAAGTGGATCAGCTTCATCGCGCCGCGTGACGGCGTGCTCAACGTCTGGGTGGCGCCCGCCGACACGCCCGACCAGGCGCGCCCGTTGACCGCCGAGAAGGGGCGTCCGATCCGCCAGAGCTTCTGGGCGCCCGACTCGCGCTCGATCCTCTACGTCAACGACAAGGGCGGAGACGAAAACTTCCTGCTCTACGGCGTCGATATCGCGAGCGGCGCGCAGAAGACGCTGACCCCGTTCGAGAAGACGCGCGTGCAGGTGATCGGCACCAGCGAGACGATCAAGGACCGCATCCTGATCGGCGTGAACAACCGCGATCCGCGCTGGCACGACGTCTATTCGCTGAACCTCAACAGCGGCGCTCTGACCAAGGTGTTGCAGAACGACGGCTATGCCGGCTTCGTGGCCGACGACGCGCTGAACCTGCGGCTGGCGGCCAAGGCGCGCGACGATGGCGGGAGCGACTACTTCAAGGTCGACGGAACGACCATCGGCACCACCCCGGTCGCGCAGATCGGGCTGGAGGATTCGCTGACCACCTCCCCGCTCGGCTTCACCACCGATGGCCAGACGCTCTACTGGACCGACTCGCGCGGGCGCGACACCGCCGCGCTGGTCGCGCAAGATGTGGCGTCGGGGAAGACGACGATCGTCGGACAGAGCGCGAAGGCCGATGTCGATGGCGGGCTGTTCAATCCGCGCACCGGGCGGCTGGAGGCCTATTCGGTCGACTACCTGACCAACGACTATGTGCCGGTCGGCGAGGCGGTGAAGGCGGACCTCGCGTTCCTGAAGGCACAGAACAAGGGCGAATTCACGATCGGCAGCCGCACGAACGCCGACGACAAATGGCTGGTGACGTTCGACCAGGTGAGCGCGCCGGTCGCCACCTATGTCTATGACCGCAAGGCCAAGTCGCTGAAGCAATTGTACGTCAGCCGGCCCGAGCTGATCGGCGCGCCGCTGGTGGCGATGCGGCCGGTGGAGATCGCCGCGCGCGACGGGCTGACGCTGCCGTCCTACCTGACCGTGCCGAAGGGCGCGACCGGCCCGGTGCCGATGGTGCTGTTCGTCCACGGCGGCCCGTGGGCGCGCGACGGCTATGGTTATAACAGCTACCACCAATGGCTCGCCAACCGCGGCTATGCGGTGCTGTCGGTCAATTACCGCGGGTCGACCGGGTTCGGGAAGAAGTTCGTCTCGGCCGGCGACCTGCAATGGGGCCGCAAGATGCACGACGACCTGATCGATGCGGTCGACTGGGCGGTGAAGCAGGGCGTGACCACGAAGGACAAGGTCGCGATCATGGGCGGATCGTACGGCGGCTATGCGACGCTGGCCGGGCTGACCTTCACCCCCGACACCTTCGCGTGCGGGGTGGATATCGTCGGACCGTCGAACCTGTTCACGCTGCTGAAGACGATCCCGCCCTATTGGGAAGCGGGCAAGCAGCAATTCTACAAGCGGATGGGCGATCCGACGACCGAGGATGGCCGCACGCTGCTGAAGGAGCGCAGCCCGCTGACCTATGTCGAGCGAATCAAAAAGCCGCTGCTGATCGGTCAGGGAGCGAACGATCCGCGCGTGAACGTGGCGGAGAGCGACCAGATCATGGCGGCGATGGCGGCGAAGAACATTCCGGTCACCTATGTGCTGTTCCCCGACGAGGGGCATGGCTTCGCACGGCCGGTCAACAGCATCGCGTTCAATGCGGTGGCGGAGAACTTCCTGGCACCGTGCCTGGGCGGACGCGCGGAGCCGGTCGGCGGCGCGCTGGCGGCGTCCACCGCGCAGGTGAAGCACGGCGCGCAATTCGTGGAGGGGCTGGACGCGACAAGGGCGGCGGCTGCGGGTCAATGACGGTGATGGCATCCCCGCTTCGTACGAAGCGGGGGTGGTTTTCTCGCGTCGCCCCGATCGACTGAACCGTTCGTGCCGAGCCTGCCGAAGCACGTGCTCCGGGCACGCCCTTCGACAGGCTCAGGGCGAACGGTGTTTTTTGGTCGGACCGCCTGAAAGAGTAGGCGTATCCGCCGCGTCAGGCGAGTTGGCTGAGCGCCTTGTCGACGCCGTCGATCGTGAACGGCTTGGCGAGGCGGGGGCGTTCGCGATGCGGGGGCGCGATCTCGTCTCCGCCGCCGCCGGTCGCGAAGACGAACGGGATGTTGCGCTCGGCCAGCGCGTCGGCGATCGCAAAGCTCTTCTCGCCGCCACGCAGGTTCACGTCCAGGATCGCGGCGTCGAAGCCGCCCGCCTCCACCAGCGGGATCGCCGCCGCCACGCTGTCCGCGGTGCCGGCATGCGTCTTGTCGAGCGCGTCGAGGAAATCCTCGAGCATCATCGCGATCAGGGGTTCGTCTTCGACCAACAGCACACGCATCGTCATGGCGAACGCCATAGCGCCGTCTTTCCGCGGTGCAACCGCTTCACGCGCGCGGCGGCGCACCCTCTTGCAGCACCAGCACGTCGCGGGTCGCCTCCGCGAGTTGCTGGACCGAGAACGGCTTCGGCAGGAACGCGACGTTGTCGAGGTCGATCGACTTGCGCAATTGCTCCTCGGCATAGCCCGACATGAACAGGATCGGGATGTCGGGGTGGATCTTGCGCAACTGCCGCGCGAGCGTCGGGCCGTCCATCACCGGCATCATCACGTCGGAAATGACCAAAGTCGGACGATCGACCCCCTGCATCAGCTCCATCGCCGCCTCGCCATTCTCCGCGGCGAGGACGGTGTAGCCCTGCCGCGCCAGCGCACGTTCCGCGACCGCGCGAACCATGTCCTCGTCCTCGACCAGCAGGATCGTGCCCGTGCCCCACAGGTCGCCCGAGCGGTGGCGCGCGGCCTGCTTGGCCTGCGCCGCGGCGGTGACCGCGTCGGTGACCCCGGCGGTGTGGACCGGCAGGTAGATGGTGAAGGTCGCCCCCTGCCCGGGGCGCGAATCGGCGAAGATGAACCCGCCGGATTGCTTGACGATGCCATAGACCGTCGAGAGGCCGAGGCCGGTGCCCTTGCCGACCTCCTTGGTGGTGAAGAACGGCTCGAAGATCTTGGGCAGCACGTCCGCCGGGATGCCGGTGCCGGTGTCGGAGATCTCCAGCGCGGTATAGTCGCCGAGCGGCACGATGTCGCTGCCGCGGCGGCGGATTTCCGCGATCGGTACCGAACGCGTCTGGATCGTCAGCTTGCCGCCGGTCCCCTTGCTGAGCATCGCGTCGCGCGCGTTGACCGCCAGATTGACGACGACCTGCTCCAGCTGCCCCGGATCGGCGCGCACCGGGCCGAGATCGCGGCCGTGCTTGACCTCCATCGTCACCGTCTCGCCCATCAGGCGGCGCAGGAGGTTCGACACCTCGGAGACGACATCGGGCAGTTGCAGCACCTGCGGGCGCAGCGTCTGCTGGCGGGAGAAGGCGAGCAACTGCCGGGTCAGGCTGGCGGCGCGGTTCGAATTGGCGCGGATCTGCTGAATGTCGTCATAGTCGCTGTCGCCGGGCGAATGGCGCATCAGCATCAGGTCGCAATGCCCGATGATTGCGGTGAGGATGTTGTTGAAATCGTGCGCGACGCCGCCGGCGAGCTGCCCGACCGCCTGCATTTTGGTCGCCTGCGCCACCTCGCGCTTCAGCCGGTTCTCCTCGCCGTTGTCTTTCAGGCTGAGCAGCACCGCGGCATCGCCCAGCCCGCGCGCGGCCGCGATCGACAGCGCGACGGGTTCGTCGGGATGGTCCTTCAGCCGTACCGCGAGGTCCGTCGAGCGGGCGGCGGTGCTGGCGAAGCGGCGGATCGCATCGGCGACCGCGCTTTTGTCCTCGCGCACCACCAGATCGCCGGGGTAGATCGGCGGCGCGGCGGGATCGACGTCGGCGGCGCGCGCGAACGCGCTGTTCATCTGGAGGAAGCGCCCCTCGCGATCGACCAGCGCGACCCCGAACGGCATCAGCATGAGAAGCGCCTCGATCTCATCGCCCGACCCGCCGCCGCCGAGTCCGCGTTCGGCATCGACCAGGGCCACGAGGATCGGCGCTTCGGGATCGTCGGCGAGCGGGATCTGCACGAGCCGCAGCGGATTGCCGCCGGCTTCCTCGGCGACGAAGCGCACCATCCCGCCCTGATCCTCGACCAGGAAGCGCGCGAGGTCCTCGCCGATGATCGAGACGTCGGGCGACGGCGCGGCGCGGGTGCGCAGCACGGCGTTGGCCGAAACGACATTGCCTTCCGCGGTGATCAGCGCCGCCATCACCCCCGACGCGCCGAGCTGGACGCCGAGCAGCCCGTCGAGCGCCTCGGTCAGGCGCGCCGGCAGACCGGGCGCGACGCTGCGCCCTGCGAAGCGCCACATCAGCACGTCCTGCTGCTGACCGGCGCGGGTGATCGTCGCCTCGATCGCGCCGACCGCGCCCTTCAGCGTGACCCGTGCATGGCCATCGCGCCATGCCATCCGCCCGGCCACCTCCAGCTCGCCCGCGCCATCGCCGGCCAGCGGCAGCGACGGCGGGGTCGGGAAGCCGGCGAACATCTGTTCGTAACGGTCGTTGGCGCAGACCAGTCGGCCGCCGCGATCGGTGATCGCGACGCCATCGGGGCTGGCTTCCGCCATGACGCGCATCAATTCCCAATCGTAGCTGATCGAGACGGCGCTACCGCGGGATCCGCGTGCGCGCACGACCGCGATCCCCGCCCCCGCCAGCACCAGCGCCGCGGCGACGAAGCCGCCCGCGACGACAGGATCGCCGAGCAACCACAGGATCAGCGCCGCCGCCGCGAGACCCGCGACGACGGCCACCGCCAGCGCGGCGCCGGCGCCGTTCCACCACGGACGCTTACCCTCGATCGTCGCGAGCCGCATCACCGTCGTTCAGCCGATTACCAGATTCGCACGCGCGCGTCGGGCGCGAGGTACAGCTTCTGCCCCGGCTTCGGCGCATAGGCGTTGTACCACGGGTCCATGTTGCGGACGATGTCGCTGCGCTGCTCGGACGGGGCGTGCGGGTCGGTCAACAGCCGCTGGCGCAGGTTCGCCTCGCGATAGTTGCGGCGCCACACCTGCGCCCAGCCGAGATAGAAGCGCTGGTCGCCGGTAAAGCCGTCGATTACCGGCGCGGGCTTGCCGTTCAGCGTCGCGAGATACGCGTCGTGCGCGGCGGCGAGCCCGGCGAGATCGGCGGAATTCTCGCCCAGCGTCAGCTCACCCTTCACGTGCATTCCCGGCAGCGGCTCGTAGGCGTCGTACTGCTTGACCAGCCGATCGCTGAGCGCCTTGAACTTCTGCACGTCCGCATCGGTCCACCATTGCGTCAGCCGGCCTTTCGCGTCGAACTTCGCGCCCTGGTCGTCGAAATGATGGCTGATCTCATGCCCGATCACCGCGCCGATGCCGCCGTAATTGACCGCCGGATCGGCTTTCGGATCGAAGAACGGCGGCTGGAGGATCGCGGCGGGGAAGGTGATCGCGACCAGCCCGAAATTGGCCTGCGCGTTGACCGTCATCGGCGCCATGCCCCATTCCCAGCGATAGATCGGCTTACCGAGCTTCGTGACGTTGTAGTCGTGGCGCCACTGATTGGCGCGCAGCATGTTGCCGAAGGCGTCACCGGCGCGCACGTCGAGGTTGGAATAGTCGCGCCACTGGTCGGGGTAGCCGATGCGGGGCGTGAACGCGGCGAGCTTCGCCTGCGCCTTGGCCTTGGTTTCCGGCGCCATCCAGTCGAGCTTCTCGATCCGGCGACCGAGCGCGGCGAGGACGTTGCGCACCATCGTGTCGGCGGCAGCCTTCGTCTCGGGCGGGAAGTAGCGCGCGACATAGACCTTGCTGACCTCGTCGGTCAGCGCCGCCGAGGTGAAGCCGACCCCGCGCTTCCACCGCTCCTGCTGCTGCGGCGTGCCGCTGAGCACCGTGCCGTTGAACGCGAAGCTCTCCGCATCGATCGCGCGCGGCAGCACGTCGGCGAACCCGTCGAGGCTGCGCACCAGCAACTGATCGCGCAGCACCGCGACCGGCGTGGCGGCGATCAGCCGCGCGGTGCCGGTGATCGCGGTCGGCTGCGCGACGATCAGCGTCGGGGCGCTCGCCTTCTCGGCCTTCAGGAAGGTCGCGAAGTCGAAGCCGGGCGCGCTTTGTTGCAGCTGCGCCAGCGTCAGCTTGTTATAGGTCTTGTCGGCGTCGCGGCTGTCGATGCGGGTCCAGTGGACGCGCGCCAGCTCGGTCTCGAACGCGACGAGCGCGGCGGCGCGTGCCTCGGCGTTCTGCTCGCCCGCCAGCGTCAGCAGCTTGGCGAGGTGCGCCTGATAGGCGGCCTTGGTCTGGACCAGCTTGGCGTCGGTCGACAGGTAGTAATCGCGGTCGGGCATTCCCAGGCCGCCCTGCATCAGGTTGACGGCATAGGTGTCCGGATCCTTGTCGTCCTGCCCGACGTAGAGGCCGAACGGAATGTCGACACCGTTGCGGTCGGCCTCGGCGAGCAGGGCGGGATAGCCGGCCTTGTCGACGCGGCGGATCTTTGCGAGCCACGGCTGGATCGGCGCCAGACCCGCCTTCTCGATCGCGGCGGTATCGAGGAACGCGGCATAGGCACGGCCGATCTTCGACGCCGGGTCGGTTCGCGCCGCCTCCAGAATGCCGCGCGTGCGGGTGCGCGACAGGTCCTGCAGGACGTTGAACGCGCCGTAATTCGATTCGTCCGCTGGAATCGCGGTGTTCTTCGCCCAGGTGCCGTTCGCGTAATTGTAGAAGTCGTCGCCCGGCAGGACGCTGCGATCCATGCCGGCGGCGTCGAAGCCGAACGTGCCATAGGCGGGGCGATCGGCGGCGGGGGCGGCCGGTGCGGCGGCGGGGGTCGGTTGCTGCTGCGATTGCGCGAGCAGCGCGGCGGGGACGAGGGCGAACAGCGAAGTCAATGAAACGGCGAGGAAACGCATGTACCGGCATCCTTTGGGAATTTTCCCGATGCCGCGCGTCTTAACCAGCCGCGCCCGCCCGCGCTAGTTGCCGTGGTGACGGCTGCGCCACTTGCGCGCGATCCACAGCCGCCACAACAGCGCCGCCAGCCCGTAGCCGAGCGCCGCGCCGACGACCGAGCATACCACCATCCCCACCGCGGTGGCGGGACCGACATCCTGGAGCAGCCATTCGATCCAGCCCGGCGCCCGCTGCACCGCGTCGCCCAGCGGCTGGCCGGGGACCGAGCGGTCGAGGTGGAGCAGCCAGCCGCCGACCTTGTAATACATCACGAACAGGAACGGCGTGGTCAGCGGATTGGTGAAGAAGGTGGTGAGCGCCGCCGCGGGCACGTTGGCGCGGACCGGCAGCGCCAGAACCGCGGACGCCGGGATCTGCCCCATCGGGATCAGGATGCCGGTGAACATGCCGAGCGCCACGCCGCGCGGCACCGAGCGGCGCGTGAAGCGCCACAATTCCGGCGCGAGCACCCGGTGCGCGACCGGACGCAGCACGCGGCTGTTCTCCATCGACTCGCGCGTCGGCAGGTTGCGGCGGCTCCAGGCCGCGAGACGTTCCCACAAGGTCACCGGCCGGGTCGCCACGCTCAGCCGTGATCGCGCATGATGCGGCCGGCCTCGCGCTTCCAGTCGCGCTCCTTGATATGCTCGCGCTTGTCGTGCGCCTTGCGCCCCTTGGCGAGTGCCAGTTCCACCTTCGCGCGCCCCTGCCCGTTGAAATAGACGGTCAAGGGCACGAGGGTCATGCCCTCGCGCGCGACCGCACCGTGGAGCTTGTTAATCTCGCGCTCGTGAAGCAGCAGTTTACGTGGACGCTTGGGTTCGTGGTTGAAGCGGTTGCCGTGGCTGAATTCGGGAATGTTCGAATTGACCAGCCACACCTCGTCGCCCGTCACCTCGGCATAGCTTTCCGCGATCGAGCCCTCGCCGAAGCGCAAGCTCTTCACCTCGGTGCCGGTCAGGACGATCCCGGCCTCGTAGGTGGTGTCGACCGCATAATCGAAGCGGGCGCGGCGGTTCTCGGCGACGATCTTCTTCTTGTCGAAGGTGGCGGGTTTGGGACGCGGCATGGGGGCGATGTAGGCGCGGTTGCGGCGCCGGGCAAACGGCTAGTCGCGAGATTTGCCGAACGGGATCTTCAGCCGGATCATCGCGCGGTTGCTCTGCACTCCGCCGACGCTTGCTGCCTCGGCTTCTGCGGCGAGCGCGGCCCGTCCGCCGAGGATGCCGGTTTCCGCTTTCGGCAGCGCCGCTGCATCGGGGTCGTAGCGATCGTCGAGCGGGCGGAGCCGGTAGCGCTCCGGGTCCGGGCGGCGGCCGCAGACGACGACGTCGCCGCGGGTCGGCGCGGTGCAGGGATCGCGCGCGTGCGGCTGAGACACCAACGGACCGGCAACGGCGGACTGGAGGAGGAACCAGATCGCCGTCACCGCCACCCTCCCCTACAGCCCTGCGCGCCGCAACCCGGCATCAACCGCCGCGCGGCTGGCCTCGGACGGCCAGGTCATCGGCAGGCGCAGGCCGTCGGGGAAGCCGGGGCGGACCTTCGTCATCGCATATTTGACCGGGCCGGGCGAGGCGTCGGTGAACAGCGAGGTGTGGAGCGCGAAGAGGCGATCGTGGAGGTCGCGCGCCGTGGCATAGTCTCCGGCGGTGCAGGCGCGCTGGAAGTCCGCGCACAGCCGCGGCGCGACATTGGCGGTGACCGAGATGCACCCCACCCCGCCGGTCGCGTTATAGGCAAGCGCGAGATCGTCGTTGCCCGAGAGTTGGCAGAAGTCCGCGCCGAGCGCCTCGCGGTGCTGGGTCACGCGGGTCAGCACGCCCGAGGCATCCTTGACCGCGACGAACGTCTTCGGAAAGGCGGAGACAATGCGGATCAAGGTATCGGGCTGAATGTCGGTGACGGTACGCGCGGGAACGTTGTAGAGGACGATCGGCAGCGGCGCGTCCTTCGCCAGCGCCTCGAAATGCCGGAAGATCCCTTCCTGCGACGGGCGATTGTAATAAGGCGGCACCATCAATGCCGCATCCGCACCCGCCTCGCGCGCGGCATGGAGGTTGGCGGCGGCGACGCGCGTGTCGTTCGACCCCGCGCCCGCGATCACCGGCACGCGCCCCCTCGCCTGGTCGACGCAGACGCGGACGATCGCGAACTGCTCCTCCTTGGTCAGCGTCGCGGCCTCGCCGGTGGTGCCGCACGGAACCAACGCCGACGAGCCTTCCGCGATCTGCCATTCGATCAAATCGCGGTACGCGCTCTCCACGAAGTCGCCGTGCGCGTCGAAAGGCGTGACCAGCGCCGGGATGGAACCTGAAAACATGAGGCGAATTTGCTCCTGTGGCGCGTTTTGGGGGACGTCGTTCAGCGCAGATACGGCTAGGGCTGCTATGCTGTCCACCACGGGCGTCGGTCAGAAACAGTGAAGGCGGGTGCGTTGATCCTATTCGTTGCAGCAGCAGGAACCCTGGCGGTGGTCGCGGGGCAATATGGCGCGGTGCCCGCGACGCAGCAGTCGCCGGTCCCGGCGGCGCCGGCCGCGCCGCTGCCGGGAATGGCGCAGCCGCTGGCGCAGTGGAAGGCGCTGCAACAAACCGACGGCTTGCCGTTCGACAGCTATTATTCGTTCATCAGCGCGCATCCGGGCTGGCCCGGCGAGGCGGCGTTCCGCCGCGTGCTGGAGCGCAAGGCGGCGACCGACCCGAACACGCCGGTGACCAGCGTCGCGGCCTTCTGCCGCCGGTGGAAGCCGCTGACCGCCGCGGGCTGGATCGCGTGCGCGCGCGCCTATCAAGCGACGGGCGCGGGCGTGGACGCGCAGGTGGCGGCGCGAACCGGCTGGCGGCTCGGCAACCTTTCGCCGCAGGACGAGACGACGGTGCTGACGCAATTCGCCAGCGCGCTGTCGCCCGCCGATCACGATGCGCGGATGGACGCGTTGCTGTGGCAGGGCGCGACGAGCGCGGCGGCGCGGATGCTGCCTTACACCAGTACCGCCGCGCGGGGGCTGTTCAGCGCACGGCTGGCCTTCCGGACGGGGGCGGAGAATGCGTCGGCACTGGCGGCGAGCTATGACGCGCAGGGGGCGCAGGACGCCGGCTATATCGCCGACAAGGCGACGTGGCTGCGCGATTCGGGCGCGAGTCCCAGCGCGCGCGGCTGGCTGGCGCGCACGCGGGGGACGATGACGCGGCCGGGCAATGTCGAGAAATTCTACGAGGCGCTGCTGGTCAATGCGCGCGGCGCGGCGGCCGACAATCAGTGGCAGACCGCCTATGACATCGCGCGGCAGATCGACGACGCCTATCCGGCGGGCACCGACGTGTCGACCAAGCCCTATGGCGAGCGTGACGATTACACCTCGCTGGCGTGGCTGGCGGGCCAGGCGGCGACGAAGCTGGGGCGGCCGGCGGATGCGCGCGCGATGTTCGAGCGCTACGGCCGCGCGAGCCAGTCGCCGCAGA
Source organism: Sphingomonas sp. BE138 (assembly GCF_031456125.1). Taxonomy (NCBI): domain Bacteria; kingdom Pseudomonadati; phylum Pseudomonadota; class Alphaproteobacteria; order Sphingomonadales; family Sphingomonadaceae; genus Sphingomonas; species Sphingomonas sp. BE138. The sequence continues at coordinate 350,868 of NZ_JAVDUC010000003.1, forward strand.
CGCGCGCCAAGGGCTTCTACTGGGCGGCGCGAGCCGCCGAGCAGGCACGCCAGCCCGATGCGAGCGCCTTGTTCGAGCGGACCGCGGGCTATCGCGACCAATATTACGGGCAATTGGCGATCGAGCATCTCGGCCGCGCGCTGACCGCACCGCCTGCCCCGCCCGTCCCGGTGATCGCGCCTGCCGCGCGCAGCGCCTTCTACGCCCGCGAGACGGTGCGCGCGGCGCAGTTCCTAGGGCAGATCGGGCAATATCAGGACCAGACCGCGTTCGTGAAGCAGATCGCCAGCGACGCGACCAGCGACACCGACCATTATCTGGCCGACGAGCTGTCGCGCGCGCTGCGACGCCCCGATCTGGGCGTGCTTGTGGGGCGCAGCGCGATGCAGAACGGACTGACCGAATATAGCGCCAACGGCTTTCCGACCGTCGCGGTGCCGAGCGGCTATGAAGCGGAATGGCCGATGATCCATGCGGTGGCGCGGCAGGAGAGCCAGTTCGACCGCATGGCACGCAGCCCGGTGGGGGCGAGCGGGCTGATGCAGCTGATGCCCGGCACCGCGCGCGAGCAGGCCGGCAAGCTGGGGCTCGGTTACGATCCCGACCGGCTGACCAGCGACACCAATTACAACATCCAGCTGGGATCGAGCTATTTCCAGCGCATCTATGGCCTCTACGGCAGCTATCCGCTGGCGATCGCGGCGTACAATGCCGGGCCGGGGAACGTGAACAAGTGGCTGCGCGCCTATGGCGATCCGCGCACGGGCGCGGTGGATGCGGTCGATTGGGTCGAGGCGATCCCCTATGGCGAGACGCGCAACTACGTGCAGCGCGTGCTGGAGAATGCGGTCGTCTACGACCTGATGAACCCGGCGCGCGCCAAGAGCCGCGGGCCGAACAATCTCAGCTGGTATCTGGGCCGGGCGCGCGGCGGATGACCGAGCGGCCCAACCACATCACGCCGGCAGGCTATGCCAAACTGCGCGCCGAATACGAGCAGCTCTTCGCCCATGATCGCCCCGCGCTGGTGGAGACGATCAGCTGGGCGGCGGGCAACGGCGACCGGTCGGAAAACGGCGACTATATCTACGGGCGCAAGAAGCTGCGCGAGATCGACCGGCGGTTGGGCTGGTTGTCGCGGCGGATGAAGGCGGCGAAGGTCGTCGATCCGGCGCAGCAGCAGGATCGCACGCGCGTGTGGTTCGGCGCGACCGTGACGATCGCCGACGAGGACGACAACGAGCGTGTGCTGACGCTGGTCGGCGACGACGAGGCCGAGGCGGGCGCCGGCCGCGTCGGGTGGAATGCGCCGATCGCGCGTGCCTTGCGCGGCGCGGCGGTGGGCGACCTGCGGCGCGTCACGTTGCCGGCCGGCGAGCGGGAGTATGAGATCGTGGGGATCGTTTATCCGGAAGCGTAAGGGTGCGGTTGACGTGGTCACCTTCCCCCGCCACCCGTCATCCCCGCGGGGGCGGGGATCCATAACCTCTGACGCCCGCGCTTCTATCGACGGACCTGCGTGTCTGGATTCCCGCCTGCGCGGGAATGACGGGGGTGGGAGGCGCGCGAGGAACACCCCCCTGCCTCCAGGTGTTTGAGGGCGAGAGGAGATTTCCGATGGCCGACGAACATCCCCGCGTGCAGTCCGCGCGCGATCACGACGACAAGGACGTGATCGAGGGCATGATCCCCGGCGGCGAGGCGGTGCCCTCGACCGGCGGCGGCGCGCTGGCGCGCGACCTGGGGTCGCAGGACGACCTGCACCAGGTCGACGATCCCGATGGGCATGAGCGCGTGACCAAAGAGGCGGCGCAGGACGCCGGTCAGGCCTATCGCAGCGATCGCCAGACGCGCGATTGATCCCGGCGATCGATCCACGCGCGATTGACGGGGGCGCGTCGGCAGCCGATGCAAGCGCATGGCCGCCGACGACAATCCCGCCCGCAACATCGCGTTGCTGATCGATGCCGACAATGCGTCGTGGCAGGCGCTCGACCCGGTGTTGACCGCGCTCGCCGAATTCGGGCGGGTCAACGTGCGGCGCGTCTACGGCAATTGGTCGAAGGACGGGCTGAAGGGCTGGCGCGACATGAGCGTCAAGCACGGCATTGAGCCGCAGCAGCAGTTCGACCTGACGCGCGGCAAAAACGCCACCGACATGAAGATGACGATCGACGCGATGGACCTGCTCCACCGCGGACGGGTGGATGCGTTCGGGATCATGTCGTCGGACAGCGACTTCATGCCGCTCGCCACGCGAATCCGGCAGGACGGGCTGGACGTGTACGGCTTCGGCAACAGCAATACGCCGGCCGGCTTCCGCAACGCCTGCACGCGCTTCATCGACGTGAACGCGCTTCTGGAGACGACCAAGCCCAAGCGGGCGCGGCGCGTGGAGGTGCCGATCACCGAATCGGTCCCGCCCGCGATCGGCGCGGCCGCACCGCCCTCACCGGCCCCAGCCCCGCCAACCGGCGCGACGGCCAGGGTCGACGATCCGGAGCTGCTGCACCTGCTCCATGACGCCTATGATTCGCTGAAGCCCGATGCGAAGGGCTTCGTCGGCCTGTCGGCTTTGGGGCAGCGCGCGGCGAACCGGTCGAGCTTCGACGTGCGCAATTACGGGTTCAAGCGGCTGTCGGACCTGGTCGATGCGATCCCCTCGATCGATGTCGATCGGCGCGACAGTCGTGTCTTCGTACGCTGGAAGGATTGATGATGCGGCTTGCCCTGTTGGCGCTGGCGACCACGCTGGCCACCCCCGCGAGCGCGCAGGATGCGGTGCCGCAACGGCTGTCGGACGACGTGAAGGTGCTCGCCTCGCCCGCGTTCGGCGGCCGCGCGCCGGGGACCGCGGGCGAGCGCAAGACGCTCGACTGGCTGGTGGCGCGGTTCAAGGGCCTGGGGTTGCAGCCCGGCGGACCGGACGGGCAGTGGGTGCAGAAGGTACCGCTGATCCACACCCGGATCGCGCCCGGCGCACGGATGACAGTGGGCGACGCGGTGCTGGCGCAGGGACGGGAAATCGCGGTCACCACCGTGCGCGACGCGGCGCGGATCGACATCGCCCGGTCGCCGATGGTGTTCGTGGGTTACGGCGTGTCGGCGCCCGAGGCGGGCTGGGACGATTTCAAGGGCATGGACCTGCGCGGGAAGACGTTGGTCTTCCTGGTCAACGATCCCGATTTCGAGGCCGCCGCCGACGACGATGCGAAAGGCGCGTTCGGCGACCGGCGCATGACCTATTACGGGCGGTGGACCTACAAATTCGAGGAAGCCGCGCGGCGCGGGGCGGCGGCGGCGCTGATCGTCCACGACACCGGCGGGGCGGGGTATCCGTGGTCGACGGTCAATGCCTCGAACGGCGAAAACTACGACATCGTGCGTGCGGCGGGCGACGCGCGCGTGCCGTTGCAGGGCTGGATCGCGCATGACGAGGCCGACCGGCTGTTCGCCGCGGCGGGACTCGATCTGGCGAAGTTGCGGATCGCGGCGCGATCGAAGGGGTTCCGGCCAGTGGCGATGAAGCGCGATTTCTCGGCCACGGCCGATGTCGCGGTGGAACGGATCGAGAGCGCGAACGTGCTCGCCAGGCTGCCCGGGCGGACGCGGCCCGACGAGACGGTGATGTTCGCCGCGCACTGGGACGCTTATGGCGAAGGGCCCGCGGATGCGACGGGCAAGACCCTGCGGCCCGGCGCGAACGACGACGCGCTGGGCGTCGCCGGCGTGGTCGAACTCGCACGGTTGTTCAAGGCCGGACCGGCGCCCGAGCGCTCGCTCGTCTTCGCGTTGTGGACCGGCGAAGAGCGCGGGCTGCTGGGTTCCGAATATTATGCGACGCATCCGGTCTATCCGCTGGCCAAAACCGCGGCGAACCTGACGCTCGACATCCTCCAGACCGCGGGCCCAGCGAAGGACGTGGTGCTGGTCGGGCAAGGGCAATCGTCGCTCGACGCGATGCTGGCGGACGCGGCGCGGGCGCAGGGACGCACCGTGACCCCGGAGACGTTCAGCGAGCGCGGGCTGTTCTACCGCGCCGATCACTTCTCGGTAGTGCGGCGCGGGGTGCCGTCGCTGCTGCTGATGGCGCTGGGCGGCGCGTCGGACCTGAAGGACGGCGGACGCGCAGGCGGGCAGAAGTGGCTCGACGACTACATGGCCTGCTACCACAAGACCTGCGATGCGTGGGACGCGCGCTGGGACCTGCGCGGGGCGGCGGCGGACGTCGACCTGTTCCACGCCATGGGGGCGCGACTGGCGACAGCGGGCGTGTGGCCGACATGGAGCGCGGGGAGCGAGTTCCTGGCGGTGCGCGAGAAGAGCGCGGGGGAGCGGAGGTAGCGGCGGTTTTCCCGTCTCTCTTTTGGTGATACTTTAGCTGCCATGACGGTTCAGGAGCGCCTCCGCCCGGGCAAGTACCGGCTGACGGTCGAGGATTACCTGCGGCTCGCGGCCGACGGTACGTTCGGCGACCGCCGGACCGAGCTGATCGAGGGGGACATCTGGATCATGAGCCCGGCGCATACGCCGCACGCCCGGATCAATGGCATGCTGGCGGCGGCGATCGTGCAAGCGCTCGCGCCTGGATCGGGCCTGATGCTGCTGGTCGCGCCATCAGTCAGACTGTTCGACGATACCATGCCGGAGCCGGACCTGGTGGTGGCGATCGATCATCGTGAGGGCGTACTGCCGGGCGACAAGGTGCGCTTGGTCATCGAAGTGGCCGACAGCACGCTGGCGACCGACCTGACGCTCAAGCGGGCGCTCTACGCTCGGGCCGGTATAAGAGAATATTGGGTGGTCGACGTGCGTGGCGCGACAATCCACCAGATGTGGGCGCCCTCTGGCGAGGACTATGCCGAACGGCGCACGGTGGCGTTCGGTGACATGCTCCATGCCGCGACGGCGGCAGGACTTTCGGTGGACACCGCGGGACTGTAGGTCGCGAGCGGACGGCCGGTATCTGGCGCCGGACACGTGCTTCGACAACCTCGGCACAAACGGGGTGGGTAGAACCAACGGGCTTGGTAGAACCTAGCGGCCGGTAGCATGACCCGAACCGGTGGACGCGACGGCCGGCAGCGAAACCTACCCGCTCGACAGGCGGAGCGCCGTCGCGCCCCGCCCTGCCCGCATCAGCGCGTCAGCTTCTTGTAGGCCAGCCGCGTCGGGCGGTCGGCGGCGTCGCCCATGCGGCGGCGCTTGTCTTCCTCGTAGCTTTCGTAATTGCCCTCGAACCATTCGACATGGCTGTCGCCCTCGAAGGCCAGGATGTGCGTGCACAGGCGATCGAGGAAGAAGCGGTCGTGGCTGATGACCACCGCGCAGCCCGCGAACGTCTCCAGCGCCTCTTCGAGCGCACGCAGCGTCTCGACGTCGAGATCGTTGGTCGGTTCGTCGAGCAGCAGGACGTTGCCGCCCTCCTTCAGCATCTTGGCCATATGGACGCGGTTGCGCTCACCGCCCGACAGCTGGCCGACCTTCTTCTGCTGATCGGGTCCGCGGAAGTTGAACGCGCCGACATAGGCGCGCGTGCCGATCTCCTGCTTGCCGAAGCGGAAGACCTCCAGCTCGTCGGAGATTTCCTGCCAGACGTTCTTGTTCGGATCGAGGTCGTCACGGCTCTGGTCGACATAGCCGAGCTTCACGGTCGTGCCGACGTCGATCGTCCCGGCATCGGGCTTTTCCTGTCCGGTGATCAGCTTGAACAGCGTCGACTTGCCCGCGCCGTTCGGCCCGATCACGCCGACGATGCCGCCCGGCGGGAGCATGAAGTCGAGGTTTTCGAACAGCAATTTGTCGCCATAGGATTTGGTCAGCCCCTTCGCCTCGATCACCTTGCCGCCGAGCCGCTCGGGCAGCTGGATAAGGATCTGCGCCTTGCCAGCGACGCGGTTCTCCTGCTTCTCCATCAACTCGTCGAAGGCCCGGATACGCGCCTTGCTCTTGGTCTGGCGCGCCTTGGGGGTCTGGCGCATCCACGCCAGCTCGTCGGCGATCGCGCGCTGGCGCCCGGCCTCCTCGCGCTCCTCCTGCTCCAGCCGCTTGGCCTTCTTCTCCAGATAGCCCGAATAGTTCGATTCGTAGGTGTAGTAGCGCCCGCGATCGAGCTCGAGCACCCAGTTGACGACGTTGTCGAGGAAGTAGCGGTCGTGGGTGACCAGGATGACGTTGCCGGTATATTCCTTCAGGAAGTTCTCCAGCCACGCGACGCTCTCGGCGTCCAGGTGGTTGGTCGGCTCGTCGAGCAGCAGGATGTCGGGCTTTTCCAGCAGCAGCCGGCACAGCGCGACGCGGCGGCGCTCACCGCCCGACAGCTTGGTGACGTCCGCATCCCCCGGCGGGCAGCGCAACGCCTCCATCGCCACCTCGAGCTGGTTGTCCAGCGTCCAGCCGTCGACCGCATCGATCTTCGCCTGGAGATCACCCATCTCCTCCATCAGCGCGTCGAAATCGGTGTCGTCCTGCGGATCCCCCATTTCGGCGGAGATGGCGTTGAAGCGGTCGACGAGGTCGGCGATCGGGCGCACGCCGTCCTTGACGTTGCCCATCACGTCCTTGGCCGGGTCGAGCTGCGGCTCCTGCGCGAGATAGCCGACGCGCACGCCCTCGGCCGCCCAGGCCTCGCCCTGGAATTCGGTGTCGATGCCGGCCATGACCTTCATCAGGGTCGACTTGCCGGCGCCGTTCGGACCAATGATCGCGATCTTCGCGCCCGGGATGAATTGCAGGTGGATGTTGTTGAGAACGGGCTTGTTCGCGCCCGGGAAGGTCTTGGTCAGACCCTTCATGACATAGGTATACTGAACGGCCATCGGGCGCGCGGCTCCATGAGTGAGGGTGCAGCGGAAAAAATCGTTGTCGCGCATGTAGGCGCAGCCCGCGTCGTTGGCAAACCGCCCCCGCCCGGTTACGCCGTGCATCCATGAAGCACCTCCTACCCCTGACGCTCTCCCTGCTGCTCGCCGCGCCCGCCGCGGCGCAGCGCACCGCTCCCCCTACCCCCGCCGCGGTCGACCCGCGGGTCGCCGGCCTGCGCGATGCGGCGTTGAAGGACGATATCGCCTATGACATCGTCGAGGGGCTGACGACCGAGGTCGGGCAGCGGCTGGCCGGCACCGAGGCGGAGGCGCGCGCGCGGACCTGGGCGGTCGCCAAGCTGACGGCGCTGGGCTTCAGCAACGTGCGCGTGGAGCCCTACCGGATGCCGGTGTGGGTGCGCGGCGACGAGGAAGCCGAGGTGATCGCGCCCGTGCCGCACAAACTGGCACTCGCCGCGCTCGGCAATTCGGCGAGCACGGGGCCGCGCGGGCTGACCGGCGACGTCGCGGTATTCGCCGACTATGGCGCGTTCGCCAACGCGCCCGCGGCGGCGGTGCGCGGCAAGATCGTCTACATCGGCAATGCGATGCAGCCGACGCAAGACGGATCGAGCTATGGTGCGAGCGGCACGGCGCGCTTCACCGGCCCGGCGCTGGCATCGCAAAAGGGCGCAGCGGCGATCGTCATCCGCTCGATCGGGACCGACACGCATCGCCTGCCGCACACCGGCGTCACCGACTTCCCCGCCGGCGTGAAGCCGATCCCCGCCGCGGCGCTCTCCACGCCCGATGCGGCGTGGATCGAGCGACTGGCGGCGCGTGGGGCACCGATCCGGATGCGGCTGTTGCTCACGCCGCGGCAGATCGGCGAGCGCGAATCGGGCAACGTCATCGCCGAGGTGCCGGGCACCGATCCGGCGGCGGGGGTCGTGCTGGTCGGCGGACATCTCGACAGCTGGGACCTCGGCACCGGCGCGATCGACGACGCCAGCGGCGTCGCGATCACCGCCGCGGCGGCGAAGCGCATCCTGGACAGCGGACGGCGGCCGCGCCGGACGATCCGGGTCGTGTGGTTCGGCGCCGAGGAAGTCGGTGGGTTCGGCGGCAAGGAATATGCGAAGCGCCACGGCACCGAGCGCCACGCCACCGCCTCCGAAAGCGATTTCGGCGCCGATCGCGTGTGGCGGTTCGAGACGCAACTGCCCGACGGCGCCGCTGCGGTCACCGCGCGGCTGGCCAGTGCGCTCGCCCCGCTCGGGATCGTACCGGGCAGCGGGCGCGCCGGCGACGGCACCGACATCGCGCCGACGATCGCGACCGGCGTGGCCGGTGTCGACCTCAACCAGTCCGGGCTGCGCTATTTCGACACCCACCACACGCCGGACGACGTGCTGGAACGCGTCGATCCCGAGCAGCTGCGGCAGAACGTCGCGGCGTGGACGACGATGCTGGCGATCGTCGCGGACGCGCCGGAGGAGATCGGGCCGGTGCCGCGCCCCTGAGCCGAACGCGGTCGCCGGGCGTCGAAACGGGTCACCGTTCGTCGCAACCTTTCCAAACGATGAATTTTGCTTATTGACCCCCTCGGTTGGTAGGGTATTGCGAGCGTTCGCGACGGCGCTGGGGTCGGGCGCGAGTGTTTTTATGTGATGCTTGGGAGCATTCCGATGAAGAAGATCCTGCTCGTTGCCGCCGCCGCCGGCCTGATGTCGGTCGCCGCCTGCTCGAAGTCGCCCGAGGCTTCGGCTGTCGAGAACAACGCCGACATGATGGCCGACAACATGGACGCGATGGCGGCCAACGTTGCCGACATGTCGAACACCACCGCGAACCCGTTCGCCGAGGACAATGCCGAGGCCGTCGCCGAGAACATCTCGACCGCCGCCGACAACGTCCGCGACGCCGGCGAGGACGCCGCGAAGAACATGTAATCGGCAGGAGCCGTGCCGGTGGTCATCAGGACGCTCACTCCCCTGCTCGCGGCGGCGCTCTTCGTCTCCGCCTGCAGTGACCGATCCGGCACGGCTTCGATCGAGAACAATGCCGAGGCGATGGCCGATGCGCTCGAGCGCAAGGCCGACAACCTCGAAGCGATGGCCGATGCCGCCGCCAACGCCAGTGCCGCCACGATGCTGGACGGCATGGCGGACAATCTCGACGACCAGGCGGACAACGTCCGCGACCTGGCCGAAGAACGAGCCGCTCCGCGCTGAGCGGGGCGGTGCTGGCGGCGGACGCCGTTGCGGGGCGCCTGCGGGCGCCTCTTCTTTTTTGCGGAAGCCGTCGACACTTGCACGCGCGCCACGCGCGGCCTAGGTCGATCCTTTCCATGCGTCGGGGAGTGGCGCAGTCTGGTAGCGCGCCTGCTTTGGGAGCAGGATGTCGCAGGTTCGAATCCTGTCTCCCCGACCAAAAAATGTGTCATTTTTTGTCACTTAGGCCAACAGCTTCGCTGTCACCCCATGCCGCAATCCGGAACAAGCCGGATGCAAGCGGACGGGATGTGATACATGACTTACGGGATTATCCCGTCGCGAGCGAACGAGTCGCTCTCCCCTGCATATCGCGGTCTCCTTCATCGACACATCCAGGCAAACATGGCGGATCATCTTCCGTCCTCCTCTTCAGGGGACGACTGGCTATCCCCGGGGGCAACGCTCCTGATTACGCCATGTGATCTACGAACGATCTTTCCCTGCGCAGCAGGATGCAGATCCTGAAGTAGCCGTACCGCTTCCTTGTCGCGGCCAGATCACGGATGCGCGGCATCGGCGGCGCCTGGTCCGGCCGATGCGACACCTAGCGCCCCGACGACCGGTCGACGCCCGGCGCCGAGCAGCTGCGCCGCTCGCCGACACCATGGAACGCCTGAACGTGCGGGACGAGGTCGCGCCGTCGTCCAGGCGTCAGAGCATCTTTGCCAGGACACCCTGCAGGATGTGCTTGTCCAGGTTGAGGTCAGCGACCAGCTGCTTGAGCTTGCGATTCTCCTCCTGGAGCAGCTTCAGGCGTCGCAGCTCGCCTATGCGGAGGCCGCCTTACACCTTCTTTCAGCGGTAGAACGTCTGCTCCGAAATCCCCATGCGTCGGATCTCCTCTGCCACCGACGTGCCGGTCTCGTTCCGGTTGCCCATCCGCCCTACCCGCCTATGCAGTATCTTCTGAATATATTTCCCTCATTACGGGTGAGAACGTTGTAGCCGAAACGTCGGCACGTCGTGATCGCTACGTGGAGTTCCTACTTCAGCCGAACCGTGGCGGCGAGCGCGTCGTCGAAGGTCGAGACGATCTGTTTCACGTCCTCGTCGCCCAGCGCCAGTGAACAGTAGAACTTGCCGTGGGTCAGCACGCCGCGCTTCACCAGCTCGCGCACGAGGGGCTTGAGCAGGCGGTTGTCCGGGCTGTGCGACGTGCGATAGTCGACCACGTCCCGGCCGGTGAAGGCGAACTGTACGATCGGCCCGTTGCCCAGCGCCTTTGCCGCGACGCCGTGTTTCGCGAACGAGGCGCGAGCGCCCTCGCGGATGCGCTCGGCGACCGCGAACAGCCGTTCGTAGGTGCCGGGACGGCGCAGCACGTCCAGGGTCGCCAGGCCGGCGGCAGCAGCCACCGGATTGCCGCTCATCGTGCTGCTGAGATAGCAGTAGCCCGGCTCGGCGGCCCGGCGCGGATTGCCCAGCGCCATGATGTCGGCCCGGCCCGCGACCGCGGACAGCGGTAGCCCACCGCCGACAATCTTGCCGTAGGTCGCAAGGTCGGGCGTGACTCCGTAGAATTCCTGCGCGCCGCCGTAGGCAAGGCGGAACCCCGTCACCACCTCGTCGAAGATGAGGACGGCGCCGTTGCGGGTGCACAGCTCGCGCAGCCCTTCGAGAAAGCCCGGCGCGGGATCGATGCAGCGCTGCTGCGCCTCGACGATGACGGCGGCTAGCGTGTCGCGATGGTCGTCCATGATCGCCGCCACGGCGTCGAGGTCGTTGAAGGGCGCGATCAGCACCTCGTCCTGCAACACCGGTGGGATGCCGGCGGTGTCGGGCACCGCCCGCGGATAGGGACGTCGGGCGGCGGCGCCATGCTCATCAGCGCATAGTCGTTGACGCCGAGGAATGCGCCCTCGAACTTCAGCACTTTGCTACGGCCGGTGTGGGCTCGCGCAAGGCGCATCGCGAACATCGTCGCGTCCGATCCGGAAATGCCGTACTTGATTTGGTCGGCGCACGGGATCGCCTCGACCAATCGCTCGGCAAGCTCGATGCCGCGTTCGTTGAGGATGTAAAAGTTGGAGGGGTTCAGCACCGCTTCCTGCAACGCGGCGACTACCTCCGGATGCGCGTGGCCCAGCACCATCGGGCCGGAACCGTTGACGAGGTCGATATACTCGCGCCCGTCGCCGTCCCTGACGCGGCACCCCTCGCCGCTGGCGACGACGACGTCGGCGTCCTCGTCCATTGCATAGGAATTGAACGTGCCGCCGGGCAGCACGCGGCGCGCGCGCTCCAGAAAGGCGGCGTTGCGCGAATTGCCGGGGAAGCTGGCCACGATCGTCTCCTGTGTCGGGGTTGCGGTCACGCCGCGCCGGCAGTGCGGTGGAATTGGTCGCGCAACTCACGCTTCAGCACCTTGCCGTAAGCGCTCTTGGGCAGGCTCTCGACGAACACGACGTGCTTGGGCTTCTTGAACGAGGCGATATGGTCGCGCGTGAAGTTGATCAGCGCGGCCTCGTCGCGCGCCGCGCCTTCGCGGGGGACCACCATCGCCACCACCGCCTCGCCCCATTTCTCGTCCGGAACGCCGATCACCGCGACCTCGGAGACCGCCGGATGGCGATAGAGGACCTCCTCGATCTCGCGCGGGTAGATGTTCGACCCGCCGGAAATGATCATGTCCTTCACCCGATCGGTCAGGAACAGATAGCCGCCGTCGTCGAGGTAGCCGACGTCCCCGGTGCGCAGCCAGCGGCCGAACTTCGCCTTCGCCGCCGCCGCCTCGTCGTTCCAATAGCCGCGCATGACGAGGTCGGACCGGATCGTGATCTCCCCCGCGACGCCGGTCGGCAGCGGGCGGCCCTCCTCGTCGACGATGCGGATCATGACGCCCGTCGCCTCGCGCCCGACCGACGACAGCCGCGCGATGCGGACGGGGTCGTCCCCGGTGACATGGTCCTGCTTGCCGAGAACGGTACAGCACGCCGCCGCCTCCCCCTGGCCGTAGCCCTGGACGAAGATCGGGCCGAGCAGCCGCATCGCCTCGTCCAGCACCGCACGGTGCATCGCCGCGCCGCCGTAGACGATGGAACGCAGCGACGACACGTCGTGACGCTCGAGCGCGCCGCTGCGGACCAGCATCTGCACCATCGTCGGCGCCATCATCGTCGCGGTCACGTCGTAGCGCTCGATCGCCTCGCACACCTTGTCGGGATCGAACGACTTGGACAGCGGGAAGCTCTGCGCTCCCGCGCGCGCCAGGAAGACGAGCCCGATGCTCGCCGTGCCGTGCGAGATCGGGGCAAGGTGCAGCATGACGTCGGTCTCGTCGGCGTCGCGCAGCCCGTCGGTCAGGTAGTGCTGCACCATTGCGACTAGGTTGCGGTGCGTTTCCATCGCGCCCTTCGGCCGCCCGGTCGTGCCGGAGGTGTAGAACAGCCAGGCGACATCGTCGGGATCGATGTCGATCGCGGGCGCGCCGCGGTCCTCGCCGGCGAGGAGGTCGTCGTAGGGGCGCCCCGGCATGCCTGCGTGCCAGTCGCCGATGCAGTAGACGTGCGGCGGCAGCGCGACCTCCGCGTGGATCGCGGCGACGGTCTGGGCGAAATCGGACGAGTAGACGAGGATCGCGGCGCCCGAGTCGGCCAGCATGTGCGCGTACTCGCGCGCATGAAGCTTCGGGTTCATCGGCATCGCCGCCATGCCGGCGTGCATCGCGGCCAGATAGGCCTCGAACCCCTCGAAGCGGTTGGCGGACAGGATCGCGACCCGATCGAATTGCACTCCCACCGCCAGCAACGAGCACGCGACACGGTCCAGCCGGCGGCGTCCCTCGGCATAGGAGATCGCGCGGTCGGGCAGGATCCACAGCGGCCGAGCCGGATGACGGATCGCCGAGCGGACGAGAAAATGGGCGACGTTCATGCGCGCTCGCTCCGCAGCTGGTGGCCCTTGTACACGGGCGGCCGCTTGTCGAGGAAGGCAGCGAGCGCTTCCTTGGCGTCGTCCTGCATGAAGTTCAGGCCCTCGTAGGCGACCGACAGGTCAAGCATCGGCGCTGCCTGGCGCAGCCAGTGGTTGAGGCAACGCTTGGTCCAGCGCAGCGCCTGTTGCGGAAGCGCCGCGAGCTGGTCGGCGAGCGCCAGCGCCTTGTCGAGAACCTGCTCGCGCGGCAGGCAGCGCGAGACGAGGCCGATCCGTTCCGCCTCCACCCCGGTCATCCGGTCGGCGGTCAGCAGGTACAGCTTGGCCTTGAGCATCCCGCAGAACAGCGGCCACAGCATGACAGCATGGTCGCCCGACGCGACGCCGATCCGGCTGTGCGCGTCGGTGATGACCGCGTCCTCGGCTATGATGCTGATGTCGGCGCACAGCGCGGTGGCGAGCCCCGCGCCCGCGGCGGCGCCGTTGATCGCGGAGATGATCGGCTTGTCGCAGTGGATCATGCCGTAGACCAGCCGAAGCGCCTGCTCGCCGGAATGGATCGTCGGTTCGATCCGTCCAGGATTGTCGCGTCCCTCGTCGAGGTCGCCGCCGACGCTGAACGTGCGCCCCGCGCCCGTCACTACCGCGACATCGACGCTCGCATCGCGACCGATCGTCGACCACACCTCCGCCAATTCGTGGTGCAGCCGCGCGTTGACCGCATTGTGCCTTTCCGGGCGGTTGATGGTGACCAGCATGACGTGCGGCGACGGTCGCTCGAACGTCAGGTGCCGGAACTCGTCGTACAGCATGAACGGCGCTCCCCCTGCGGGCCTGATCACCCGCCCGTCCATGCTCCCGCGGCCACGGCGGGGCTGCAATCGCCATGTCCCGAACCGAACATCGGCCAGCGGAAATGATGCCGGCGGGCCATCCGGCGGGGGTAAATGTGATGATGATGCGAGTACGATCGGCTGTCGTTTTCGGATCATGGCGTTGAGGATGACGGGGAGTCGTCGTGCGACGGCGGTGAGGATGGCCGCGTGTCGCCGGCGCAGCGATCAGGTCGCCGTCGCAGCCGCTGGTGGCCTCGAAGACGAGGCGGATATGTCGCTCGAGCGTGTCGAGCCAGGCGGCGATGGCATCGGGTGGATTGGCGACCTGCCCGATGACTATTCGACAATCGTTACTTGTTCGCCGCCGCCGCTGCGCGCGAAGCCTCGTTGAGCCCGGAGGGGCTGGAGCTTGACGTATCGCTCCTCCCCCTCACCGGCTGCGCGCTGGTGGTCACCGTGGCTTGCGAGCCTCGTCGCGGGCGAGCAGATGACGCTGATTGCTCGCGCCATCGACGACGACGAGCTGGAGCTTGGCCTGGCCGACGACGAGCGCGGCGTGTCGATGAACGAATCTGCTATGAGCGCGCCGGAGCGGGAGGCCTATCTGGTCCTGATCGATCGCGCCTTCGAGCGGCCCGCGGTGATCCGCGGCTCGATGGACAAAGCGATGGCCGAGCAGTTCGCCCGGCTCGCCTCGACGGTGAACGACTTCTGGCTGCTGGGGAAGCGGTCAGACGTCGGCCAGCCGGGCAGTCGTCAGCCGGACGGAAGTGCCCACGGCGCCTTCGCCAGCGCGTGGGCGAGATGGTCGATCGCCGCCTGCACGCGAAGCGGCCGCAGTGTCGAGGGCGGCATCACCAGATGCAGTGCCAACACGGGTGCCGCCCAGTCGGGCATCACCACCTCCAGCGTGCCCGCAAGCAACTCGCGCCACACCAGAAATTCCGGCTGCATCGCAACGCCCTGCCCCGCCAGCAGCGCCGGGGTCAGCACGTCGGCGTTGTCGGCCCACAACACGACCGGCGGGGCGATCGCCTCCTCACCGAACTGCGGATGCGTCAGGCGCCACACGCCGGGATTGGCCGCGCCGCTATAGGCGAGCGCGCGATGCCGGGCGAGCTGCGCCGGATGCGTCGGTCGCCCCACCCGGTTCCAATAACCGGGCGACGCGACCAGCAGCAGCCGCACCGTGCACAGCCGCCGCGCGACGAGCGAACTGTCCTCTAGCCGCGCGATCCGCAACGCGAGATCGAACCCGCCCGCAACCAGATCGACGTGCCGGTCGCTCAACGCGAGGTCGAGCGTCACCTCCGGGTAGGCGGCCATGAACGCCGGCAGGATGGCCGCCATATAGCCGATCCCGAACGACACCGGCACGCTGATCCGCACCCGCCCGCGCGGCACCGCCGATTGCTCCTTCGCCTCGTCCTCCGCGGCCTCGCCCTCTCGCAGCAGACGCGTCGCGCGCGGCAGCACCGCGCGCCCGCCCTCGGTCAGCGCGAGGCGACGCGACGTGCGATTGAGCAAGGTCACGCCCATCCGCGCTTCCAGTCGCGCGATCGCCTTGGAAACGGTCGGATTGGCCAGCCCCAGTTCCTGTGCGGCCCGCGCGAAGGAGCCAGTTTCAGCGACCTTGGCGAAGATCGCCCAGGCTTCGAGATCCGGGAGTCGACGTGTCATTTTCGGCAATGATGCAATGCCATACTTGCCGTTTCGTCAAGCGTGTTTGTGCACCATCTTGCCCTCAGCGAAACAAATGTCAGTGTCTTTCAAGGAGCTTAGAGATGATCGATCGTCGCCCCTTCGCCAAACTCGGTGGTGCCAACCACGGCTGGCTGGATGCCAGGCATCACTTCTCCTTCGCCAGCTACTACGATCCTGCCAACATGGGCTGGGGCCCGATCCGCGTGTGGAACGACGACACGATCGCCGCGGGCACCGGATTTCCGCCGCATCCGCACGCCGACATGGAGATCATTACCTATGTCCGCGACGGCGCGATCACGCATCAGGACTCGTTGGGCAATATCGGCCGCACCGAAGCCGGCGACGTGCAGGTGATGAGCGCCGGCTCGGGCGTCCGCCACTCCGAATACAACCGCGAGACGCAGACCACGCGGATCTTCCAGATCTGGATCGAGCCGAAGGAACGGGGCGGCGAACCGCATTGGGGTGCCAAGCCCTTCCCGAAGGGCGATCGCGCCGGGCAGTTCGTCGTGCTCGCCTCGGGGCTCAAGGGCGACGCGGACGCGCTGCCGATCCGCACCGATGCCCGGGTGTTGGGGGCGACGATCAAGGCCGGCGAAAGCGCCGAGTATCGCCTCGGCGTCGGCCGCCACGCGTATCTGGTTCCCGCCACCGGCGCGATCGACGTCAACGGCGTCCGGATCGAGGCGCGCGATGGCGCCGCGATCGTCGACGAGGCAACGTTGACCGTCACCGCGATCGAGGATGCCGAGATCGTGCTCGTCGACGCCGCCTGACCCTTCTTTCCCTTCTGTGTGCGTAGCCATCGAACCACGGAGACCGACCATGCCGTTCATCACCACCGCCGACGGTACCGAGATTTTCTACAAGGACTGGGGCCCGCGCGATGCGCAGGTCATCCACTTCCACCACGGCTGGCCGCTGAGCGCGGACGACTGGGATGCGCAGATGATGTTTTTCCTCGACAAGGGCTACCGGGTGGTGGCGCATGACCGGCGCGGCCATGGTCGCTCGACGCAGGCCGCGACCGGCCACGACATGGACAGCTATGTCGCCGATGTGATCGCGCTGACCGACGCACTTGATCATCGGGACGCGATCCATGTCGGCCATTCGACGGGCGGCGGTGAGGTCGCCCGCTATGTCGCGCGCGCCGCGCCGGGGCGTGTCGCCAAGGCGGTGCTGGTCAGCGCGGTCGCGCCGATCATGGTACGAACCGACCGCAACCCCGAAGGGGTGCCGATCGAGGTGTTCGACGACGTCCGCCATCAGACCGCGACCAACCGCGCGCAATTCTTTTACGACTTCACCCTGCCCTTCTTCGGCTACAACCGCGACGGCGCCGAGGTGAAGGAAGGCGTGCGCCGCAATTGGTGGCGGCAGGGGATGCAGGGCAGCGTGCTGGCGCATACATTGGGCATCAAGGCGTTTTCGGAGACCGACTTCACCGACGATCTGAAGGCCATCGCGGTCCCGACGCTGGTCATGCACGGCGAGGACGATCAGGTCGTGCCGTTCGCGACGACCGGCAAGCTGTCCGCCGACATCGTCGCGGGTGCGGTGCTGAAATCCTACCCCGGCTATCCGCACGGGATGCCGACCACGCATGCCGACCAGATCAACGCCGATCTGCTCGCCTTCATTCAGGGTTGAGCGACGTTTCGGGCGGGCCGATGGTCCGCCCGTCTTCTTCAGGGGAGTGGCGATGGCCGACCGCATACTGATCTTCTACGGCTCCTACCGCGCGGACCGGCAGGGCATCCGGCTCGCCGACTATCTGATGCGAGCCTTCGCCGATCGCGGCGCCGCGCCCGAACTGATCGATGCCAAGGCGATCGGGTTGCCGATGCTCGACCGTATGTACAAGGAGTATCCGGCAGGTACGGCGCCGCCGGCGCTGGAGGCGCTTGCGGCCAAAATTCGCGCCGCCGACGCCTTCGTCTTCGTCACCGGCGAGTATAACTGGGGCCAGCAGCCCGGGCTGAAGAACCTGACCGACCATTTTCTGGAGGAATGGTTCTGGCGGCCGGCGGCGATCGCCAGCTATTCGGCCGGTCGGCTTGCGGGCGCACACGCCAGCGTTGCGTGGCACGGCACGCTGAGCGAGATGGGGATGGTCGTCATCTCGAGCACGCTGACCATCGGCAGCATCGGCCACACGCTCGACCCCGACGGCAACCCGATCGGGGATGGCGGCGCGTCGCTAACCCGCAGCTTCCCGCGCTTCGCCGACGACCTCGCCTGGTGGACCGCGGCCGCGCGTGAGCAGCGCGCACGCATCGCGCCTCCCTATTGAACGGGGAGCTTGCGTTCACCCTGTTCGTCGCTGCGAACCTCAGCGACCGCTGCGCCCCTTCCGACCCACAAGCGGTCACCGATCGCTCGCGTTCGTTTTCTGCTTGCCGACCCTTGCCGATCCCAACTCTTTACATGAGTACCGACCCGCGCGCACGCTCATCGCCGATAGCGTGCAGGTCTGACGAGTGATGCCCTTGGGTACCGGGCTGATCTTTGCGGCCGCGATCATATATAAGAACGATGCCCGCCTTCTGGACGCCCCACGTGCTCGCGCTCGGAGACAGCCTGACTGCCGGCTACGGCCTTCCGACACGCAACTCTTTTGCAGCGAAGCTGGAACAGGCGCTGCGTGACCGTCACCCGGACGCGACCGTGCACGATGCCGGCGTGTCGGGGGACACCACCGCCGACGCTCTCCACCGCCTGCCGCGAGTGTTGAGCGGCCTTGCCCACAAGCCTGAGCTCGCCATCGTCGAACTCGGCGCGAACGATCTGCTGCGCGGTGTTGCCCCCGCGCGCACCAGGGCGAACCTCGACGAGATCCTCGGCACGTTGACCTCGTGCGGCATCGCGACCTTCCTGACCACCTTCGAGGTGCCACCGTTCCTGCGCGCCCATGCCCCGTCGTATGACAGCATGTACGCCGATCTTGCGGAGCGCCATGGCGCCGATCACGCCCCGTTCTTCCCTCCCGGCGTCATGGGTCACCCACGGCTTACCCTACCGGACGGCCTTCACCCCAACGCGCGCGCGATCGAACTGGTCGTCGCGCATCTCCTGCCCGCGATCGTCGCGGCGCTCGGTCGCCCGCCCGCCCCGCTCGCCTGATCGCCCCGCTCGGAACGACCACGCCCGCGGATCGTCCGGCTTCTGTCGATCGGAACGAGGCAGCAGGCATGACGGGCAGAACGGCAGCGACGCGGGTGGTCATCACCGGGGCATCGAGCGGGATCGGCGCGGCGACCGCCGTCGCCTTCGCCCGGCGCGGGGCGCATCTGGTGCTCGCGGCACGTGGCACCGCCGGGCTGGAGGATATCGCCGCGCGCTGCCGGGGGGCCGGGGGCGAGGCGCAGGTGCAGACCCTCGACGTGACCGATGCCGGCGCCGTCGCGCGGCTGGCGGCCACGGCGCGCGACACGCTGGGCGGGATCGACGTGTGGTTCAGCAACGTCGGGGTCGGCGTCGTCGGTCGCTACGAGGACGTGCCGATCGCCGAGCATGCGCAGGTCGTCACCACCAACCTCCTCGGCCATATGAACGACGCGCATGCGGTGCTGCCGATCTTCCTGGCGCAGGATCATGGCATCTTCATCAACATGATCTCGGTCGGCGGGTTCGTCGCGACCCCCTATGCGGCGGCCTATGCGGCGAGCAAGTTCGGGCTGCGCGGGTTCAGCGAGGCGCTGCGGGGCGAGATGTCGAAGCATCCGCGCATCCATATCTGCGACGTCTTTCCCACCTTCGTGGATACGCCGGGGATCGATCACGCCGCCAATCATACCGGCGCGGAACTGTCGCTGCCGCCCGGCTCCCTGGCGCCGGAAACGGTGGCGAAGGCGGTGGTGCGGCTTGCCGACCGCCCGCGCAACACCACCGTCGTCGGTGCGCCCGCCATCGCGCTGAAATTCAACCAGTTCCTGGCCCCCAACCTGTCGGCCGCGCTCATGAACGGCTTCATGGACAGTTGGGCGCGCAAGGCCGATCCGGGCGCGGACAGCAGCGGCGCGCTGTTCGAGACGCCCTCCGATCCGAGCGGCATCGACGGCGGACGACGCCACCCGGAGCGGCGCCGCACCGCCGCGCTGCTGGGGGTCGGCGTCGCGGCGGTCGGGCTGGCGGCGCTGGGTGCCGGCGCGTGGCGACACCGCTAGCCGATCCGCCGACCACGCCCGATGGTCGCTACATGGTGGTGCGCGGGCGCTTGTGGCGCAAAAGCAACCCAGCCCTTCCGCCCGATACGCGCCAGGCGCTCGTGGAAGAACTGATGGCCGCGCGCCGCGCGGTGCAGGGCGCGCTCCGCCACGACGATCCCGTTGCCCTGCGCGCCGCCCGCACGCGCGTCGACGCCGCCAAGGTCGCGCTGGGCGAGCGCGGCCCGGTCTGGTGGACCGACGGTACGCCCGACCTCAACCGCTGCCTGGCGCGCAACACGCGCTATGCCGACTGGTACGCACAATTCGCGCCATCCACCGAACCCGGTTGACGCGCCGCGGTTGAAACGCACGCCCCGGCGTGCGTTAACCTGTTGAGATAAGAGGAGCCTGCCATGCCGTTCGACCCGCCCTATGCCGCATCTCCCGACCGCTATGACGGCCGGATGCCGTACCGCCGCACCGGTCGCAGCGGGCTGCGGCTGCCCGCGATCAGCCTCGGCCTGTGGCAGAACTTCGGCGGTGCGGACGTGTTCGAAACGGGCCGCGCGATCCTGCGCCGCGCCTTTGACCGCGGCGTCACCCATTTCGATCTCGCCAACAATTACGGCCCGCCCTACGGATCGGCGGAGGAGAATTTCGGGCGCGTGCTCGCCGCCGATCTGCGCGGGTACCGTGACGAGCTCGTGATCTCGACCAAGGCCGGCTGGGACATGTGGCCCGGGCCGTACGGCGACATCGGGTCGTCGCGCAAGTATCTGATCGCCAGTTGCGACCAGAGCCTGAAGCGGATGGGGCTCGACTATGTCGACATCTTCTATTCGCACCGCGTCGATCCGGCGACCCCGCTGGAGGAGACCATGGGCGCCTTGGTCCAGCTCCACCGGCAGGGCAAAGCGCTGTACGTCGGCATCTCCTCCTACGATCCGGGGCTTACCCGCAAGGCCGCGCAGATCCTCGCCGAGGAGAAGGTGCCGTTGTTCATCCACCAGCCGAGCTACTCGATCCTCAACCGCTGGATCGAACGCGAACTGCTCGCCACCCTGGAGAACCTCGGCACCGGCTGCATCGCTTTCTCGCCGCTGGCACAGGGCATGCTGACCGACAAATATCTGCACGGCGTCCCGCAGGGCGCGCGCGCCGGCCGCGGTGGCTCGCTGTCGCAGGGGATGCTGACCGACCAGAACCTGGCGGCGATCCGCGCGCTCAACGACATCGCGGCTCGGCGCGGGCAAACGCTGGCACAAATGGCGATCGCCTGGGTGCTGCGCGACGCGCGCGTCACCTCCGCGCTGATCGGCGCGCGCACGGTCGAACAACTCGACGACTCGCTCGATGCGGTGAAGGCGCTCGACTTTTCCGCCGACGATCTCGCCGCGATCGACAAGGCGGCCGAGGACGGCGGGATCAACCTCTGGGCTGAATCATCCGACATCACCGCCCTGCCCCTCCCGCAGGGCACGCCCGCCGACTGATGCGTTGTTCGACGGGGTGACCGCGGTAGCATCGATCATTGCGCACTCACCGGATCGCGACCTTCTGGCGAGTGCGCGGCGATCGGGGCGTTGCATGAAAGAACGCGAAGTCCGGTGGTTACGGGCCGCTGGTCCAGTAAGCGTCCGTGTTGATCGCGAGCGCGGTCCGTCGCAGCGTCGCGCAGACGCCGCTCGCGACCGACCGCGAACAGCAGCAGATTGGCCGCCGTGAGGGTTTTGCCCACGACTCCTGCACGTGCGCGACCGGTGATCGTGACGCCGTATTTGCCGTCCTCGGCGACCGTCGCCACCTGCGCGCCGCCGGCTGCGCACCGATGCGCACCGATGCGCACCGGTGCCGCGGTCGGAGGGCAGGTGACGACCAAGCGTTCCACCTTGCTGTCCTCGACGCGACACGCAACGAACGGTTGCTGACGTTATCCAACTCGATCGCCGCCGCGGTCGAATGGACCACGCGCTTCTCGCGCGATCAGCGGCGGCAGGTGCGTGACCCGATGCCCGACCATCACGCTGTATTCAGGGCACTGGTCGCCGGCGACGGCGATGCTGCGCGACGCGCGATGGAGACGTTGATAGACAATGCTCCCACCGACGCAAATACGCCACTTCGAGCCGAATGATGCTATGCAAGAGAAGCTCTCCGGCGATTCATGTGGAAAGCGCAATGCCAGCCACATCGCGGGCCGGGCTCAGCCGCGCTGAGGTATCCACCGCTGCTGACGTGCCCCGGCATCGTAGCGTAACGGCGAGCGAAGCGTCGCGAATTCGATCCACGTGCCCCATGGCGTCTGTCCGAAGCGAAAGCGGTTGCCCGGCCCCTTCTCGTTTGTTCCCAGGTCGTGCGGGCCGGGAAGCAGCTTGCCGCCCGCCCGCTCGAACCGCGCACAGGCGGCGTCGATGTCGTCCACCGCCACGCTGAAGTGGACGAGGCCCATATCGTTGATCTGTGCGGCCTGCGTGCGCCGTACGCCGTCGATCTGGAAAAGCTCGATATTGGCGGCGTTGCCGAGCCGCAACTGGCACAGCCCGCGCATCGTCGCCCCGGCCGGCAACGCGTTCATCTTCGCCACGCCCGGCCCTTTGAGCGGTTCATCGGTCAGCTTCAGGTGACGATACAGCACCGTCGCGCCGAACGCCTGCTCCAGGAAGCGGATGCCGTCCTCCATGTCGGGAACGGTCATCGCCACATGCTCGATGCCGCGGATGAAGCCCAGCCCGCGATCGGGCGGGCGGCCGGTGACCGCATCGCCCAGGCGCACCCCGTCCACCTCCTCCGGCAGGTCCATGACGAACACCTGCCACGGTGGCCGCGTCCGGTCGGCGCCGGCATGGACGGCAAGGTCCTCCAGCTGCGAGGCCGGCACGAACAGACGCCGTCGATGATCGATGAAGATGGCGTCGGGCGATGACAGCCGGTCGTCCGCGATCAGCGGGACCTGCCGCCCCTGCGGCGTCAGGATGGTGATCCGGCGGCTTTCCGCATCCGACAGATAGAGGTTGCCCAGCGTGTCCATCGCCGTACCGCCGATCGTGGGGATCTCGGCGATCGTCTGCACGGCCTGCGCCAGCGCATCGTCGTCCAGCCGCTCGTCCAGCAGCAATTCGGTCGCGATGCGCCGGATCGGTCCGGTCGGGGTTGACCAGTACAGCCATGCGCCATCGGCATCGAGTTCGATCATGTCGCTGTGCACGGCCGGGCGTCGGCCGGCACGATCGGCCAGGACACGACCGCCGGCACCCCTTTGCACCTGTGCTTCGGGCTTCCTGGTCAGCGGGTGCCCCGAGAGGCGGCGCACGGTGCGGTCCGCCGCCAGATCGTGCACGATGATGCCGCCCCTTCCGGAGTCGGTCACATAGACGATGTTGTCGTGGACACGCAGGTCGTTCATCGCCGCGCCCGGCGGCAGGATCTCGTCGGCGAAGCGCAGCACCGTCAGCACGGTACCGGTCGCGGCGTCGATCCGTACGATCTTCGCGCCGCCCGCGACCGGTCCGGACGCGGTTGTGCCCTGATCGACGACCCACAACGTATCGTCGGCGAAGACATGAACCGCATTGACGTTGACGAACGCCTCCCGCGGGTCGACGCCGGGGCGCCATTCGTTCCAACGGCCACCGGGGAACGGCGTTGTCGCGCCATCCTCCTCTAGACGGACCAGCCCGGGGGTTTCCGCGTGACCGTTCAAGCGAGGCAGCCCGAGGAAGATGAAGCCCTGCTGCGACACGGCCACGCCGTTGCATAGCCGGTCGGAACGCGCCGCGACCCGCAATTGCGGCGAGTCAGCGGCACCTCGCTGGCCGGGCCGGGCGGTGCCTGCGGCGACCGCAGGAACGAAGCCGGTCGCGGCAGCCCCCGCCAGGGCGGCACGGCGGGTCATCGGCGGCAAGGACATGGCAATCTCCACGAAGAAGCAGGCGCGGACGCGACAGGATCAAAGGGCAGTGAAAACGGTGATGAGGCCGAGGATGACGCCCGGGAAATTGCCCGCCGCCACCGGCCAGTCGCGGCGCAAGGCGCCGTAGCTTGTCCACAGGCTGCAATTCACCACCGTGGCGATCGGCATGATGATCGACCCCTTCTGGCCGGCCAGGTTCAACCTGATCTGATCGACGTAGGAGACGAACATGAAGATGGCGGTGGTGGTGGCGATCCACCCCAGCCATTTCAGCGCCGATCCCGCCACCGGTCCGGTCGCGGCCGTATCCATGGCGCGATCGGCCGTACGTGTCTGGTCCATGAAAAAGCCTCTTATTGTCATGGGCGCGGGCGCCGTAACGGCGCTCGATCAGCCGCGACACCGATCAGAGAATGCGTGCGCCGCCGGTTCTCGGGCGAGCAAGGCAGAAGGGACGCCCGCGCCCACGTTGAAGGCGAGCGTCCCGCCGATCGCCGGCACCATCGCGCGATCAGCGGCCCGGGCGCAGACGACATTGCCGATCGTCATGCCGCCCGCGAACAAGGCGCCGAAACCGATCGCGCCGGTCGCGCAGCGTCAGCAGGATCAGGCGGATCAGCGCCGGAGAGACGTCAAGACGATCATGGGTCATTCGCGTATCGTCTGCGCGGCCCCGGCGGCGGACGGGCGCCAGCGCGACAGTGAGCTGCCCCCTTCTGAGTGGTCCATGGACTATGAGAGTCTGGATCAAGGAAGGGACGACGAATGCTTGCCAAGAAGCACAAGCCCGAAGAGATCATCGGCAAGCTGCGTGAGGTTGAGATCATGGTGAGCCAGGGTGGCACGACGGCCGAGGCATGCCGGC